>CBIHLT010000106.1:0-16426 GCA_966210615.1 uncultured Massilia sp.
GCAGCGCTCGATCAGGGCGCGGCAGTTGGCGGGCTTGAGCGCCGCCTCGGACTCGTCCGCCACCAGCAGCACCAGGTGCCAGTGGCGCTGGGCGTCGCCCACGAACTTGTCGGGACTGCGCACGTCGACGTGCAGCCGCTCCGGCCCCATCGCCTTGGCAGCCAGGCGCAGCGGCTGGACCAGCGCCGACCAGGTCAGCGCGTCCGGCTCGCCGGCATTGACCAGCAGGACGCGCAGCGGGCGCTCCTGTGCCAGGCGGGACAGGTCAACAGGCTGCATCGGGCTGGATCGGCGGTGTCATGAAGAAAACCGGGCAAATAAAACGTAGTCCACTATCATACCGGAGATCACCGTAGCGGCCCCGGCGGTGAAGCTAACAGGCAAACCATGGTCGGGCGGCTATAATCTTCTCCATGGGGGAACGATACTTAAAGAGCGTCCGGCTGCTGGCCGAGTGCATGCAGGGCTTCGAACGCTTTTCGGGCGAATCGGTACGCCATCACGGCCTGACCCACGCCCAGTTCGACATCATCGCCACGCTCGGCAACACCACCGGCATGAGCTACAAGGAGCTGGGCGAACGGACCCTGATCACCAAGGGCACCCTGACCGGCGTCATCGAACGCCTGGAGCAGAAAGGCCTGGTCATGCGCGAACGCAGCACCGACGACAAGCGCTCCTTCTTCGTACGGCTCACGCCGGCCGGGGATCGGGTATTCTGCGAAGTGTTCCCCAAGGTGGTCGCCCATGGAAAGCAATTATTCTCGGCCTATAGCGAAGCCGACTTCGATGCGCTCGATGCGGCGCTCTCGACCCTGCGCGCCAGCATCGCGCAGGGCAGCCATGCCGACGGCCTGCCCCTCTTACCGTCCCAACTAAAGGAACTCCCTTGAAAACCTCCCTGATCGAAGGCAAGAAGCCTGCCCATTTCGACAAGCACATCATCGGCAACCTGTTGCTCGACGTCGCCCCATTGGACGAGGTCAAGCAGGAAAAGATGCTGATCGGCGTGCGCAACGAAACCGGCGAGATCTACCGCCTCATCGGCGCCACCAAGCTGAACAGCTTCATGAATGCGGTCGAGGAATTGTTCGACCTCGGCCTGGTCGACGAACTCCAGGATACCGAGGAACCGAAGGACGGCTGCGACGCCATCTTCAGCGAGCCATGATGCTCCCTCCCTGCGACAAAACGATGCCGTAGGGAAAAATTTTCGGCGGCGCGCCATCGCGATAGGGGTATAATTTTTCGATGGACAGACTCTCCGCACTCAAGAGCATCGCCGCCGAGGCCGGCCGCGGCGAGCTGAGCTTCCCCACCAGCGTCAACGCGACGCTCACGCTGCAGCGCGCGCTGGGCGAGCCGGACTTCCACATCGACGAAGCGGCGCGCCTGGTCCAGGCCGAGCCGCTGCTGGCGGCGCGCACCGTGGCCATCGCCAATTCCGTCGCCTACAACCGCTCCGGCAACGACGTCACCAATGTGCGCGCTGCCGTCCAGCGCGTCGGTTTCCGCACCCTGGGGGCGCTGGCGGCCTCCGTCATCGTGCGCCAGCTGGCCAGCGAGATCCAGGATCCCGCCCTGCGCGCCAAGGCCGACCAGCTGTGGGCCCACTCGGCCCACGTGGCCGCCCTGGCCCAGGTGATCGCGCGCCGCGTCTCCTTCGTCGATCCGGAAACGGCCATGTTCGCCGGCATCGTCCACGAGGTGGGCGGTTTCTACCTGCTGTCGCGCGCGGAAGCCTATCCGGGCCTGCTGGATGGCGGCGCGGACGAATGGATCGAGCACGGCGAAGTGGCCATCGGCCGCGGCGTGCTGCTCAAGCTGGGCGTGCCGGTGGCCGTGATGGGCGCCATCGAGGCGCTGTGGAATGGCATGCGCGCCCTGCCGCCCGAGACCCTGGGCGACACCCTGCTGCTGGCCAACGACCTGGCCCCGGTGGCTTCTCCCCTGCTGGAACGTCCGGGCGCCACCACGCCGGAGAGCGCGGCCACCATCGATTTCACCATCGGCGCCGGCACCCTGGCCCAGGTGCTCGAGGAATCGGCCGAGGAAGTCAAGAGCCTGACCGCCGCGCTGATGTAAGCACAAAAAAATGCCCGCTCAGGGAGCGGGCAAAGTCCAAAACTAGGGATGTCCTGAAAGAGACAGGTCTACTTTAAGGACTTGGGCGGGTTCTTTCCGTGCGCTGCTTCACATTGCGCATATTTCTTCTACTGTCAGCGCAAACAGGCGAAAAAAAACCCGCTCCGATGAGGGAACGGGTGAAGTCCAAAACTAGGGATGTCCTGAAAGAGACAGCTTCAGTATAGGTCCCTGCCCCGGACTGCTCCGTGCGTTGTTTCACACTGCGGGATGATTTTCCATCTTCTTCCATGCTCTTCCGGCGGACCGCGAACTTGTCTTGCAGCTGGTCCAGGTCTGGCTCCCTTGCAATCCGTCGATACCATGTACCGTGAGTTGCAATTTGCCATCACAGTCGGCTCAACAATGCCGAATTTATTGACAGGCGGAATGTGACAATGCAATGCTGCAACATCTAAGACCTGCGCCATGTTGGTGCATGTTTCCTTTCTGAGTCGCACGTGCTATGCAAAAAAACCTTGGGACGCAATTTGCCTGGCAAATGCGTGATGTAGCGTTCAAGTTCCAGCTGAGTGACTGGACCTTGTTCCGAGCCTCCATCCGCTTGCAGTTGCACTCGATCGGGCTGGCCGAGACAGGGAATGCCGACGGCATCGCGATTCCGGGCGAGGACCACCTGCTCCAGGGCAGCCAGGGTTTCGCCCTGCGCCGCCTGCCGGTCGACAAAACGCTGCCGCGCCTGGCCCGCTCGGGGCCCTTCCTGCGCTACGTCCCATTGCAGTACCAGCACTGCTACATCGATCTGGGCACGTCCTTCGATGACTATCAGAAGAAATTCTCGTCCAAGACGCGCTCGACCATCAATCGCAAGATCCGCAAGTACACCGAACACTGCGGTGGCGCCCTGAAGTGGCATTCCTACCGCGGTCCGGAAGAGATTCCGGCCTTTTTCGAACTCGCGCGCGCAGTGTCGAAGCTGACCTACCAGGAAAAGCTACTGGACGCGGGCCTGCCCGATACGCCCGAGTTCATGGAACGCAGCCGCGCGCTGGCCGCCGGCGGGCAATTGCGCGCCTACGTACTGTTCGACGGCGAGCGGCCTGTCTCCTACCTCTACTGCCCGGTCCAGGACGGCGTGGCGATCTACGCCTACCTGGGCTATGACCCGGCCTACATGCACTTGTCGGTCGGCACCGTGCTGCAGTGGCTGGTGCTGGAGCAGATGTTCAGCGAAGACGGCCTGCGCTACTTCGATTTCACCGAAGGCCAGTCCGACCACAAGCGCCTGTTCGCCACCCACCAGCGCCAGTGCGCCCATGTGTACCTGGTGCGGCCCACGTTGCGCAATGCCGCCGTCCTCCGCGCCCACGCGCTGATGGACCGTTTTTCCGGCTGGGCAGGCCAGCTGCTGGACCGTTACGGCGTCAAGGCCAAAGTGCGCCGGCTGATCCGCGGTCATGGCTGAAAGGCTGGCGGCCCGCTGGCGCCCGGGGCGGCAAAAAAATGCCCGCTCAGGGAGCGGGCAAAGTCCAAAACTAGGGATGTCCTGAAAGAGACGAGTCCACTATAAGGTTGCGCTAACAATGCATCTGTGCGTTGCCGCACACAAATCCGAACGTTCTCATCCGTACCGGAACGGATCAATAAAAATGCCGCCGCAGCAAAGCCGGGGCGGCATTTTCAGCAGGAAGCTTGAGATTACACGACGGCGCCGTCGGTCTCGTCCTTTTCCTTGACCGGCTTGATCAGGTCTTCGCGCTTCACGCCCAGCCACATGGCGATCGCCGCGGCCACGAACACCGACGAATAAATGCCGAAGCAGATGCCGATGGTCAGCGCGATGGCGAAGTAGTGCAGCGCATGGCCGCCGAAGAACAGCATCGACAACACCATCATCTGGGTCGAACCGTGGGTGATGATGGTACGCGAGATGGTGCTGGTGATCGCGTGGTCGATCACCTCGGTCACCGTCATCTTGCGATGCTTGCGGAACATTTCACGGATACGGTCGAAGATCACGACCGATTCGTTGACCGAGTAGCCCAGCACCGCCAGGATCGCCGCCAGCACCGTGAGCGAGAATTCCCACTGGAAGAAGGCGAAGAAGCCAAGGATGATGACCACGTCGTGCAGGTTCGCCAGGATGGCCGCGACCGCGAACTTCCACTCGAAGCGGATGGCGAGGTAGGCAACCACGCCGAACACCACCATCAGCAGCGCGTTCAGGCCGTTCTGCGCCAGCTCGTCGCCCACCTGCGGGCCGACGAATTCCACGCGCTGCAGGCTGAGCACTTCCTTGCCGGCCGCGTCCACGCAGCTGGTGCGGCTGACCTGCTCACCCTTGGCGCTGGTGGTCTGGAACTGCCTGGTCGCGCCCTGCTCGGAGGCGCAAACCGCGTCGAAGACCTTGGCCGAGGTGCCGGCCGCCGGCGTGCCCTGCACGATCGGCAGGCGCAGCATGATGTCCTGGGCGGTGCCGAAGCTCTGCACCTCAGGCGCTTCGTAGCCGATGCCGCGCAGGGTGGTGCGGATCTTTTCCTGGTCCGCCGCGTGCGGATAGCGCAGCTCCATCACGGTGCCGCCGGTGAACTCCACCGAGTAATGCAGGCCTTTGGTCGCCAGGAAGAACACCGCCGCCAGGAAGGTCACCGCCGAGATCACGTTGAGGATCAGGGCATGACGCATGAACGGGATATCCCGTTTGATCTTGAAAAATTCCATCGTTAGTCCTGAGTAGCTTGTTTCTTGTTAGGCGAGGCCAGGCCTTCCGCCCACACCGTGCCGATCGACATCTTGGTCAGCTTCTTCTTGCGGCCGTACCAGGCGTTGACGAAGCCGCGCGCCACGAAGACGGCCGAGAACATCGAGGTCAGGATGCCCAGGCAGTGCACCACGGCGAAGCCGCGCACCGCGCCCGAGCCGAACACCAGCAGCGCCAGGCCGACGATCAGGGTGGTGACGTTGGAGTCGAAGATCGTGTCCCAGGCGTGCTTGAAGCCGGCCGAGATCGCCGCTTGCGGCGGCTGGCCCGCGCGCAGCTCTTCGCGGATGCGCTCGTTGATCAGGACGTTGGCGTCGATCGCCATACCGAGCGCCAGCGCGATTGCGGCGATACCCGGCAGGGTCAGGGTGATCTGCATCATCGACAGCAGGGCCAGCAGGAACAGCACGTTGGCCGCCAGCGCCAGTGCGCTGAAGAAGCCGACCAGGTGGTAGTAGGCGATCATGAAGATCGCGATCGCCACGAAGCCCCAGATGGTCGAGTGCAGGCCGCGCTCGATGTTCTCGGCGCCCAGCTGCGGGCCGATCACGCGTTCTTCGACGAATTCCATCGGGGCCGACAGGGCGCCCGAACGCAGCAGCAGCGCAAGCTCGTTGGCGTCTTCCGAGGTACCCATGTTGGTGATCTGGAAGGTCGAACCCAGTTCGCTCTGGATGGTCGGAGCCGACAGCACGCTGTACTTGCCCTTTTCCTTCAGCAGGATGGCCATGCGCTTGCCGACGTTGTCGCGGGTGGCCTGGCGGATGATGCGGCCGCCGTCGCCGTTCAGGTCGAGCGACACGGCCGGCTGCTGGTTCTGGTCGAAGCTGGCGACGGCGCTGGAGATGTAGTCGCCGGTCAGGATCACGTCCTTCGAGACCACCACCGGTGCGCCGCGGCCTTCGGTGAACAGTTCGGAGTTCAGCGGGATGGCGGCCGACAGTTCGGTGCCCGGGGTCACGCTGTGGTCGACCATGCGCAGCTCGAGGGTGGCGGTGCGGCCGATGATGTCCTTGGCGCGCGCCACGTCCTGCACGCCCGGCAGCTGGACCACGATGCGGTCCGCGCCCTGCTGCTGGATGATCGGCTCGGTGGTGCCCAGTTCGTTGATACGCTTGGACAGGGTGACGATGTTCTGCTTCACGCCCTCTTCCACGGTGCGCTTGAGCGCTTCCGGCTTGATGGAGACGACCAGCTTGAGATCGGCGCCGTCGGCGGCGTCGGCCAGGGACAGGTCGGTCTGGGTCGCCAGGACATTGCGCGCGGCGACGCGGGTTTCGGCGTCGCGGAAGCGCACTTCGATGTTGTTGCCCACGCGCTCGATGCCGGCGTGGCGCACGTTCTTGTCGCGCAGCTGGTTGCGCACGCTGGCCTGGATGCCCTTGACCTTGGCGTCGAGCACGGCGCGGGTATCGACTTGCAGCAGGAAGTGGACGCCGCCGCGCAGGTCCAGGCCCAGGTTCATCGGCAGCGCGTTGATCTTCTGCATCCAGGCCGGGGTGTTCTTCACCAGGTTGACGGTGACGATGTAATCCGGATTGGCCTGATCGCGGTTCAGGTCGCGTTCGAGCGCGAGCTTGGCGCGGAACTGCTCGTCGGTGCCGGCGAAACGCGCGCGCACCGAGGTGCTGTGGCCAGTGCCTTCGAGGCTCATGGCGGTGGTGGGAATGCCGGCGCGCTTGAGCGCATCCTCGACCAGCGTGGTGGTGGCGCTGGTGACGTTGATCGTCGACCGGCCCGACGTCACCTGCAACGCCGGCGATTCGCCGAAGTAGTTAGGCGCCGTGTACAGCACGCCGATCAGCAGCGCGATGGCGATCAGTAAATATTTCCAGACGGGATAGCGGTTCATAGTGTTCCGGCATTCATGTTTGCGCAGTGCGGCGCGAAGCCGCACTGCTGGCTTACAGGGCTTTCAGGGTGCCTTTCGGCAGCAGGGTGGTCACTGCGTTCTTCTGCACCATGATTTCGGTGCCGGCTGCCACTTCGATCGCCACATAGGCGTCGGTGACCTTGTTGACGCGGCCCACGATGCCGCCCGCGGTCACGACTTCGTCGCCCTTGGTCAGCGCGTCCATCATCGCCTTGAGTTCGCGCTGGCGCTTCTGCTGAGGACGGATCATGAGGAAATACATGACCACGAACATCAGGATCAGCGGCAGGAAGGTAGTCAGGCTGCCCATCAGGCCAGGGTCGGCGGCAGGGGCAGTTTGCGCGTACGCGTTGGAAATGAACACAAGAACTCCGATTGTGAAGTTAAAAAAATAAGCGGTGTATTCTAGCACCGGCTTACTGGCGCGGGCCAATCTGGAGGTATGTAGGTCTTGCAAAAAAGAATTGCAAGTGTTGAAGGAAAAATAATTTCGGATTGCGTAAAGACGCACGGATGAGACATTGTTGGCCCCAAACCGTCATCCCGCTGCCCAAAAACGTCATCCCCGCGAAGGCGGGGATCCAAGTCCATCGCTCTGCCACCTACATCAAACGTGAGTGGTGAGCATGCAAACCTGGGTCCCCGCCTTCGCGGGGATGACGTTTTGAGGCTAGGTGAAGAGAACGAAGACGGTGGCCTGCCTCTTACACACCCCGTGCGCGGTCTGCCGCGAACTTCAGGCGGAACGCGTGGAACTGGTCCTGGTCGATCGCATCGCGCATCTCCTGCATGATCTTCAGGTAGAAATGCAGGTTGTGGATGGTATTCAGCCGCGCGCCCAGGATCTCGTTCGAGCGGTGCAGGTGGTGCAGGTAGGCGCGCGAGAAGTTCTTGCAGCAGTAGCAGTCGCAGCTCTCGTCCAGCGGCGCCTTGTCGTCCTTGTAGCGCGCGTTCTTGATCTTGACGTCGCCGAAGCGCGTGAACAGCCAGCCGTTGCGGGCGTTCCGGGTCGGCATCACGCAGTCGAACATGTCGACGCCGTTGGCTACGCCTTCCACCAAATCTTCCGGCGTGCCCACGCCCATCAGGTAATGCGGCTTGTTCTCCGGCAGGCGCGGACCCACGTGGGCCAGGATGCGCTGCATGTCTTCCTTCGGCTCGCCCACCGACAGGCCGCCGATCGCCAGGCCCGGGAAGTCGATGTCTTCCAGCCCCGCCAGCGACTCGTCGCGCAGGTGCTCGTACATGCCGCCCTGGACGATGCCGAACAGCGCGTTCGGGTTCCCGCCGCCCTTGAACTCGTTCATCGAGCGCTGCGCCCAGCGCAGCGACATGCGCATCGACTTGGCCGCTTCCTCGGCGGTGGCCGGACGGCCGTCGATTTCATACGGGGTGCACTCGTCGAACTGCATCACGATGTCCGAGTTCAGCGCGCGCTGGATCTGCATCGAGATCTCCGGCGACAGGAACTGGCGCGAGCCGTCGATCGGCGAAGCGAACTTCACGCCCTCTTCCGTGATCTTGCGCATCGCGCCCAGCGAGAACACCTGGAAGCCGCCCGAGTCGGTCAGGATCGGCTTGTCCCAGCCCATGAACTGGTGCAGGCCGCCGAACTTGTTCATGACGTCCACGCCCGGGCGCAGCCACAGGTGGAAGGTGTTCCCCAAAATGATCTGCGAGCCGACTTCCTTCAGCTCGACAGGGTCCATCGCCTTGACCGAGCCGTAGGTCCCGACCGGCATGAAGATCGGGGTTTCGATGGTGCCGTGGTTGAGTTTCAGGCGGCCGCGGCGCGCGTGCGACAGGCCGCTGGTGTCTTTCTTCAGGAGGGTAAATTCGAGCATCGGTATTCTTAACGGGAGTGAGTCGTCAGCAGCATGGCGTCGCCATAGCTGAAGAAGCGGTATTCGTTGGCGATCGCGTGGGCATAGGCCTTGCGGATCTCGTGGTAGCCGGCGAAGGCCGACACCAGCATCATCAGGGTCGACTTGGGCAGGTGGAAGTTGGTGATCAGGCGCGTCACCGTCTTGAACACATAGCCGGGCGTGATGAAGAGCGCCGTGTCGCCGCTGCCGGCAAGCAGTTCGCCGGATTGCGAGGCCGATTCCAGGGCGCGCAGCGAGGTCGTGCCCACCGCCACCACGTCGCGGCCCGCCGCCTTGGCGGCGCGCACCGCGTCCACGGTGTCCTGCGGGATCGTGTACCACTCGGTGTGCATCTTGTGTTCCGACAGGTTCTCGACCCGCACCGGCTGGAAGGTGCCCGCGCCCACGTGCAGGGTGACATAGGCCAGCTTGATGCCCTTGGCGGACAGGCGATCCAGCAGCGGCTGGTCGAAGTGCAGGCCGGCGGTCGGCGCGGCGACGGCGCCCGGCTCCTTCGAATAGACGGTCTGGTAGCGCTGCTCGTCGAATTCGTCGGCGGTGTGCTCGATGTAGGGCGGCAGCGGCAGGCTGCCGTGGGCCTCGATCAGCTCGAACACGTCGCCCTCGAAGTGGAGGGTGAAGAACTCGCCCGCGCGCTCGCCGGTGGTGACGTCGAAGGCGTCGGCCAGGCGGATGCGCTTGCCCGGCTTGGGCGACTTGGAAGCGCGCACCTGGGCCAGCACGGTGCGGTTGTCGAGCACGCGCTCGACCAGCACCTCGACCTGGCCGCCGGTTTCCTTGACGCCGAAGAAGCGCGCCTTGAGCACTCGCGTGTTGTTCATCACCAGCAGGTCGCCCGGCTGGAGCTGGTCGACGATGTCGGCGAAATGACGGTCAGTGATCTGGTCGCCATCGAGCTGCAGGAGGCGCGAGGCGCTGCGGTCCGGCAGCGGCAGCTGGGCGATGCGCTCGGGCGGCAGGTCGAAGTCGAAATCGGAAAGCGAGTACATTGTTCTCAATTCTGGGAAAATGAACGCTGTCAGCCTTACAATAGAGGCTACAGCGCGTGCGGCGAACCCTCTATTTTACGCCAGCGAACGCCCGATTGCCGCAAAATGCCCGCTTCCAAGACCCCAGCCGCCCCTAAAACCACAGAAAGCAAGCTCGCCAAGCTTGGGCTGCGCACCGACATGGACCTGGTGCTGCACCTGCCGATGCGCTACGAGGACGAGACCAGGATCGTCACGATCCGCGAAGCCTGCATGCGCGGCCTGCAAACCTGGCAGGTCGAAGGCCTCGTGGTCAAAAATGAAATTACCTATAAGCCGCGGCGCCAGCTGCTGGTGACGATCCAGGACGACTCGGGCGAGCTGCTGCTGCGCTTCATGAATTTCTATGGCAGCCAGGTCAAGCAATTGTCCGAAGGCGTGAGGGTGCGGGCACGCGGCGAGCTCAAGCACGGCTTCTTCGGCGCCGAGATGGTGCATCCGACCTACAAGGTGGTCAACGAGGGCGCGCCCCTGCCCACCTCGCTGACGCCGGTCTACCCTTCCGGCGAAGGCCTGTCGCAGACCATCCTGCGGCGCGCCATCGCCGACGCCATGCGCCGCATCGACTGGACCGACACCGTGCCGGAGCAGATCCGCGCGCGCATGCGCCTGATGGACTTCGCGCCCGCGGTCAAGCTGCTGCACTACCCGCCCAAGGACGCCGACGAACACGCCCTGATCGAACGCTCGCACCCGGCCTGGGAACGCATGAAGTTCGACGAGCTGCTGGCCCAGCAGCTGTCCCTGAAGCGCGCGCAGCAGGCGCGGCGCGAGAAAGGCGCGCCCCACCTGCGCGCGGTCGGCGCCCTGTCGGAAGCGTTTTTGCAGGCCCTGCCCTTCAAGCTGACCAATGCCCAGCAGCGCGTGGTCAAGGAGATCCGCGCCGACCTGCGCGAAGGCTATCCCATGCAGCGCCTCCTGCAGGGCGACGTCGGCAGCGGCAAGACCGTGGTCTCGGCCCTGGCGGCGGCGCAGGCCATCGACAGCGGCTACCAGGCGGCCCTGATGGCGCCGACCGAGATCCTGGCCGAGCAGCACTTCCGCAAGATCGCCTCGTGGATGGAGCCGCTGGGCGTGAAGGTCGCGTGGCTGACCGGCAGCCTGAAGAAAAAGGAAAAGGCCGCCGCCAACGAGCTGATCGAATCGGGCGAGGCGCAGCTGGTGATCGGCACGCATGCGCTGATCCAGGACACGGTGCAGTTCGCGAAACTGGGCCTGGTGATCGTCGACGAGCAGCACCGCTTCGGCGTCGGCCAGCGCCTCACCCTGCGCAACAAGGGCAGCGACGGCCTGGTGCCGCACCAGCTCATGATGTCGGCCACGCCGATCCCGCGCACCCTGGCGATGACGTATTACGCCGACCTCGAAGTGTCGGTGATCGACGAGCTGCCGCCCGGCCGCAGCCCCATCGTCACACGCGCCATCGACCAGAACCGGCGCGACGAGGTGATCGAACGCGTGCACGCGGCGGCGCTGGAAGGCCGGCAGGTGTACTGGGTGTGCCCGCTGATCGAGGAATCCGAGGCCTTGCAGCTGCAGACCGCGACCGAGACCTACGAGACCCTGGCCGAGGCCCTGCCCGACCTGCAGGTGGGCCTGGTGCACGGGCGCATGAAGCCGGCGGACAAGCAAGTCGTGATGGACGCCTTCTCGGCCGGCGAGGTGCACGTGCTGGTGGCGACCACCGTGATCGAGGTGGGCGTGGACGTGCCGAATGCGTCGCTGATGGTGATCGAACATGCCGAGCGCTTCGGCCTGTCGCAGCTGCACCAGCTGCGCGGGCGCGTGGGGCGGGGCTCGGCGGCGAGCGTGTGCCTGCTGCTGTACCAAAGCCCGCTGGGCCAGGTGGCCAAGCAGCGCCTGATGACGATGCGCGAGACCACCGACGGTTTCGAGATCGCGCGCCGCGACCTGGAGATCCGCGGTCCCGGGGAATTCCTGGGCGCGCGCCAGTCGGGCCAGGCGATGCTGAGGTTTGCGGACCTCGAGACCGACCAGTGGCTGGTGGAACGGGCGCGCGACGTGGCCCAGCACCTGCTGCAGCACGAGACGCCGGAGAACATGGCGGTCGTGGATGCCCACCTGACGCGCTGGCTGGGCGGACGCGAAGAATTCCTGAAGGCTTGACCCATCACCCATGAGGATCCACGCATGACACCACCATCGGACTTCACCGTGCGCCAGGCCGTGCTGGCCGATCTCGACCTGCTGGCCCCCATGCTGGACCGGTACCGGCAGTTCTATCAGCGCCCCGGCGACCTGGCGGCGGCCCGCGCCTTCCTGCTCGAGCGCTTCAACCACGGCGAATCGGTGCTGTTCATTGCCCAGGACGGCGAGTCGGTGCTCGGGTTTGCCCAGATGTACCCCAGCTTCTCGTCGGTTTCCCTGAAGCGCGCATTTGTCTTCAATGACCTGTTCGTCGCCGAAGCCGGGCGCCGGCGCGGTGTGGGCAAGGCGCTGATCGCGGCGGCGGCGTCCTATGCGAAGGCGGTCGACGCGAAATTCCTTACCCTGTCGACCGCCAGGACCAACGACAGCGCCCAGGCCCTGTACGAGTCCACCGGCTGGAAGCGCGAAGAGACCTTCGTCGCATACAGCCTGATGCTTCAGTCCTGACTGCCGCTCACCTGATCGACCAGGCGCAATGGCCGCCGCGCCGCGTCAGGCCGCGCCATCGGGCATGCGCTGCAGCTCCCTCTCGAGTTCCGCCGCAGCCGCGGGCAGATCCACGCTGCCTCCCAGGTCGCGTATCGTGGACCCGAAGGCGTGCAGGGTGCGGAACAGATGGTGCGTGCGGCATTGCTCTCCCATCTGTCCAATCCGCACGATGTTCAAACCGAACGAGCCCGAAATCTCGACACGGTACCTGGAGGAGATATGCTTGCAGATCTGCCCCCGATCGATCCCGACCGGCACCTCGACGCCGATCACGGACTGCAGGCGGGAATCGGGGTGGCCATACAAGCTCAGCCCGAGCGCTTCGATGGCGCGCTGCATCGCCGTCGAGCAGCTGGCGTGACGCGCGAAGCGCGCCTCCAGCGTTTCCTGGCAAATCAGGTGCAGCGCCTCGTGCAATGCCAGGATACCCGACACCGGGGCCGTGTAATGGTAGGACGCGTGATGCCAGAACTGGGCGGCCAGCTTGGCGTCCAGGCACCACTGGGCAGGATCCGCAGGACGCGCCTGGATGCGCTCCCAGGCACGTGGGGAGATGGCGATCAGCGACACGCCCGGAATCGAGGACAGGCCTTTCTGTCCGCCCGTAACGACCACGTCGATGTCCCACTCGTCCATCAGGAGCGGCGTCGTGCTCAGCGTGCACACGGCGTCGACCACCACCAGGCAGCCGGCCCGGCGCGCCAGGCGTGCAATCTCGGGCAGGCGGTGGTTGAAGGTCGTGGACGAGGTTTCGCCTTGCGCAATGGTGAGCACGGCGGGCCGTGTGCGTTCGAGTGCCTGTTCCAGCTGCGGCAGGTCGGCCGCCAGGCCCAAGGGGAACTCCAGCGTTTCGACCTCCCCGCCGACGCGGCGCGCCATCTCGGCAAACCGCGCGCTGAAGTAGCCGTTGCAGACCGATAGCACGCGTGTCCCCGGCCACACCAGATTGGCAATGCTCATCTCCATCGCCGCCGATCCGGGACCGGCGACGCCGAGGATCCAGGGCGACTCGGTCTGGAATACATAGCGCGCCATCGATTGCACCTGGCTGATGATGCGCGCCATCGGATCGCCAAGATGGTTGATGACGATCGAGTTGGCATGCGCCACGCGCGCCGGAATCGGAACCGGGCCGGCCCCCATCATCAGCAAGGGTTCTGCCGGCAGCAGGCTGTCGAGCCCCTGCACCATTGGCTGAGCGACCTTCATGCCTGGCCTCCCTTGTCGAGGTTCGGGGCCGCGGCGGGCACCGCGGTGTCGAAGCAGCGGAAACACGTGTGTCCCGCTCGGGAAGGGTGGATGGTGCCGTTCATGTCAGATCCTCGGTTCAAGGGCAGGTGCGCTGGTAAAGCGGAGGCTTTGCTCGCGTCTTGCGAAGACGCCAGGCAGCGCTGTGTCAAGCATTGGCAGCAGATACCCGGGTAGAAGCGATCTGTTGGGGATGCGGGCAAGTTCGCCGTTGCAGCGGATGGAAGCTAACGGCGAATGGATGTCGCAATGACCGTGGATGGTGGGCATTGCAGGGCTTGTAAATATGGAACCAGTCTACCAAGCAGAGGCGCTTGCTTGCAAATCCTCTTGCCGCCTGTCCGCGGAAAATCGGCGCCGGGCATCGCATTTATGCGGCAGGGATGCGCGTGCGCGCCTCGGCGGTCCTTCCCGGCGGGACCAGGACAGGTGCTGCGGCTAGGCCTGGATAGGGCTGGTGAAGGTCAGCCGGTTCCCGAACGGATCCTTGACCGACATCTCGCGCGAGCCCCAGGGCGTCTGGTCGACCTGGGGCCGCGCGTAGCCGTAGCGCTTGCCCGCCAGCTCGGCGTGCAGCGCGTCGATGTCGCTGGTATCGATGCGCATCGCCGCGCCCGGGCAGCAGTCGCCGTGATGCTCGCTCAGGTGCAGCACGAAGCCGCCGCGCGATACCTGCAGGTACAGCGGCAGATCCGGTTCGAAGCGGTGTTCCCAGTCGACCTGGAAGCCGAGGAAATCGACATAGAACTCGCGTGCCTTGCGTTCGTCGAAGATGCGCAGGATGGGGGTCGCCTTCGTGAGCTGCATGCCGATTCTCCTTTAACGTGCCTGGTCCGCCTTGTACGCCAGCCCGATCTGGCGCCGGATCTCGTCCATGACGCCCATCAGCGCCAGGGTCTCTTCCATCTTCATCGACGGGCTCTCGATCAGCCCTTCGCGCCAGCAGCGCTGCGCCTCGATCACTTCATGCACGTAGCCGTTGCCGAGGTAAGGCGTATCGATGGTGCGCGAACTGCCGTCGTCCAGGGTGACGGTCACCGTCTTCGCGCGGTGGAACATGGTGTTCATGCGCACGCTGCCCTTCTCGCCCGACACGGTCAGCTCGCAGGGCGTGCGCGCCAGGAAGGAGCAGCTGCACACCGACATGCCGCCACCGGCGTGCTTGAGCGTGAAGCCGCTCTGCACGTCCACGCCGGTCGGCCCCTTCACGGCCTGGGCCTTGATCTCCTGCACGGGACCGAGCAGCGCCGCCGCGATCGACAGCGGGTAGATGCCCAGGTCGAGCAGCGCGCCGCCGCCCAGCTCGGGGTTGAACACGCGGTGCTCCGGCCCGAAGTTCGCCGTGAACCCGAAGTCGGCCACCACCTGGCTGACCTTGCCGATTTCACCGGATTCGACGATGCGCCTGGTCTCGATGAAGGCCGGCAGGTAGCGCGTCCACATCGCTTCCATCATGAACAGGCGCTTCGAGCGCGCCAGGGTGACCATCCGCTCCGCCTCGCGCAGGTTCATCGCGAAAGGCTTCTCGCACAGCACGCCCTTGCCGGCGCGCAGGGCCATCAGGGCGTTCTCGGCATGCTGCGGATGCGGCGTGCCGATATACACCAGGTCGACCCCTTGCGCCGCCACCAGCTCCTCGTAGGAGCCGAAGGCGGCAGCGGCGCCGAACTCCGCGGCGAAGGCCTGGGCCTTGTCCAGGCTGCGCGACGCGACGGCGGCCAGCACGGCGTCCGGCACCTCCTTCAATGCGTTGGCGAATGCCTTGGCGATCTTGCCCGTGCCGAGTATGCCCCAGCGTACTGCGTCAGCCATTCTGTGCTCCTTGTCGATCCGCCCGCTTGGGACGGAATACGGTCGTATCCAGATAAAAAGCGGCGTCCTGGCCCGGCCACCAGCCCGGTACGCCCAGCGCCTGCAGCGGCGTGAAGGCGGCGGTGCTCAGGCCCTCGCGGACCAGTTGGGACGCCACGTGCCCGTCCAGCCAGGCGCGCCGCGCCTCGTGGCCGAGCGCGAAGAAGGCATCATCGGCGAACACCACGCGCACGTGCGCCGTGATGGCCTTGCGCGGCGCGGCCAGCTTTTCCATCAGGGCGTGGCCGAACAGCCAGACCTGGGCGTCGGCGCCGAACATGGCGCGCTTGTGGAACAAGGCCTCGAGCCAGCGGTGGCCACGCAGGTCGTCGACCAGCGCGCGCCCGGCATCGCTGTCGCGCACCACCAGCAAGGCGGCGTTCTCGTCGAAGATGGTGGCGGCGTCGCGCGCGGGACCGCGCGACTTGCCGACGCCATCCTGCGCGATCTGGGCCGCCTGCAAGGCGTTCAGTTCGCGCTTGATGAGCGGGAAGGTCTGCCACACCAAACCATTGAAGAAATCGTGCAGGTTGTCGCGCGTGGGCACCTGACCGGTGGCGCCGATGAATTCCTCGTAGGCGCGGCCTTCGGGGAGCGCGGCTTGCGGCACGAAGCGCAGCGGCAGGAGGGCGTGGTTGCGCAGGCCGAGCGCCTGCGCATTGCGGTTGAAGGCGTCGAGGAACTCGTCACCCTCGAGCGCCAGCCGTTCGAAGGCCGGGCGCACCGCGTCGTACCACGGACGCGCCCAGTCGATCTGCGCCAGCATGAAGGACTTACACCATCTTCCAGTTGATGGTTTCGCCGGCGTTCAGCGGCACCAGCTGGTGTTCGCCCATGGCCACGGATTCAGGCAGGGTCCAGGCTTCGCGCTTCAGGGTGATCGTGCCTTCGTTGCGCGGCAGGCCGTAGAAGGCCGGGCCGTTCAGGCTGGCGAAGGCTTCGAGCTTGTCCAGCGCGCCGGCCTGGGCGAAGGCCTCGGTGTACATCTCCATCGCGTGCAGCGCGGTGTAGCAGCCGGCGCAGCCGCAGGCGGCGT
>CBIHLT010000107.1:0-16390 GCA_966210615.1 uncultured Massilia sp.
TTGTGCCGTCATTGTGCCGTCATGTTGCGCCGCTTGCGCCGGACCAGGGCGTCGCCCGGCCGCCGCTAGTTGGCGATCATGTCGCGCAGGCCGCTGGTGCGGTGGGTGCGCCGCCCGATCGCATCCAGCAGCACCTCGCCGGCCGGCGTCACCAGCGTGAAGACCTCGCTGGCGCGGGTGATGCCGGTGTAGACCAGCTCGCGCGTCAGGATCGCGCTGCGCTCGCGCGGCAGGGCCAGTACCGTGTGGCGGAACTCCGAGCCCTGCGATTTATGCACGGTCATCGCGAAGGCCGTTTCGACGTTGCGCAGGCGGGTGGCCAGCACGCTGCGCACCGTGTCGCCTTCCAGGAAGTACACGCGCAGCGAACCCGGACGTTCCGGATCGGCCAGGGTCAGGCCGATGTCGCCGTTGAAGACCTTGGTGCCGTAGTCGTTGCGGGTCACCATGACCGGACGCCCGACATACCATTCGCCGCCCCGGCGCAGCAGGCGCGCGCTTTCCAGGCGCTGGGCGATGGCGTCGTTCAGGCCGGACACGCCCCATTCGCCGTCGCGCACCGCGCACAGGATGCGGAAGGATTCGAAGCGCAGCAGCACCTGGCGCACCCAGTCCTCGTGCTTCCCTTGCGGCCCGGCCAGCAGCAGTTCCAGGCAGGGGCCGTAGCCCGACTGCGCCAGCTGCAGCAGGTTATGCGGCTGGGCATGGTCGATCCAGCGAACGCCGCCCTCGCCTGCCCTCAGCACCTCCTCGGCGCGCGCGCCGTCGCCGGCGTTCACCGCCAGCGCCAGCTGGCCGATCGGGCCGCCGAAGCGGCGGCTGTGGCGCAGCATCACGGTCTGCTGGGCCAGCGGTCCGCCGCTGCCCAGGTAGTCGTCCGGCACCTCCTCGCCGCTGGCCTCGCGCACATAGGCCTGCGTGTCGCTCGAATAGGCCCCGGCCTGGGCGTTGTGGCACAGGTCGCCCAGCACCGCGCCCGCCTCCACCGAGGCCAGCTGGTCCTTGTCGCCCAGCAGGATCAGGGTCGCGGACGGCGGCAGCGCATCCAGCAGGCTGGCCATCATCTCCAGGTGCACCATCGAGGCTTC
This sequence comes from uncultured Massilia sp., assembly GCA_966210615.1. Classification (GTDB taxonomy): domain Bacteria; phylum Pseudomonadota; class Gammaproteobacteria; order Burkholderiales; family Burkholderiaceae_D; genus Telluria. Next base: position 1,089 of record CBIHLT010000107.1, read on the forward strand.
GTCGACGATCAGCACGTCCACGTCGAGCGGATTGCCGCGGTGGTGGGCGAAGGCCCGGCTGTCCGGGCGCGCGCCCAGCAGGCTGTGCAAGGTGCGCGCGGCGCCCATGCGCGCGGTCAGCTCGCGCAGCGGCAGGGCGCTGCCGACGCGCTCCGCCAGTTCGTTCAGGGCCTTGTCGATCGACTGCTTCAGGCGCGCGGCCGCCTTGCCGGTCGGCGCGGCCAGGGCAATGCGCTGGCTGCCCGCTTCGGGGGCGGTGGCGAACAGCAGCGCCAGCAGGCGCGCCACCGTGTACGTCTTGCCGGTGCCGGGGCCGCCGGTGATGATGCCCACCGCGCCGCGCAGGGCGATGGCGCAGGCGAGTTTCTGCCAGTCCGGCTTTTCCGCCGCGCGCTGCGAGGCGAACAGGGTGTCGAGCCAGCCGCGCACGGCCTCGCCGTCGACCGGACGCAGGGACCTGGCGCGCTCGCGCACCGATTGCGCCACCAGCAGCTCGTCGCGCCAGTAGCGGCGCAGGTAGAGGCGTTCGCCGTCCAGCACCAGCGGCTGGTCGTAATCGAATTCGTCCACCTGCCACACCTGCTCGCAGGCGGCCAGCTGGGCGGCCCAGGCCTTGGCGCTGCGCGGCAACGGGGCCGCGCTCGACGCAAGCGCCTTCCATTGCTCTTCGCTCCAGCCCAGCAGCCCCGCGGCGGCCTGGCCGTCGGCCAGGTCGGACAGTTGAAGGCAGCTGTGGCCATGGCCTTCGAGCTCGGACAGCACGGTGGCGGCCAGCACCAGCGGCGGCGCGGCGTTGCCGAGCGAAGCGACGAAGCGCGCGAACGCGCCCGACAGGCGCCGCAGTTCGCCCTCGTCGGTCAGGCGGCCGATCTCGGCCCACAAGGCCGTGATGCTCGCTTCAGTCTTCGCCATGGCCTTCCTTGTTCAGCAGTCGTTCCAGCCCATCCAGCAGTTCCAGGTCCGGCGCCAGGGTGCAGCAGCCGCGCGTGGCCGGGTTGGCGATCCCGCGCAGGAACAGGAACACGGCGCCGCCCAGCTGTTCGCGCGGGCGGTAGGACTGGCCCAGGCGCGCGCGCAGCAGGCGGTGCAGCGCCAGCATGTAGATCGTGCCCTGGATATCGTAGCGGTGTTCCATCATGCCGGCTTCCATCGCGGCCTGGGTGTAGGCGGCGTCGCCCGGTCCCAGCGCATTCGACTTGTAGTCCAGCACCCAGAAGCGGCCCTCGTGCTCGAACACGAGGTCGGCGAAGCCCTTGAGCATGCCGTGCAGCGTGCGCTCGGGCAGGACCGGCCGTTCGGCGCCGCCGAAGATGCGCTCGCGGCACAGGCGGTCCAGGCGCGGCAGATCCAGGCGCTCGCTCGGGAACCAGAATTCCATCTCCGGCAACGGGTCTTGCAAATCCCCCAAGGCCGCGCCCAGCGGCGGCAGTACGGTACCGACGATGGCTTTCAGCCAGGCCAGCGCGTCGTCCGTGCGTTTGGCCCAGCCGGCGCGCTCGATGCGCTGCACCAGGCGCAGCTCGCAGGCCGGGTCGTCCAGGCAGCCGAAGCCTTCGCCGGCCAGCCATTCGAGCTGCTCGTGCAGGAAGTTGCCCGGCACCGAGCCGCGCGGGAAGCGGTGCCAGGGCGCGTCCTCGATGCGCGGCGGGGTCGCCACCGAAGGCTCTTCCTCGAGCAGGGTCTGCTCCTGCGCGCGCATGGGCGGCGCCACGGCATGGCGCGTCAGCGACGTGAAGGAACCGATGGCCCAGTCGCGCTCGAAGCTGGCCGCATAGCGCGGCGCTTCCAGCAGGTCCGGCCGCTCGTCCTCGCGCGAGAAGGCGGTCGATGCCTGATCCTCTTCGAGGTCGAGCAGGCGGATGCAGTCAACGCCGCCGCACAGCTGCTGCAGGCGCTCGCGCAAGGCGGCGGGAGGAATCGCTTCGCCGCCGGCCAGCAGGTAACCGAATGCCGATTCGTGCAGCCGGTTCTTGCCCCGGTGCAGGACCACGGCGGTGCCCAGCCACACCGCGTGGCGCGCGCGGGTGAGGGCCACGTAGAACAGGCGCAGGTCTTCCTCCAGCCGGGCGCGGTCGACCGCCGCCTGGGCCTCCGCGCTCAGGCTCAGGTCCAGGCGCCGCTCGCCGTTCTGGTCGATGAATTCGAAGAAGGCCCGGCTACCCTTCTCCACCGGCCGCGCGGTGACCGCGAAAGGCAGGTAGACCAGCGGGTATTCGAGGCCTTTCGACTTGTGCACGGTGACGACCTTGACCAGCTCGGCGTCGCTTTCCAGGCGCAGCACGCGCTCGTCGCCGCCCTCGCCCAGGCCTTCGATCTGCTCGGCGAACCAGCGGATCAGGGCTTGCTCGCCTTCCAGCTGGGTGCTGGCTTCCTGCAGCAGTTCGGCCAGGTGCAGCAGATTGGTCAGGCGGCGCTCGCCGCCCGGCTCGCGCAGCAGGCGCGCCGGCAGGCCAAGTTCGTGGACGAAGCGGCGCAGCATGGCCAGCACCCCCTGGCGCTGCCAGCTGCCGTGGAGGGCCTTGAGCTGTTCCACCCGCACTTCCCAGGCTTCCTCATTGCTGGACAGCTTGGCCAGCTCGACCAGCGGCAGGCCGGCCGTGCGGGTGGCGAAGGCCGCGCGCGCCAGCGCCCCGTCGAGCGGATTGGCCACTGCGTACAGCCAGCGCAGCATGTCGGCCGCCTCCTCGCTTTCGATCACCGAATCCTTGTCCGACAGGTAGACGCTGGCCACCATGCGCCGCACCAGGGCGCGCCGCACGGCAGCGGCTTCGCGCCGGTCGCGGACCAGGATCGCGATATCGGCCGGCATCAGGCGGCGGAAGCGCTCGCCGTCCGAGAAGCCGACCCGCTCGTCGTTCAGCAGGCGCACGATGTCTTCGGCGCAGTGCTGGGCGAAGAACTCGCGGTACTCCTCGCCTTTCAGGTCTTCGCGGTGGCAGCAGGCCACGGTCATCGCCGGCAAGGTGCCGCCGGCGCCGACCAGGCGTTCGCGGTGCCCCTTGGCGGCCACCGCCTCGAAGGGCAGCGGATTGTCGCCGCCGCGGCGGAAGCGGAAGGCGCCCTGCGGATAGCCGCCCTCGCCGTGTTCGCCTTCGGCCACGGCGAACACGCGGTTCACGGCCGACACCAGCGGCGCGGTCGAGCGGTAGTTGGTGCCCAGCTTGTAGTGGCGCCCTTCGGTGGCGCGCCGCGCCGACAGGTAGCTGTGGATGTCGGCGCCGCGGAAGCCGTAGATCGACTGCTTGGGGTCGCCGATCAGGAACAGGCCCTGTCCGGGTGCATTGTCCGCGACGCGGTACAACAGGTCGAAGATGCGGTACTGGTCGGGCGAGGTATCCTGGAATTCGTCCACCATCGCCACCGGGAACTGGCTCACGATGCGGCCGCGCAGCGCGTCGCCGTTCTCGCCTTCCAGCGCGTCCTTGAGGCGTTCGAGCATGTCGGCGAAACCGAACTGGCGGTTGCGGCGCTTCAGTTCGCGCATGCGCTGGGCGATGTGGCCCGCGGCATGGCGCAGCAGCGCATGCGCGATCGGATCGATCGCATCGAGGCCGGCCTTCAGCTCGGCGGTGCAGCCGAAGCAGTCCGGCACCTCGGCATGGAAATCCTTGCTGAAAGCGTCCACGATGCCGTCTTCGGTCAGGCGCTTCCAGGCGGTGTCGGGCAGCGCGGGCTGGTGCAGGGCCGGGTCGAGGGCCCAGGCGCGCAGCGCCTCGAACCATTTCACCAGCGAGTCGGCGCGCATCTTGTTGCCGTTGAAGCACTTGGGATTGCGTTCGCGATGCGCGGCGATCCAGCGCTCCATCGCGCTCGCGCGCTCATGCCAGCCTTCCTTCAGCTGCGCCAGCTGGGCGCGCTGGGCGGCGGCCAGGCGGCCGAGCACCGCGCCCAAGGGCTCTTCCGGCAGTTCGCCGAGCAGCGCGGTGCGGTAGACCAGTTCGCGCACGCTCTCCTTGAGCGCCTCGACGCTGCTCCAGGACCCGAGCACCGTGTCGAGCGCCTCGGCGCCGAGCGGGTAGACGTGCTGGCGCCAGTAGTCGTGGGCCGCGTCCTCGAACAATGCGCGCTCGTCGGTGAGCAGCTCTTCGTCGAACAGGCTGCCGCTATCGAAGGCGTGCTCGCGCAGCATGCGCTGGCACCAGGCGTCGATGGTGAAGATCGCCGCTTCGTCCATGGTCTCGGCGGCCAGCATCAGGCGGTGCGCGGCCACGCTGCGCGCATTGCCCTCCGGGTAGGCCTCGGCCAGGTCGCGCAGGTAGGGGTCGATCAGGTCCAGTTCGCCCCGGAAGAAGGCGGCGGCCTGCACCAGGCGCTCGCGCACGCGGTTGGACAGCTCGCGCGTGGCGGCGCGGGTGAAGGTCATCACCAGGATCTCGGACGGCAGGAGCGGACGCGCAAAGGCGTCGGGCCCGCCATGCCCCAGCACCAGGCGCAGGTAGAGCGCGGCGATGGTCCAGGTCTTGCCGGTGCCGGCCGAGGCCTCGATCAGGCGCGAGCCGTGCAGCGGGAAGGACAGCGGAGCGAGTTCGATGCTCATGTCTGGTCCCCCGCGATCGGCGACACTGCTACCTGCTCGTCCAGCCAGCGCGCCAGCGGGCCGTACAGCTGCACCGCCACCTGCGGCCAGTCGCCGGCCGCCGTCAAGGCGTCGAAGTCCGGCCACAGGCGCGCCAGGCAGGGCTCCGTCACCTCGCCGGAAATCTCGAAGGCGCCGTCATAGGTGGTGCGGGCATCGCCCTCGGCCAGGTAGGCCAGCGCGGTCTTGCAGGCCACCGCCAGCGGCTGGTCCAGGTTGCTGCGCCAGAGCAGCGCCAGCTCGCGCAATGCCTTGCGCGCGGCCTCCTGTTCCAGCGGCGCCATCTCCAGCACCGCGTCGCGCGCCACCAGGTAGCCGGCCACCGGATGGCCGCAGGCGGCGCTGGCCAGCTGGCGCAGCCAGGGGCCGATCAGCTTGTCGCCGCGCGGCTGCCCCTGCTTGTCCAGCACCTTGGACGAAATCTGCACCAGCCAGGCGCTGCGCTCGCCGTCGCTGCGCAGGCGGTCGATCCAGTCTTCCAGCGCCAGGCCGTCGTCGAACACCAGGCTCACGGCCAGCTTGGGCGCCGGCTGCGGGAAACGCGCGCCCAGGCGCAGCCAGCTGCTGCGCACCGGCACCAGGCCCTCGACCAGCTGTTCCTGCCACTGGCGGCCCAGCAGGCCGATCGGCAGCACGCCCTCGCGCGCCAGGCGCTCGGCGCGGCCCTTGAGGGTGGCGCGTACTTCGTGCAGGCCTTCGGCCGGGCCGCTGTCGTCCAGCAGGTGGTCTTCGATGAAGAAGCGTTCCAGGGCGTCGAGGGCGAAGGGTTCCTCGTCCTCGCCCACCACGGCGGCGTCGGCGAAGCTCACGCCCAGGCGGCGGCGGAAGAAGTAGCGCGCCGGCTGGCGCAGGAAGCTGCCCAGCTCGCCCAGGCGCAGCACGAAGCCCGGCTCGAGTTCGTACGGCGGCAGGTCGTCGCCGGCCTCCCCTTCTTCCGCGCCGTGGGCCGAACGCCATTCGCCCGCATAGGTCAGCAGGCCGCCGCGCTCGAAGTAGCGGCGGCTGAAGGGCTGCAGCGCGTGCTCCACGGTGCGTTCGGACAGGTCGAGGTCCCAGCCGTTCACGAGATAGTCGCGCAGCTGGGCCACCAGCACCGAGGCCGGCTGCTCGCTGTTGTCGCGCACGTTGCGGCCGACCCAGCTCACGTAGAACTTGTCGCGCGCCGCCAGCATCGCTTCCAGCATCAGGTAGCGGTCGTCGTCGCGGCGCGAGCGGTCGCCGGGACGGGCCAGGCCGGGCAAGGCCAGCAGGTCGAAGTCGGCCTGCTGGGCGCGGCGCGGGAAGTCGCCATCGTTCATGCCGAGCAGGCAGACCACGCGGAAAGGCACGGCGCGCATCGGCATCAGGGTGCAGAAGGTCACGCCACCCGACACGAACTGGTGGTTCAGGGTCGGCTGGTCGAGCTGCGACAGCCAGGCTTCGCGCAGCACGGCCAGCGAGACCGGCTCGTCGAAGCCGGCCGCGTCCACGGTCTCCAGCCAGCACTGCAGCCCTTCGTTCAGCTGGGCCAGGGTCAGGCGGTCGGCTTCGTCCTGGGGCGAGAAGAAGGCGGCCAGCAGGCCGCGCGCCGCCTCGCCCCATTCCGCGGGGCCGCGCGGCGCGGCCAGCACGGCGCGCCACGCAAGCAGCGCTTCGACCAGCTGGGCCAGCGAGCCGGCCAGGGCCGCATCCAGGCCGCCCACTTCGCCATAGGGTTCGATCTCGCCGAAGCTGCGGCCCACGCCGCTGGCGTAGCCGAGCAGCATGCGGCGCACGCCGAAGATCCAGGCGTTCTGCTCGCCCGCCGAGCCCAGGCCCAGGCCGTCGCGGTGCTCGCGGTCCAGGCCCCAGCGCACGCCGGCGCCCTCGATCCAGCGTCCCAGGATCGCCAGGTCTTCGTCGTGCAGGCCGAAGCGGCGCGCCACCGCCGGCACGTCGAGCAGGTCGCGCACTTCGCTTTGCCGGCAGCGCTGCTGGGGCAGGCGCAGCAGCCATTCGAGGGCGGCCAGCAAGGGATTCACGCTGCGGTCGCGCACGTCGCCGATTTCAAAGGGGATGTGGCGCGGGTCGCTGCGGCGGTGCTGGTCGAACACGGCGTGGATCGCGGCCGAGAAGGCGTCGATGTCCGGCACCATCACCACGATGTCGCGCGGGCGCAGGCTGGGGTCCTGGGCGAACCAGGACAGCAGCTGGTCGTGCAGCACCTCGACTTCGCGCTGCACGCTGTGGGTGATGTGGAATTCGATCGAGCGGTCCTCGCGCGCGGGCGGCACGTGCGGGTGCTCGGACAGCGGCAGCAGGTCGCGCACGGCGGCCTGGGCCTGGGCCAGCAGGGTCTCGCCCTCGTCCTCGGCGAACAGGTCGACGCGCAGGTTGCCCTGGCGGGCACCCTCGCCACTGTCGAACTCATCCAGCATGCGCACGAAGTCGCGCCCCTGGCGGCCCCAGCTCGCCAGCAGCGGATGGCTGTGCGCGTGCAGTTCCTCGATCGGCACGCTGGACAGGTCGGCGCCCTCGCGCAGCGGCTGGCGGCGGCGCGCGGCGCGCAGCAGCTCGCGCCCTTCGATGATGTCGCCCCAGTAGAATCGGCAGGGATTCGGCACCGCCACCAGCACCTGGGTGTGCAGCGAGAGCGCGGCGAATCCCTGCAGGGTCTGGTAAGGCAGGGTCGACATGCCGAACAGGATCACGCGGCGCGGCAGGCGCGACACCGGCTGCCGGTTCTCCAGGTTGGCGGCCAGAAACTGCTGGTGGATGGTGGCGCGGCCGGAAAAGCGCTGCTCCGGCGGCACGCTGGCGTGGACGGCGCGCCACAGGCAGGCTTGCCAGCGCTGGTCCGGCGCCAGCGGCGCCGGGTCGCCGACGGCGCGGCGCAGCTGGTCGCGGCCGGCGGCCCAGTCGATCAGCCAGTCGGCGCGGTAGACCTGGTACTGGTCGTAGAGATCGGCCAGGCGCTCGGCCAGCTGCAGGCGGCGCTCGGCGTCGCCGTCGGCCAGGAAGCGCGCCAGCGGCTCGTAGCCCGGCTCCTGCAGCAGCTCGGGCAACAGGCGCATCAGGCGCCAGGTGAGCGGGTCCTTGTCGAACGGCGAACGGGTGGGCACGCGCTCGCGCCCCAGCATGCCGCGGTAGGCTTCCCACATGAAGCGCGCCGGCAGCGCCACGCGGGTGGCGGCGCACACGCCCAGCTCCTCGGCCAGCGCGATCTTGAGCCATTCGGCCACGCCGTTCGATTGCACCAGGATGATTTCTTCTTCCAGGGGGCCGAGCGGGTGGCTGCGCATCCAGTCGAACACGGCGCTGCGCAGCAACTCGAGATGGTTGCCGTGCAAGATTAACAAGCCGGGAGAGATCGGGGATGACATGGTTTACATTCGGACAGCTCAGGGGCCAAAGTCTACCTGTTTTGGACGCTCGGCGGTAGTGCGGAGGCGCCTCGCCGCCACGGCTTACAACTGGTCGCCGGCCCGGTCGCCGAGCTGGGCGGTGACCTCGCGCTCGAGCCGCGCCAGCATCGCGCGCAGGCGCGCCACCAGGGCCCGCGCCTGGGCCGTGCTGGTGGGTCCGCTCCTGCCCTGCTGGCGGCCCGGCTGGGCTTCCAGGTCTTCGCACACGGCGCCGAAATCGCGCGCGCCCACGGCCCGCGCCGAGGACTTGATGCGGTGCCCGACCCGCCCCGCTCCCTCCAGGTCGCCCACGGCCAGCGCGGCGTCGATCTCGGGCAGGGCTTCGCGCGCCGCCTCCAGGAACATGAAGGCGTACTTGCGCATCTTGGCGCGGTCGCCGCTGGCGGTGATGCCCAGCTGGCCCATGTCGAGCAGGCCGCCCACCGCTGCCGGATGCGCGGGGTCGCCCGCGGCGGAAGAGCTCATCGTGGCGACATCCGGCACCGGGGCCGAAGTGCGCCCCAGGCAGCGCGCGATGGTGGCGGCCAGCAGCTCCGGCACCACCGGCTTGGTCAGGAATTCGTTCATGCCGGCTTCCAGGCAGCGGGTGCGGTCGTCCACGCCGGCGTTGGCCGTCATGGCCACCACCAGGGTACCGGCCAGGTCCGGGTTGGCGCGGATGCGGCGCGTGGCTTCCAGGCCGTCCATCACCGGCATCTGGATGTCCATCAGCACGCAGTCGAAGCGCTGGCCGGCCATCGCCGCCAGCGCCTCCTCGCCCTGGTTGGCCACCACCACGGCGGCGCCGGCCTGCTCCAGCAGCTCGCGCGCGACCTGCTGGTTGAAGGGGTTGTCCTCGACCAGCAGCACCGCGCAGCCGTCCAGGCGCGCGCTCTGCGGCGCCGGGGCCGCACCCAGGCCGGCCGCCGCCGCGCCCGCGCTCTCCTCCAGCGCCAGGCGCGCCGTGAACCAGAAGGTGCTGCCCAGGCCGGGCGTGCTCTCGACGCCCACCGTGCCACCCATCAGCTCGGCCAGCTGGCGGCTGATCGCCAGGCCCAGGCCGGTGCCGCCGTGGCGCCGGGTGGCCGAGCCGTCGGCCTGCTGGAAGGGCGTGAACAGGTTGCCCAGGGCCTGGGGCTCGATGCCGATGCCCTGGTCGCGCACCTCGAAGCGCAGCAGCACCTCGGGGCCGAAGGCGCGTTCCAGGCGCACCCGCAGGCGGATCCGGCCGCGGTAGGAGAACTTGACGGCGTTGCCGGCGAAATTCAGCAACACCTGGCCCAGGCGCAGCGGGTCGCCGCGCAGGGGGCGCATCAGCTCGGGCGCGATGTCGACGTCGAAGCCCAGGCCTTTCGCGGCGGCGGCCTGGCCCAGCTGGTTCTCGACATTGCGCATCAGGCTGTCGAGCATGAAGCCGACCTGGTCGAGCCTGAGCATGCCGGCCTCGATCTTGGAAAAGTCGAGGATGTCGTTGATGATGCCCAGCAGGTGCTGGCCCGAATGGTGGATCTTTTCCAGGTAATCGCGCTGCCGCGGGTCGGGCGCGCCCTGCAGGGCCAGGTGGGTCATGCCGATGATGCTGTTCATCGGCGTGCGGATCTCGTGGCTCATGTTCGACAGGAAGTCGCTCTTGGCCTTGCTGGCGGCGTCGGCTTGCGCCTTGAGCTGGTGCAGCTCGGTGATGTCGGTCGACACGCACAGCACCGCCGGGCCGGCCCGGTCCACCTGCACCGGCACCCGCACGCTCCACAGCTGGCGCGGCGTGCCGTCCGCGGCCGTCTGCTCCACCTGGCCGGCGCTGCGCTGCCCGCCTTCGAGCACGGCGCGGTCGCGCTCCCAGGCCGCATCGGCGCCGGCGGCCGGCATCAGCTCGTGGTCGCGGCGGCCGACCACCAGGGCGGCCGGCTCGCCAAGCGCTTCGGCGCCCCTGGCGTTGACATAGCGGAAGCGCCGCCCGCCGTCCTTCAGGTAGACCTCGGCGTCCAGGTTGTCGAGCACGGAATCGAGGAGCAGGCGCTGGCGCACCGCCTCGCGCCGCGCGCGGTACTGGGCCAGGAACAGGCCGTACACCAGCAGGGTGCCGGCGAAGCCGAGGACCAGCGCGGCGCCGGGCAGGTAGCGGTCCGCGCCCACCATCATGCCGCTGCGCGGCGCGGAGAAATGCACCTTCCACTGGCTGCCGGCGTAATCGACCCCGAGCAGCGAGACGAAGCGGTCCGCCTCCTCACCTTTCGGCGCCGCGCCGCCGGGCGCATCCGCGCGCATGCCTTCGCGGACATCGGGCCCGAACAGCAGGCGGTCGCCCGCCGCCGGCGCCAGCCTGCCGCTGCCGGTCGCCAGGCTGCTGCCGTACAGGCTCACACGCACCGGCTGGTCTTCCAGGAAGCCGAGCGCCCCCTTGACCAGCTCCTGGACCGAAAAGGCGATGCCGACCGAGCCCAGATAGGCGGCGCGGCGCCCCTCCAGCGCCAGCGGCATCGCGCCGCCCCGGTACAGGGGCAGGCGCATGCCGAGCACGTTGTGCGGTACCGGATGGCGGATCAGGACCGGATTGCCGGAAGCGCTCAGCCCGCCGTTGTCGCGCGCGCGCGCCAGCGACTTCGCCACCAGCGGATGGGCGGCGATATCGACCCCGACCCGGCCGCTGGGCAGGCTGGACGGATACTGGTAGGCGATCACCTCGTAGCTCGGGCGGGGGCCGTCGGAGCGGATCGCGAAGTCGGGATAGCCGTTGGGATCGACGCTGCGGTCCCGGCGCATGGCGGCCTCGAAGGCTTCGCGCTCGGCTTCCCGTACATACGCGGCGAAGGTGACGGCCTCGATCGCCGGGTAATTGTGCGCCAGGTCGAGCGCGCCCACGTAGCGGTCGAAGGCGCGCCGCGACAGCGTGCCGTCCGGCGTCTCGCCGGCCGCATGCAGGGCCGTCATCCCGCGCAGGGCGCGGCCATATGAGGCGATGGCGGCGTTCAGGCGGTCCTGGGCGCCGCGCGCCAGGTTGTCGAAGCGGCGCCGCGCGTCCTCCTCGACCGCATGCGCCGTCACGTAATGCAGCGCGGCGCCCACCGCCAGCGCCAGGGCGATGCCGCCGCCGGAGAGCAGGGCCAGGCGCGAGGGGCGGTGCGGACGGCCGCGCGCGGCCGGGGACATGTCCGTCCCGGCGCCCGCGCTGCCCTGTTTCGATCGCATCATGCTGTCCGTCGCGGGCGGTCCCGGTCCTTGAAAATTGCTAGTATAAGTGCCGCAGGTGACAAAGGCATAAGGAGAGAGGCCGTAATGCAACAGTTCGTTGAAGAAAAATCTGATGAAGCCAGGGGGCCGCACGATCCCTACGATCCCTACCTGTGGCTGGAAGACATCGACGGCGAACAGGCCCAGGCCTGGGTGGCCGAACGCAATGCCGTCTCCGAGCGCGAACTCGAGTGCCGGCCCGGTTTCGCCCCGCTGCGCGAGCGCCTGAAGGCGATCCTCGACTCCAGTGAAAAAATTCCCTACGTCGGCGTGCACGGCGGCCGCTGCTACAACTTCTGGCGCGACGCCGGCCACGTGCGCGGCATCTGGCGCCGCACCACCCTGGACCAGTACCGCCTGCCGGAGCCGCAATGGGAAACCGTGCTCGACCTGGACGAACTGGCAAGGCGTGAAAACGAGAACTGGGTCTGGGCCGGCGCGGCCTGGCTCGAACCGCACGGCGACCGGGTGCTGGTCTCGCTCTCGCGCGGCGGCGGCGACGCCCACGAGATGCGCGAGTTCGACCTGGGCACCCTCGGCTTCGTCGAAGGCGGCTTTTTCCTTCCCGAAGCCAAGAGCGACGTCGCATGGATCGACCGAGACACTCTGTTCGTCGGCACCGATTTCGGCCCCGGCAGCCTGACCGGATCCGGCTACCCGCGCATCGTCAAGGAATGGAGGCGCGGCACGCCCCTGGAGAGCGCCCTCACCGTCTACGAAGCCAGGGAGGACGACCTGGCCGCGTCCGGCCGGAAGGACAGCACGCCCGGCTTCGAACGCGAGTTCGTGCAGCGCCAGATCGGCTTCTACACCAGCGAGCTGTTCCTGCGCCGCGGCGGCCGGCTGGTCCCGGTGCCCAAGCCGCTGGACGCCAATGCCTTCACGGTACGCGACCAGCTGGTGATCGAGCTGCGCTCGGACTGGCAGCCGGGCGCCCTGCTCTACCCGCAAGGTTCGCTGCTGGCCACGGATTTTGAGCACTTCATGGGGGGCGGCCTGGACTTCCAGCTGCTGTTCACGCCGACGCCTGAAACCTCGCTCGACGGCGTCGCCGTGACCCGCGGCGCCCTGCTCCTGACCATCCTCGATAACGTGAAGAACCGCGTGGTCGAGCTGCGCCACAGCGGGGAAGGCTGGCAGCGGCGCGAGGTCGCGGTGCCGGGCATGGGCGCGGTCGGGGTGGCGGCGCTCGACCCGGACGAATCCGACGAGTTCTTCCTGACCGTGACCGATTTCCTGCACCCGACCACGCTCTACCTGATGCGCGTGGGCGAGGACGGGCGCGAGCCGCTCAAGGCCATGCCCGCCTTCTTCGAGGCCCATCCCTATACGGTCGGCCAGCACGCGGCCCGCTCGCAGGACGGCACCCTGGTCCCGTATTTCGTGGTGATGAACCGCGATACCCCGCTGGACGGCGCCAACCCTACTTTGCTCTACGGCTACGGCGGCTTCGAAGTGGCGCTCAAGCCCTTCTACAGCGGCATGACCGGCGCGGCCTGGCTGGACGCGGGCGGCATCTACGTGCTGGCGAATATCCGCGGCGGCGGCGAGTTCGGCCCGCGCTGGCACCAGGCCGCGCTCAAGCAGCACCGCCAGCGCGCCTTCGACGACTTCATCGCCGTGGCCGAGGACCTGGTGGCGCGCGGCCTGACCAGTCCGCGCCACCTGGGCATCATGGGCGGCAGCAACGGCGGCCTGCTGGTGGGCGCCGCCCTCACCCAGCGGCCCGACCTGTTCGGCGCCGTGGTTTGCCAGGTGCCGCTGCTGGACATGCGGCGCTACCACGAACTGCTGGCCGGGGCCTCCTGGATGGGCGAGTACGGCGACCCGGACGACCCTGCCGAGTGGGCCTACCTGGCGCGCTACTCGCCCTATCACAATGTGTCGGCCGCGCGGCAGTATCCGCGCGTGCTGTTCACCACCTCGACCCGCGACGACCGCGTCCACCCGGGCCACGCGCGCAAGATGGCGGCGCGCATGCTGGAACAGGGACACGATGTGCTGTACTGGGAAAACACCGAGGGCGGCCATGCCGGCGCGGCGGACAATGCGCAAACCGCACGCATGGTCGCATTGACCTACACCTTCCTCCTGAACCAACTGAAGTAAGGCGCGATTGTAGAATCTTGTCACCACACTATCAGCTCTGCTAGGTGGCGGCGAGGCTTGTCGGTGGAATACTTCTTCCTGTATTTAACGTTTCTATTCAGGAAAGGAAGTACCATGGCAAACGATCTGATGTGCGACGCGCTGGCCGCCGAACTCCAGGCCCAGCAAGTAGTACAACAGGCCGCGGGAGCACTGCGGATGGCGCCGCACGAACTGCGCCGCCTGCGGATCAGCAAGCGCGAGAGCCAGGAAAAATTCTGGAGCCGCTTCGGCGTGACCCAGTCGAGCGGCAGCCGGTTCGAAACCGGCCTGGCGATTCCCGCCCCGGTCGCAATCCTGCTGCGCCTCTACATCAACGGCAAGCTCAACGATGGGGATCTTCAGGGCTGATGAGGCCCAGGGCGATCGCTTTGACGACTGCCTGCTGGCGAGTGTTGACGCCGAATTTTTGGCGCACATTCGCCAGGTGAAAATTGACGGTCGCTTCCGAACAGCTCGTGATACGGGCGATTTCCCAGGACGACTTGCCGGCCGCCACCCATTGCAGTACTTCCAGCTCACGCCGCGTTAGCCGCGGAGCACTCTCCTGCCGGGATTCCTGAACCCGGAACTTCGCCGACGAGGCGAACGCGTAGTCGCGGATCAAGGACAGGCCGGGCAGCACCTCGGCCACCGACTTGCGGAAAGCCTCGTCCGGCTCTGCGTCCGACGCAAAACTCAGCACCCCGAACTCACCCTGCGGTCCATGGACCGGCAGGGTGACGCCGCTGCGGATCCCGAACTCGCTCGCCTCTTCGTACATGGCCCGCTGGGCCGGCTCGGCAAAGGTGGCCGGCTCCCAGACGATCGGCAGGCTGCTGGTCATGCAATGACCGACCACCGGATCGACATCGGCGAAGCGCTTGCGGTCGTAACGCTCACGCCATTCCGACGAATAATTGCTGCGCAAGAAAGCCGAATCGAAGCGGCTGTGGCGCGAAGCGCTCACGCCGTACAGGACCCGATCGAATCCCTGGCCCCGCGCCATCTTGAACAGCAGCTCGGACCAGGACAGGACGTCCCGGCAGTGCATCATATCGGCAAGTGAGGCGGTATCGATCATGGGGTGGCCCAGTAACAGTAAATATCCAACACCGCTATGCTAGTTGACTTGGACCCCTTAAAGATTCACGAAAATTAACAACTGAGAAATAATTCTAATACATACCCCTAGAACCTAAAGTTATTGTTGTAGTTTAGGCACGACAATTTCTCCAATCGTGCGCCAGCCTCACACCGCTTTCAGTTACGCTCGCCCGGATTCGCGTCTGAAAATTTCAATATTGCAAGTTTTATTCCAAAGCGGTCACAGGCCCAAGTGGCGTGCTCAGCAGCAATGCTTGACTTGAGCAGGCACAAGAGTATCTTTTGACCGTTTGAATATGTAACAGTCCGCAGGCCGCCTGCACCTGCCGACCCCCTCTTCTAGGAAACAAGGATTAGTCGATGAACACGATGACCGATATGGGCGAACAGTTGGACGTCAAGTTGCTGCTGAACACCCTGATGGCACTCAAGAAGGGCGACTTCTCGGTACGCATGCCGTCCGACTGGACCGGCGTCTCCGGCAAGATCGCCGACACGCTGAACGACATCATCGAAACCAAGCAGAAGATGGTCGAGACCGTGACCGAGGTGTCGCGCGTGGTCGGCCGCGAGGGCCACCTGACCCAGCGCGCGGACCTGCCGGGCGTGGTCGGCGGCTGGAGCACCATCATCAGCTCGGTCAACACCCTGATCGACGACCTGGTGCGCCCGACCACCGAGATGGCGCGTGTCATCGGCGCGGTGGCAAAGGGCGACCTGTCCCAGACCATGGCGCTGGAAGTCGACGGCCACCCGCTGAAGGGCCAGTACCTGCGCGCGGCCATGACCGCGAACACCATGGTGGAACAGCTCTCCTCCTTCTCCTCCGAAGTGACGCGCGTCGCGCGCGAGGTGGGTACCGAGGGCAAGCTGGGCGGCCAGGCGCAGGTGAAGGGCGTGGC
>CBIHLT010000108.1:0-16360 GCA_966210615.1 uncultured Massilia sp.
TCCGGGTCGCGGCGGCCCAGTTCGCCGTGATCGCGCTGCGGGGCGGCCTGCTGCTGGCGCGTACGCCCGAGGACGCCGGCGCCTACCGGGCCCTCGGCGCCCAGGCGCCGGCGCAGGCCAGCCTGGTGCTGGTCTTCGCGCCGGACACGCCGGAGCGCGAACTGCGCCGCATCGCGCGCGCCGGCGGCGTGCGCATCGTCGGCGGCCCGACCGGCGCCGGCGGCTGGCTTGCCGTGACGCCGGACGGCCAACTGGCGCCCGCACTGGCGCGCCTGCGCGCGGAGCCATCGGTGATGCTGGCCGAACCGCTGGGCACCGGGAAACCGCCGTGAAAGCCTTTCTGTGCGCCTTCCTCGGCGCGCTGCTGCTGTCGTGCGCGGGCGTGCGGGCGCAGGACGCGCCGGACGCCAGCCAGGCGGCGGCAGCGCGCCAGGTGCTGGTCATGCTGCGCCTGCCGCCCCAGCATTACCGGCCCGACGCCGCCTACGGCGGCGACTACCTGAACGACAGCGGCCAGGCGGCGCGCCGGCGCGTCGCCCAGGACCTGGCGCGCACCCATGGCCTGGTCCTGGTCAGCAACTGGCCGATGCCGGTCATCGGCGTCGACTGCTTCGTGATGGAGCAGAGCGGCGCGGCGCCGCTCGCGCCCGTGCTGGCGGCGCTGGCGCGCGACCCGCGCGTGGCCTGGGCCCAGCCGGTCGCGCTCTACCAGACCCTCGGCGGCGGCGATCCGCTGTTCCGCCTGCAGCCGGCGGCCCGCAGCTGGCGCCTGGCCGAGCTGCACCGCGCCAGTACCGGCCGCAAGGTCGCGGTGGCGGTGATCGACAGCGGCATCGATGCCGCCCATCCCGACCTGGCCGGACAGGTCGCGCTGCAGGAGAACCTGGTCGACGACCAGGCGGGCGTGGCCGAGACCCACGGCACCGCCGTGGCCGGGGTCATCGCGGCGCGCCGCGACAATGGCGTCGGCATTGCCGGCGTCGCGCCCGACGCCCGCCTGATGGCCCTGCGCGCCTGCTGGGAAACCGCGGGCCAGCCGGCGCGCTGCAGCAGCTTCACCCTGGGCAAGGCCCTGAATGTGGCCCTGCTGCACGAGGCGCGCATCATCAACCTCAGCCTGGGCGGCCCGCCCGACCGCCTGCTGCAAGCCTTGCTGGACGCGGCCCTGGCGCGCGGCGTGCTGGTGGTGGGGGCCATCGATCCGCAGCGCCCCGGCGGCGGCTTTCCCGCCTCGCATCCGGGCGTGATCGCGGCCGGCGCCGTGGATGCGCCGGATGCCGACATCCCGACCAGCCTGCCCGGCGGCCGCTGGGGCTTCGTCTCCGGTTCGTCCTATGCGGCGGCCCACGTGAGCGGCATGGCCGCCCTGCTGGTGGAGCTGCGGCCGCGCGCCGGCGCGCCCCTGGTGCGCCAGGCCTTGCGCGAGCAGGCGCGCCTGGCGCTCCACCGCGACGAGGGGAACCCCGAAGAGCAGAGCCGCGCGGACGCGCGAGCTGGTAGTATGGATCCATGCGCGCGCCCCTGCTCCCTGCGACCCGCCACCGTATCTTCTTCCGCGCCGCCTTGCGCGCGCGCGGCTCAACTGCCCCGATCCTCGCCGCCTTCCTGCTGAGCCTGTCCTGCGCCGCCCAGGCGCAGGTGAGCGCCAGCCTGTCCCTGGTGTCCGACTACGCGGCGCGCGGCCTGTCGCTCAGCGAAGGCCGTCCCGCCGCGCAGCTGCGCGTCGATGTCGACAGCCCGTCCGGCTGGTATGCGGGCGGCTTCCTGTCCTCGGCCAGCCTGGCCTACAGCCCGGCGCGGGCCCAGCTGATCGCTTACGCCGGCTACGCCCGCAGGACCGCATCCGGGCTGAGCTGGGACGCCGGGATCGCCCGCACCACGTTCGCGCGCGACGCCCGCTACCGCTACGACGAGCTGCACGCCGGCCTGGGCTGGGAACGCGGCAGCCTGCGCGCGTATGTGTCGCCGCACTACTATGGCGCCGGCCGCAGCGCCTATCTCGAGTGGAACGGCGTGCATCCGCTGGGCGAGCGCTGGCGCCTGGTCGGCCATCTTGGGGTGCTGCGCCGCTTCGGCGGCTACGGCGCCGCCGCTGGGCCGGCGCGCGCCGACCTGCGCCTGGGACTGGCCTACGGCGCCGGCCCCGCCACCCTCCAGCTGGCCTGGCTGGCGCGCCAGCGCGACCCCGCCGCCGCCGTCCCGCGCGCACGCGCGCTGGCGGCCAGCATCGGCCTCGCCTTCTGAAGAACCTTTCAGGACCTGGGTGGGATTAACGCAGGTAGCCCACCCACCTGACAGGAGCCATCATGCACATCCATCACAGAGCGGCCGCCTTGCTCAAGGCAGGCCTGGCCGGCCTCACCCTCGCCGCCGCGGCGGTCTCCTGCGGCGGGGGCGGCGGCAATGACGAAGAGATGAGCGTCACCCCGCCCGCCTCCACCATCACCAGCGCCTACACCGTCACCGCGCTGGTGACGGAAGCCGCCGGCGGCGCCCCCAATGCCGACCCCAGGCTGCTGAACGCCTGGGGCATCGCCTTCAACCCGAACGGTTTCGTCTGGGTCGCGAACGAAGGCAGCTCGAGCTCCACCTTGTACGACGGTAACGGCGTGCCGCAGAGCCTGGTGGTGGCCATCCCGGCCGGGACAGCCGGCGCGGCCAGGCCGACCGGCATCGTCTTCAACGGCAGCCAGGATTTCAAGGTGACGCAGAACGGCGTTACCGGCGCCAGCCCCTTCATCTTCGCGGGCCTGGGCGGCACCATCGCCGGCTGGTCGCCGGCGGTGAACCTGAATAATGCCGTAACCACGGTGGACACCGGGATCAACGGAGCCTTCTACACCGGCCTGGCGATCGGCAGTTCGGCCGGCGCCAATTACATTTATGCAGCCGACTTCCGGCGCGGCGGCATCGACGTCTACGACACCGGCTTCCAGAAAGTCACCCTGCCCGGGGGCGGCTTCGTCGATCCCGGCCTGCCTCCGAACTATGCGCCTTTCGGCCTGCAGGCCGTGGGCGACCGCGTCTACGTAGCCTATGCGCAGCGCGGTGCGAACGGCACCGACCGGGTCGGGGGCGCGGGCCTGGGCCTGGTCAACGTGTTCTCGACCGGCGGCGCGTTCGTGGGGCGGCTGGTGACGACCGGCGGCGTGCTGAACGCGCCCTGGGGCATGGCGATCGCGCCCGCCGATTTCGGTGACTTCAGCAACATGCTGCTGGTGGCCAACCGGGGCGACGGCAAGATCAACGCCTTCAGCCCGCACGACGGCAAGCTGATCGGCACGCTGATGCGCGGCGACCGCACGCCCATCGCGATCGATGGCCTGTATGGCATTGCCTTCGGCAACGGTATCCAGGCCCAGCCGCGCAATGCCCTGTTCTTCACGGCCGGGCCGGGCAACGGGGCGCGCGGGCTGTACGGGCGGATCCAGCTGCAGTAGGCGGCCGGCAGGCTTTGTGCGCAGCGGCTAGAATGCATGACCATCCGCGCAACAAGGAGAAGTCATGGCCGATTCCACGCCCTACGTCCCGCCGACAGTCTGGACGCCCGCCGCCTCCGGCGGCACCTTCGCCAACATCAACCGCCCGGTGGCCGGGCCCACCCACGAGAAGGCGCTCCCGGTCGGCAAGCACCCGCTCCAGCTGTATTCGCTGGGCACGCCCAATGGCATCAAGGTCACGATCATGCTGGAGGAACTGCTGGCCCTCGGCCATGCCGGCGCCGAGTACGACGCCTGGCTGATCCGCATCAACGAGGGCGACCAGTTCTCCAGCGGCTTCGTCGAGATCAATCCGAACTCGAAGATCCCGGCGCTGGTGGACCGCAGCGGCGCCCGGCCCCTGCGCGTGTTCGAATCCGGCTCGATCCTGGTCTACCTGGCCGAGAAGTTCGGCGCCTTCCTGCCCACGGAGCTCGCGGCGCGCACCGAGACCCTGAACTGGCTGTTCTGGCAGATGGGTTCCGCTCCCTTTGTCGGCGGCGGCTTCGGGCACTTCTATGCCTATGCGCCGGAAAAGCTGGAGTATCCAATCAACCGCTATGCGATGGAGACCAAGCGCCAGCTCGATGTGCTGGACCGGCAGCTGGCCGAGCACCGCTACGTAGCCGGCGAGGACTACACGATTGCCGACATGGCGATCTGGCCGTGGTATGGCGGCATGGTGCGCGGCGAAGCGTATGACGCAGCGGAGTTCCTGTCCGTCCACGAGTACAGGAACGTCGTGCGCTGGGCCGGCGAGATCGCCGCGCGGCCGGCCGTGATCCGCGGGCGCAAGGTCAACCGGGTGCGCGGCAAGCCCGAGGAACAGGTGGCGGAGCGCCACCAGGCCTCGGACCTCGACTGAGATCAGGCAGCGGCGGCGCTTTCGAACAGGAAGCGCCGCGCCATCATCTGCGCCATCTCGGCCGCCGGCACCGGCCGCGCGATATAGAAGCCCTGCACCTCGTTGCAATCGAGCCCGCGCAGGATCGCCAGCTGCTCCTCGGTCTCGACGCCTTCGGCCACCACCGACATGCCCAGCGCGTGGGCCATCGACACGATCGCCTGGAAGAACACCTTGCCCTCCTTCGACCTGGCCAGCTCGGTAGTGAAGGCGCGGTCCACCTTGAGCACGTCCATCCTGAGCCGCTGCAGCTGCGACAGCGAGGAGTAGCCGGTGCCGAAATCGTCCACGTGCAGCTTGACCCCGAGCCCGCGCAGCGCGGCCAGCTCGGCCAGGATGTCCTCGTGGTCGCCCATCATCGCCGATTCGGTGATCTCCACTTCGATCAGGCTGGCGGGCACACCGTAGCGCTCCAGGGCGCTGCTCAGCAGGCGCTGCACGCCGCCGCGCAGGAACTGCTTGGGAGAGACGTTGATCGACACCGGCACCAGCGCCACCCCGGCTTCGCGCCAGGCGGCCAGCTGGGCGCAGGCCTTGTCGATCACCGCTTCGCCGATGCGCACGATCAGGCCGGTCGCTTCGGCCAGCGGGATGAAGTCGCCCGGCGCCACCATGCCCAGCTCCGGATGGCGCCAGCGCAGCAGCGCTTCCATGCTCAGGAGTTCGCCGCTGCGCGCATCCACGCGCGGCTGGTAGTGCAGCAGGAACTGGTCGGCCTCGATCGCTTCCAGCATGCGCTGCTTGAGGCGGGCGCGCGAATTCAGGGTCTGGGAATAGGCCGGGTCGAAGAAGCGGTACTGGCCCTTGCCTTCGTTCTTGCCCGCGTACATGGCGATGTCGCTGTGGCGCACCAGGGTTTCGGCGTCCAGCCCGTCGCGCGGGTACATGGCGATGCCGACCGAGGCGCCCACCGCGTGCAGCTCGTCCTTGAACAGGAAGGGCACGCCGAAGGCTTCGACGATGCGCGCGGCCACCGAGGCCGCCTGGCGCTCGCCGTCGCAGGGGTGCAGCAGCACCACGAACTCGTCGCCGCCGAAGCGCGCCACCTGGTCGCTCGGGCGCAGCAGCGACAGCAGGCGCTGGGCGGCGGACTTGAGCAGCTGGTCGCCGGTGGCGTGGCCGTGCGAGTCGTTGACGTGCTTGAACTCGTCCAGGTCGATGAACAGCAGCGCCAGCCCCGCCCCGCTGGACCTGGCCTGGCTGAGGGCGGCCGGCATCGCGGCCAGGAAGGCGTGGCGCGTGGCCAGGCCGGTCAGGCTGTCCTCGTTGGCCAGGCGCTCCAGCTGCACTTCGTGCTCCTTGCGTTCGCTGATGTCCTGCAGGGTCACGGCCAGGCCATTGCCGACCCGGACCAGGCGGCGCCGTCCCCAACCGATGTTCAGGCGGTTATCGAGCGGCATCTTGCGGTCGTCCTCGTAGAAGCCCGCTTCCATCGCCTTGCGGTAGGTGGCCAGCAGCTCCTCGCCGAACAGCGCGCTGTCGATGCGCGACAGGCTGGCGCCCACCAGCTTCTCGCGCTTCATGCCGTAGAAGAAGGCGCCGCGCTCGTTGCAGTCGACGATACGGAAATCCTCGATGCCGCCGTCGCGCCCGCGCACCGCGGCCGCCATGTAGAAGCCGTCGTTGCCGCTCTCGGTGGCGGTGCGGTAGGCGCGCCGCACTTCGTCCTGCTCGCGTTCGCGCTGCAGGGCGCGCCGGGCCAGCACCGCACCGAAGCCGCCCAGCAGCAGCAGGCCCGCGGTGGCGACGATGGCGCGGTCGCGGCTCTCGGTCCAGTAGGCCTGCGCGGCTTGCTGCGCCGCGCTGTGCGACAGGCCGACCAGGGCCACCAGCGGATACACCGCCGAATGGCGCCAGCCCAGCACGCGCGCATGTTTATCCGCGAATCCGTCGCCACCGTCCACCAGGCGCACTCCACGCTCGCTGGCCCACATCGCGCCGCGGCGCGGCAGCAGCGGCGCGGACGCATCGACATAGGCGGCGCCGTCGCTGCGCTGCTCGATGCGCAGCCGTCCTTCCGCGCCGGCCATGGCCACCACGCCGTCCACGCCCAGGGTGGCCGGGCTCACGAAGGAGGTGAAATAGCGCGCGTCGACCGCCATCAGCACGATGCCGTCGAATTCGTCGTCCGTGGTGTCCAGGCGGCGCGTGAACAGCACCGCTTCGCCGGCCTTGCCGAACGGCGCGGGCGCGGCGCCGACCCGCAGCGCGGTCGAGATGTGGTCGCGGTGCTGGGCGAAGAACTGGCCGCCGGACAGGTCGGCGCCGAGCAGCGCCGGGCGGGTCGAGGAGCGCACCACGCCGTCGCGATCGACCACGGCCACCACGCGGAAGGCGCTGTCGGTGAACATGCCGTCGCGCCGCAGCTCGTCCAGCAGGCCGCGCTCGCGCGAGTGTTCCCAGCTGAACTTGAGCTGCATGGTGATCTGGTCCATCTGGCCCACCGAGCGGGTGATGTACTGCTCGTAGGCTTCGGCGTAGGCGCCGGCGTCCTTGCGCACCTGCGCTTCGGCGCGCGCCTGTTCGGCCGCGGCGCGCACCACGGTGACAGTCCACAGGGCGGCGCCGAGCAGCACGGCCAGCAACGGCCAGGCAAGGATGCGGAAGCGGTGACTACGGAGAGGCGCCAGGGCCGAGTGTTTGTTCATCAACGACAGTTTCAGTAAGGCATTTGTTGTCAGCTTACCGAGGGTTCATGTCATCCTGATGACATGAACCATGATGGATGAGTCGGCAGGAGGCCTGAATGATCAAGGTCGCCCCGCGTGAGAGCGTCTGCCCTGCCAAATGGCTTGAGCCCGGCATGTTCGGATATGTGCGCCTTCGAACGGACTGCGATCGCTCCGCCTGCCTTAATAAGGCTCGCCAAGAATAATTCGCCATCCAGGCAAATAGGAGACCGATATGGGTAACCTCGACTCGCAGACATCAACCATCCTGGCCGTTGTTGTGGTTCTTGTTCTGGTTGCACTAGCCGCATGGTACTTCGTTCAAAAAAAGCAGTCCGAGAGATTGCAGCAACGCTTCGGACCAGAATACGGTCGCACCGTCGATGAACTTGGAAGCAGGGCAAAGGCCGAATCGGAGCTCAAGGCGCGTGAGAATCGTGTTGGAAAGCTCAATATCGTGCCCCTGGCGCCATCCGACGCCGCCAGATTCAGTCAAGCGTGGGCGAATCTGCAGGGCAGTTTCGTCGATAATCCAAAGGAAGTCGTCGCCCAGGCCGATCAGTTGGTTCGCGAGCTGATGGTGCAACGTGGGTATCCTATGGCCGATTTTGAACATCGTGCGGCCGACATCTCGGTCGATCACCCAGCGGTTGTGGAGAATTACCGCGCCGCGCAAGTCATCGCCGCCCGCGATACGCGCGGCGAAGCCACCACTGAAGACCTGCGCAATGCGGTGGTGCATTACCGGGTTCTCTTCAATGAGCTGCTCGAGGTGAAGTAAGCAAGGCGGCGCAAGGCTGGCCTTCACTGTCCGGTGCCCTGAAAGCCAGTGAAGGTATTGCCAGGCGCCTCAGCTCGCCGAGAGCATGTAGCCCGCGCCGCGCACGGTCTTGATCAGGGACTTGGCCCGTCCCAAGGCCTTGCGGAGACGCAGCACGTGGACGTCGACGGTGCGCTGGTCCAGCGTATCCGGGGTCTCCCACAGGTGGGCCAGCAGCTGGGCGCGCGAAAACACCTGGCCCGGATGGCACAGCAGGAAGCGCAGCAGCCGGTATTCGGCATGGCGCACCTCGACCTTGTGGCTGCCCACGCGTACGCTGCAGCTCAGGGGATCGAGCACCAGGCGGCCGGAGCGCAGCACGCGCGACTCCAGGCCTTCGTCCAGCGGCTGGGGAATGAATTCGGCGGGCGGCGGCGGAGCCGCTTCGCAGGCCGCGCGCTCGCCTTCGGCACAGTCGGCAGCCAGCAGGATCACGGGACGTTCGCGCAGGCGGTGGTCGCCGCGCAGGCGCGCCAGCAGGCGCATGCCGCCTTCCTGGCGCAGCATCGATTCCTGCAGCAGCAGTTCCGGACGTTCGCGCCCGATGAAGTCCCAGGCCTGCGCCAGGCTCGGCACGCTGTGCCAGATCCACTCGTCCTCGTGCAGCGAGAACTTGAGCAGTTCGGCAACCGCCGGCTTGTCGTCGACCACCAGGACGATCGTATTGGACCTTGTCATGGGAAGCTCAATGAACGTGGGCAGGCCAGAAAACAATCCGGCGGCCAGGCCGCCGGACAGGTCAGGACGCAGGCGGCTTAGTAGATCGCCTTGCCCGAACCGTCTTTCAGGTTGCTCTTCCATGAAGCCTGGACCTGCTTGACCACCGAGGCCGGCAGCGGCACGTAGTCCAGCTCGGCGGCAGCCGGGGCGCCGTTCTTGAAGGCCCAGTCGAAGAACTTCACGACTTCGGCGCCCTTCCCGGCATTGGCCTGGCTCTTGTGCATCAGGATGTAGGACACGCCGGTGATCGGCCAGCTCTGCTTGCCCGCCTGGTCGGTCAGCACCACGCCGAAGCCCGGCGCCTTGGTCCATTCGGCGCTGGCGGCGGCGGCCTTGAAGTGCTCGTCGTCCGGCTGCAGGAAGGCGCCGTCCTTGTTCTTCAGCTGGGTGTGCGACAGCTTGTTCTTCTTGGCATAGGCCCACTCGACATAGCCGATCGCGCCCTTGATGCGCTGCACGTTGGCGGCCACGCCTTCGTTGCCCTTGCCGCCCACGCCCACGGCCCACTTGACCGCGGTGCCGGCGCCGACCTTGCTCTTCCAGTCCGGGCTGACCTTGGACAGGTAGTCGGTGAACAGGAAGGAGGTGCCCGAGCTGTCGGCGCGGTGCACGACGGTGATGTCGGCGTCCGGCAGCTTCACGCCCGGGTTCAGGGCCGCGATCTCGGCCGCGTTCCACTTGGCGATCTTGCCCAGGTAGATATCGGCGATGACCGGGCCGGTCAGCTTCAGCTGGCCGGGGGTGACGCCCTCGACGTTGACCACGGCGACCACGCCGCCCATGATGGCCGGGAACTGCATCAGGCCGTCGCTTTCCAGGTCTTCGGCCTTGAGCGGCATGTCCGAGGCGCCGAAGTCGACGGTCTTGGCCTTGATCTGCTTGATGCCGGCGCCCGAGCCCACCGACTGGTAGTTCAGGCCGGTGCCGGTCGCCCCCTTGTAGGCCTCCGCCCACTTTGCGTAGATCGGGTACGGGAAGGTTGCGCCCGCGCCGGTGATGTCGGCGGCGAACGAGGTCGTCATCACGAGTGCGGCGGCGGCGCCGGCGAGGATCTTCTTGATCATTGGCTTGGTATTCCTATTTCTGGTTGTAGGGATGTGTTGTTTTGGACCACGAAAAAAGCATAGCCGCCGAATGTGACCGCAATGTGACCTCGGTTTGCATTCGCGCGCGACCCGGCAGTTATGGTTTTGCTATGATGGACGCTCCACCCCAACACATGGATGACACCGCATGCGCCCCCTGCTCCGTGTTTTCTGTTCCCTCCTGGCTGCCAGTGCGCTGACTGCCTGCGCCAGCAACGAGCGCCTTCCCGAAGCCCGCTACACCATGGTCGAGCGCCAGGTGCTGCCGCTGGACCGTCGCCTGACCCTCACCTACGAAGGCGCCGACGACAGCCGCTGCCCCGAGAACGCGCGCTGCATGTGGGCGGGCCAGGTGGCCTACCGCTTCACCCTGCGCATCGGCAATAGCGTGGCCCAGGCCTTCTACCTCGTGCCCGGCCGGCCCGGCTGGACCAACCCGGCGCTGCGCGGCTCGCGTATCGAACTCGACCGCAGCCTGGTGGCGCCGCCGCGCGGCGTGGCGGAAGCCCGCCCCGCCTCCTACCCGGTCGTGTTCAACATGTACGCCATGTGAGCCCGGGCTCACGGCCAGGAGACTCCATGAAGGCAAACGCGCTCGCGTGCGGGCTGGTGCTGTCCATCGTCGTGCACATGCCGGCCACGGCCAAGACCCCGGTGGCCACCGGCACCGGCGGCGCGGTCGCCACCATCAGCGAGCAGGCCTCGCAGTCGGCCATGGCGATCCTGAACCAGGGCGGCAACGCGGTCGACGCGGCGGTGGCGGCGGCCGCCACCCTGGGCGTGACCGATCCCTTCAGTTGCGGCATCGGCGGCGGCGGCTTCATGCTCATCTACCTGGCCAGGGACAAGCGCGTGATCACCATCGACCACCGCGAGACGGCGCCCGCCAGCTTCACCCCCACCGTGTTCCAGGCCAAGGGGAAAGAGATCGACTTCGAAACCGCGGTGGCCAGCGGCGCGGCGGTCGGCGTGCCGGGCACGGTGCGCGGCTGGCACGAGGCGCTGGAACGCTACGGCAGCATGCGCTTCAAGCAGGTGCTGGCGCCCGCCATCGCCGTTGCCGAAAAGGGCTTCAGGCTGAATGACACTTTCTTTCACCTGGCCAGCCAGAATGAAAGGAAATTCCAGCAGTTCCAGAGCACCAGCGCGCTCTACCTGAGCAAGGGCAAGCCGCTTCCCGCCGGCACCCTGCTGCGCAATCCGGACATGGCCAAGGCCTACCGCGAGATCGCGGCCGGCGGCGTCGAGGCCTTCTACGAAGGGCCGATCGCGCGCGCCATCGTCGACGCCGTCAACCGTCCACCCGTCGCGCCGGGCAAGACGGTGCGCCCCGGCCGCATGACCCTGGCCGACCTGGCCAACTACGAGGCGCGCATCCGCCTGCCGCTGCACAGCACCTACCGCGGTTACGACATCTACGGCATGCCCCTGCCCTCGAGCGGCGGCGCGACCGTGGCCGAGGCGCTCAACATCCTGGAAGGCTACGAGCTGGCGTCGATGCCGCGCGCCCAGGCCGAGCACCTGTACCTGGAAGCCAGCCGCCTGGCCTTTGCCGACCGCAACGCCTACCTGGCCGATCCCGAATACCTGGACGCACCGGTCGCCGGCCTGCTGTCCAAGCAGTACGCGGCCCAGCGCCGCAAACTGGTCACGCAGCGCGCCGCGTCGAACGTGGCGGCGGGCGACCCGTACATCTTCCAGGACGACCAGAGCGTGCCCCTGCGCCCGCAGGCCCAGCGCATGCAGCCCGAAAGCGCCCACACGACCCACCTGACCGTATCGGACAAGGACGGCAATGTGGTCTCCTACACCTTCACCATCGAATCCTGGGGCGGCAGCGGCATCGTTGTGCCGGGCTACGGTTTCCTCCTCAACAACGAGATGACCGACTTCGACTTCAGCGGCCCGCATCCCAACGTGCCGGAAGCCGGCAAGCGCCCGCGCTCCAGCATGGCGCCGACCATCGCGCTCAAGGACGGCAAGCCGGCCTTCAGCATCGGCAGCCCGGGCGGCGCGACCATCATCACCACGGTGCTGCAGACCATCGTCAACTACATCGACCTCGGGATGCCGATGCACGAGGCCCTGGACGCGCCGCGCATCAGCGAGCGCAACGGCGCGGGGAGCTCGGTCGAGCCGGGTTTCGGGGGCAGCGCCCAGGCGCGCGCCCTGGAAGCCTTCGGCCACCGCTGGGAAGCGAATCCGGAAGAAATCGGCGCCGCCAATGCGCTGGTGTTCAACCCGGACGGCACCGTGACGGCCGTCAGCGAAGGCAAGCGCCACGGCGTCGGCACGGCCCTGGTGCAGCGGCGCGGGCATTGATCTTGAACGTTGCAACTTTGCAAGCACATCGTCAGGAAATCCACATTGCATAGGCATATTGACTGACAAGTCAGTAACAAAATGCCATACTCGTGGCTGTTTTTTCTACGAACGATCGTGTCTTAGTCGTGCGTGCACTTGCTTCCCACACTACCACTGATGGCGCCGATGGCCGTGACGGTCCCCGGCGCATCTGCCGCGTCCGCGCCACCGTCGAACTCCCCGGCCATCCGCCGCTGAGCGGCCGCAGCATCGATGTCGGCCCGGGCGGCATGGGGCTGCTCCTGTCGCACGCGCTGCCGAGCGGCCTCGACTGCACGGTGCGCTTCTCCCTGTTCGTCCAGTCCGCCGTCCACCACTTCGACTTGCCGGCCCAGACCCAGGGCAGCGTCTTCCTGCGCGACAACGTGCGCCTCAGCCTGCGCTTCACCCGGGTGCCGCCCGCCAGCGCCAGGCTGCTGGGCGACTACGTGCGCTTCCACCTTTCCTGAGCTTTCCCGCTTTTTCCTGGGGTTTTCATGTGCTTGCGGCGGTTTTTTCGTACCGTCGTGCACTACACTGTCGCCTTACAAAAATAATCACAAGGAGACACCATGAGCAATTTTATTACCCTGCTGCCGACCCTCCTGATCGGCGCCCTGGCCCTGATCATGTTCGGACTCGGCCTGTCCCTCACCCTCGGCGACTTCCGCCGCCTGCTCAGCCACCCGAAGGCGGTGGTGGTGGCGCTGGCGCTGCAGGCGCTGGTGCTGCCCGCGATCTGCTACGGCCTCATCGTGCTGCTCGGCGTGCCGCCCGTCTACGCGGTCGGCCTGATGCTGCTGGCCGCCTCGCCAGGCGGGGTCTCGGCCAACCTGTTCAGCCACCTGTTCGGCGGGAACGTCGCCATGAACATCTCGCTCACCGCGATCAACACCCTGCTGTCCATCGTCAGCCTGCCGCTGATCGCCAACTTCGCCATCGACACCTTCTCGAAAAGCGGCCAGGTGGTGCCGATGCAGACCGGGAAGGTGATCGAGGTGATCGGCATCGTCCTGATCCCGGTGGCGGTCGGCATGCTGGTCAAGCGCGGCGCGCCCGGTTTCGCGGCGCGCATGGACAAGCCGATGAAGCGCTTCTCGATGGTGGTGCTGGCCCTGCTGGCCATCATCGCCTTCGCCAAGGAATGGAATGCCCTGACCTCCTCCTTCGCGACCATCGGCGTGGCCGTGATCGCGTTCAACATCCTGAGCCTGGGCCTGGGGTACTACGTGCCGCGCCTGCTTGGCATGGACAAGGCCAATGCGGTGGCGATCGGCTACGAGATCGGCATCCACAACTCGACCCTGGCGATTTTCGTCGCGGTGTCGGTACTGGGCGACTTCCAGCTGATGGTGCCGGCCGCGATCTACTCGATCAGCATGTACGTGTTCGCCACCGCGTTTGGTATGCTGGTGCTGGGCAAGCCCCAGGCGGCGCCCGCCGCCGCCCAGGCCTGAACGGAGAACACGCACCACCATGCCTTTGATCGACAGCACCGGAATTTGCGCCCACGACAGCGCTCACGACAGCGCGCACGACGATACGCGATTCCGGGAGCTGTTCGAGCAGGCCCGCGTCAGCATCCAGATCCTGTCGCCCTCCGGCCTGACCCTGTGCGTGAACAAGGCCTGGGAAGAACTGTGGCAGATCCACGAAGGCAGCGAGGCCTACGCCCATGTCCTGAGCGGGGCCTATAACGTCCTGCACGATCCCCAGCTGCACGCGGCGGGGATCGCGCCCTACCTGGAGCGGGCCCTGGCCGGCGAACTGGTCGAGATCCCCGCCATCCGCTACGACACCGCGGAACTCGGCTATCCCGGGCCGGCGCGCTGGGTCACCGCGCGCGCCCATCCGATCAAGGATGGCGGCGGCAGGCTGCTCGAGGTGATGCTGATGCATGAGGACATCACCAAGCGGGTCGAAGCGGAGACCGCCCTGCGCCGGCGCGAGGAGCGCTTCCGCTCGCTGGTGATGGCGACCACGCACATGGTCTGGACCACTGGCTCGGACGGGCGCGTGATCGACGACATGCCGTCCTGGCGCGCCTACACCGGCCAGAGCTGGGCCGAGGCGCGCGAGTTCGGCTGGCTCGACGCCCTGCACCCCGACGACCGCGAACGCACCAGCCGCAAATGGAGCGAGTGCCTGGCGGCCAGGTCGGCCTTCGTCGGCGACTACCGGGTGCGCCGCGCCGACGGCGAATACCGCTGGACCGCCGCCAAGGCCGTGCCCATCCTGGACGAGGACGGCGAGGTGCGCGAGTGGATCGGCACCAATACCGATATCGACGACGCCGTCGCCGAGCGCGCCGAGCTGGCCCAGCGCCTGCACCGCGAGCGGCGCCAGTCGGCCCTGCTGGCCAAGGTGGCGCGCGCCTCGCAGAACCTGCATGCCGCACTGTCGAGCGAGGACATCGCCGACACCCTGGCGCTGGAAGTGCGCGACATCCTCGGCGTGCGCCACGCCGAGGTGAGCCTGGGCGCCGACGACACCGGCGCGGACTTCGAGCGCAGCCGCCTGGCCGTGCCGCTGGTGAGCCGCAAGGGCGGCCGCATCGGCGTCATCCAGGCATCCGACAAGATCGAGGGCGAATTCACCGACGAGGACGAGGCGATCCTGGTGCAGCTGGCGGCTATCGCCGCCAACGGCTTCGAGAACGCCCGGCTGTACGCCTCGCTGCGCGAGCAGGACCGGCGCAAGGATGAATTCCTGGCCATGCTGGCCCACGAGCTGCGCAATCCGCTGGCGCCGATCGCAGCGGCGGCCGAAGTGCTCAAGCTCTCGGCGAGCGATGCGCGCGCCCAGCGCTCGAGCGAAGTGATCGGCCGCCAGGTGCGCCACCTGACGGCGCTGGTGGACGATTTGCTGGATGTGTCGCGCGTGACGCGCGGCCTGATCCAGCTGGAGCGCAAGGTCCTCGACATCGAGAGCGTGGTGGCGAGCGCCATCGAACAGGCACGGCCCCTCCTGGACACGCGCCGCCACCGCTTCGAGCTGGCCCTCGGCGCCGGCGATGAGGGCGAGATGCGCGTGCTGGGCGACGCCACCCGGCTGGTGCAGGTGCTGACCAACCTGCTCAACAACGCCGCCAAGTACACGCCGCCGGGCGGCCAGGTGCGCCTGACGGTCGCGCGTGCCGGAAACTGGGTCAACCTGCAGGTCAGCGACGACGGCATCGGCATCGAACCGGGCCTGCTGCCCCATGTGTTCGACCTGTTCACCCAGGCCGAGCGCACGCCGGACCGTTCTCAGGGCGGGCTGGGCATCGGCCTGGCCCTGGTGCGCAACATGGTGGCCCTGCACGGCGGCGACGTCGAGGCGCGCAGCGCCGGGGCGGGCCGGGGCAGTACCTTCACGGTCTGGCTGCCGACCGTCTGACCCAATCGTTCCTGTGCGAACCTGATGTAACCTATAGGTTGCTTTTTGCCACGCTTGTGTTACATTAGGGCGATCGACAACAGGAGACGAACATGCACGCTACCCGCCTCACGCAGGAACGCTGGATCCGCCTTTCGCGCCGCCATCTCTGGTTCGCCTTGACGCTCCTGCTCGTCGCGGGCGCCGCCGCCCTGGGACGGCTCGCTTTCCCGGGGCCGGCCAGCGCGGCGCTGTCGCAGTACGCATTCGGCCTGCTGCCCGTCTTCATCGGGATCGGTGTCGCGGCGTTGCGCCCGCCCTCCCGCGCCGAAGGCGGCAGTGCGGCCATGCAGGCGGTCGTCAACGACGAACTCCGGCAGGCCAGCCTGCATCGCGCCTGGCGCAACGGCTTCATCGCGGCGCTGGCGCTGCAGGCCCTGCCGCTGCTGCTCCCGCTCTGGCTGGACTTCGCCAACCCGGCCGCCAGCGGCGCGGTCGCGACCATCCTGGGCGCGACCGCCGTCTTCCTCGCCAGCCTGCTCTACTACGATCGCTGAAATGGCGGAACAGCTCAAGACGACGATGAAGATGCACCGGGCCAGGCTCGACCTGACCCAGGCGCAGCTCGCGGAGCGTACGGGGATCACGCGCAAGTCCATCAACGCCATCGAGACGGGCGCGATGGTGCCTTCGACCATCCTGGCCTTGAAGCTGGCGCGCGCGCTGGGAGTGACGGTCGAGGAACTGTTCTCGCTCGCGGACGACGGGGCGGGCCAGGCCTAGCCGGCCGGCCGCTGCTTCACTCCATGCGCCCCGCCGGGAAGGCGAAGGGCGCCTGGACCAGGCTGCGCCATCCTCGCAGCGCGCATGCCGCCGCCAGCGCGAGCGCGATGGCTGCCGCGGCCGGCATCAGGGGGACACCGAAGTGCTTGCGCAGCACCACGCCGGCCCCGATGCAGACCACGACGGAACTGGCCAGCAGC
>CBIHLT010000109.1:0-16311 GCA_966210615.1 uncultured Massilia sp.
GCGCAGCTCGGCGCCCTCCCCGCGCGGCGCCGCCTGGCCGTTGGCGCGCGGCGCGCCCAGCCACCCCAGGTTCAGCTCGGATGCGGCATGCTCGCTCGCGAGCTGGACACCGATCTGGCCGGGCGTGTCGTCGAACATCAGCTGGCCGCCGCGCGTCCCCCGCACTTCCTGGCTGCGCATGCCGGACAGGTAGCGGTTGCCGGGCAGCTCGCCCAGGCGGCTCAGGGCCGGCGGCTGGGCGCGCTGGTTGTACAGCTGGGACAGGATCACGGGCCGGTCCGGGTCGCCTCCAAGAAAGGCAACCAGCACCTCGCTGCCCACGCGCGGCAGGCCGAGCGTCCCGGATTGCTGCTTGCTGCCCGGTCCGCCCCCGGCCCAGTTGGAGGCGACCCGTACCCAGGCCGAATCCGCCGGGGTGTCGGAGGCGCCGGCGCCATGGGCATGCCGGTGGTCTTGCGGCCGCATGCCGGGAAAGCGGATCTTCACCCGCCCGAGTGCGTCGCAATGCACTTCCTCCCCGGGCGGACCGGTGACGATGGCGCTTTGCAGCTGGGGATGCGGCAGGTCGAAGCGCGGATCGAAGGCCGGCACCAGGGGAATGCCGCGCCGCACCGCGTCGAAGCTCACCCGTGCGCGCGAGGTCGCCAGCGGGTCGCCGCGCCCTTCCAGCGGCATCCGGGCCCCGCTGTCGCGGTAAGGGCCCATCAGCTGGCGCACGCGCGCGGCGACGTCCCCCGGCAGATTGCTCTCGGCCTCGATGCGCAGCGAGGTGACGACGAAGTCGCGCTCGGCCGCCGGATGGGCGTCGATTTCCGGGTGGCCGCCCAACGTGAAGTACTCGCCCGCGCGCAGGTCGCGCACCGTGCCTTCGCCATGGAAGCATTTGGTGTCGAACTCGTGCCGGTTCATGCGCACCTGGCCCAGCCGCCAGTGGTCCTCGGCGTCGTTGCCGGCATGCGGCATCTCGACCACGTAGTCGTCCAGGCTGGCCGCCAATTCGTTGCCGCTGCGCCCCTGGTCGGCCATGCTGCGCGCGGAGGTGGTCATGAACCGGGTGCCGAGCGGGTTGCGATAATCCCAGCTGTGGCGGGTGGTGCTGCCCGGCTGCAGGCGGCGCGCCGCGCACCAGGAGACGATGGTGTCGCGCTCTTCGGTGGCGTCGTCGCGGTGGTAGCGCACGCTGCCGGCGCTGCTGCGCGGCAGCGAATGGGCGTCGGCGAACAGGACCAGCGTATGCGCCGGCACGGCCGCGCGCCCCGGATCGGCCCCATCCTCCTGCTCGCGCCCCGGCCGCGCCCGCCCGCCACGCGCGGGGCCGGACCTGGCGACGCCCGGACGGAAATACCATGCGACCCCGCGCCGCTTGAGCAGCCGCCGCACGAAGGCGGCGTCGGATTCGTTGTGCTGCATGGTCTGCTCCCGCGGCGGGAACTGGCGCAGGTCGAACAACGGGTCGAGCTCCCAGTCGAAGGCGCTGGCCATCACCCCGTTGGAGCGGCTCCATTCCTCGAACAGCACCTGGACGATATCGAGCTCGCTCTGGTAGCGGAACACCCGGCTGTTGACGCGCTTTTCCATGATCGCCAGCGCGTCGCGGATCACCAGCTGGTAGACGGCCAGGCCGCCGTCGTAGTCGCCGGCCCGCGCCTCGGCCACGATGCCGCACACGCCGCGCAGCTGGCCGCGGTCGGTCACCAGCTGGACTTCCGCCGGCAGCGCGATCAGTTCCTTGAGCGGCAGGCGCGGCGTCGAGGCGACGCAGGTGACCACGTATTCCAGGCCCCCGCACACCGATTCGCAGCCGCTGACGCGCTGCGGCAGCAGGACTTCGTCGGCCAGGTGGTCCGCATGCCCGAGCCGCAGGCGGATGGGCCGGTGGGCGGTCGTCAGCGACTTCTCGTGCTGCAGCATGCGCAGGAATTCGCTCGCGCTGTCCACTGTCTCTCCTGTCGGAAAAAGGCCGCTGTCGCAGCGAAGTAGACATCTTGGCAGAGCAGCAGGTTTTACAACTTGCTCGCGATCATGCCGATTCGGCTGAAAATCGCTGAACTTCCCTGTATTGACGCGGTCGGCGGGTGGTGCTTGAGCCCGGCCTTAGCGGGCCGCGAGTCCTTGCAGCCGGGGGATGGCCGCCAGGGCATTGCGCCGGGTCGCCAGCCGGACTTCCTCGTCCGGCAGGCCGCGCAAGCCGGCCAGGGTGGCGCCGATGCGCGGCAACTGGTCCGGACTGTTGCGGCCCGGGTGGATCCAGCTCGGGGCGATGTCCGGCGCGTCGGTTTCCAGGACGATCGCCTCCAGCGGCAGCTCGGCCGCCAGGCGGCGGATCTGCAGCGCCCTGGTAAAGGTCATCGCGCCGCCGAAGCCCAGGTGGAAGCCCAGGTCGATGAAGTTCCGCGCCTGCTGGAAGCTGCCGTTGAAGGCGTGCGCGATGCCGCCCGGCGGCGTGATCTGGCGCAGGTGCTTGAGCACCTGGTCTTGCGAGCGGCGCACGTGCATCAGGGCCGGCAGCCCGAAGTCGCGCGCGATCCGCAGCTGTTCGCGGAAAAAACGCTCCTGCTTCTCCCGCATCGCGGGCTCGCACAGCATCGGGATGAAGAAGTCCAGCCCGATCTCGCCCACGCCCACGAACCTGGGGTCGCCCATGGCCGCGCCGACCGCCGCACGCAGGGCAGCCAGGTCCTCGTCCCGCGCCTGCGGCACGAAGATCGGGTGAATCCCGAGCGCATAGCAGGCGTTGGGAATGCGCGCCGCCATCCCGGCCACCGTGGCGAAATTGCCGCGGTCGAC
Source organism: uncultured Massilia sp. (assembly GCA_966210615.1). Classification (GTDB taxonomy): domain Bacteria; phylum Pseudomonadota; class Gammaproteobacteria; order Burkholderiales; family Burkholderiaceae_D; genus Telluria. The sequence goes on from CBIHLT010000109.1 coordinate 2,788, forward strand.
CGCCACCAGCACGATCATCGACACCCCCGCTTCGCCGGCCTGGCGCGCGATCTCCTCGGCATTGCCGCCGAATTCGTGCGCGTCGAGGTGGCAGTGGGTGTCGATCCACATGCCTAGGCCTCCAGCGGCTGCAGGCCGTGCTCGGTCAGGCGCAGCATGCGGTCGCAGCGGCGCGCCAGTTCCATGTCGTGGGTCACGATCACGAAGGCGGTGCCCAGGGTGCGCGACAGCTCCAGCATCAGGTCGAAAATGTTCTGGGCCGTGCTGTGGTCCAGGTTCCCGGTCGGTTCGTCGGCCAGCACGCAGGCCGGCTGGGTCACCAGCGCGCGCGCCAGGGCCACGCGCTGGCGCTCGCCGCCGGACAGCTCGCCGGGACGGTGGACCACGCGCTTGCCCAGCCCCACGCGCTCGAGGATGGCCTGGGCCTTCTGCATGGCGGCGTCGCGCTTCTCGCGCCGGATCAGGAGCGGCATCATGACGTTGTCCAGCGCCGCGAACTCCGGCAGCAGGTGGTGGAACTGGTAGACGAAGCCGAGCGAGGTGTTGCGCAGCTCGCCCCGGCGCGCTTCCGACAGGGTCGCGAAATCCTCGCCGTGCAGGGTGACGCTGCCGGTGCTGGGGGTATCCAGGCCGCCCAGCAGGTGCAGCAGGGTCGACTTGCCCGAACCCGAGGCGCCGACGATGGCCACGCGCTCGCCGCGGTGCACGGCGAAGTCGATGCGGTCCAGCACCTGCACGGTATAGTCGCCCTGCTTGAAGGTCTTGCCCAGGCCGCTGCAGGCCAGGACCGGCGCATTGTCCCTGGTATGGGCGTTATTCATAGCGCAGCGCCTCCGCGGGTTTCACGCGCGCCGCCGAGCGGCTCGGGTAGAGCGTGGCGGCAAAGGCCAGCAGCACCGACACGACGCCGATGCGGGCCACGTCCGGCCAGCGCAGCTCGGACGGGACGGTACTGATCAGGTAGATATCTTTCGACAAGAACTGCACTCCCAGCAGGTTTTCAATAAAGGGGACGATGACGTCGATGTTGAGGGCCACCAGCACGCCCAGCAGCACGCCGGCGGCGGTGCCGAGCAGGCCGATCACGGCGCCCTGGATCATGAAGATCTTCTGGATCGATGCGGGCGAGGCGCCGAGCGTGCGCAGGATGGCGATGTCGGCCTGCTTGTCGGTCACCGTCATCACCAGGCTCGACACCAGGTTGAAGGCGGCCACCGCGATGATCAGGGTCAGCACGATGAACATCATCTTCTTTTCGGTCTGCACGGCGGCGAACCAGTTGGCGTTCAGCTTGGACCAGTCGCGGATCACCACGCCGGCCGGCAGGTAGGCCTTGAGTTCCTCGGCCACCTGGGGCGCGTCGCGCACCTGGTCGATGCGCAGGCGCAGCCCGGCCGGGGCGCGCAGGCGTTCCATGCGCTGCGCGTCCTCGATGTGCACGAAGGAGAAGGACGCGTCGAAGTCCGGGTGGCCGGACTTGAAGATGCCGGCCACGGTAAAGGAACGGGTGCGCGGCAGCATGCCGGCCGGCGTGGTCTGGGCATGCGCCATCAGCATCGTGACTTTATCGCCCACGCCCACGTCCAGCGCGCGCGCCAGCAGGTCGCCCAGCACGATGTTGAACCGGCCCGGCTGCAGCGCCGCGAAGCTGCCCTGCACCACCTGGCGCGCCACATCGGACACCTTTTCCTCGTCGCCCGGCAGCACGCCGCGGATCGCCGAAGGCCGCATGGCGCCGTCGCGCAGCAGCATGCCCTGGGTCTCGACGAAAGGCGCGGCGCCGCGCACCGCCGGGTGCTGGGCCGCCTGCTGCGCGGCCGCGCGCCAGTCCGGCATCCCGCCTTCCTCGTTGAAGACCTCCACATGGGCCAGCACCGAGAGCATGCGGTCGGTGACGTCCTTCTGGAATCCGTTCATCACCGACAGCACGATGATCAGCGCCGCCACGCCGAGCGCGATGCCGGTCACGGAAATCAGCGAGATGAACGAAATGAAGCTGTTGCGCCCGCTGCGCTTGCCGGCGCGGGTGTAGCGCAGGCCGACCAGCCATTCGTAGGGCAGCGTCTGGATCATGCTCATGGTTTCCTGAATGTGTGTTGCAGAGCGCAGTTTGACATGGTGCTCACTCGTAGCGCAGCGCCTCGGCCGGCTTCACGCGCGAAGCCGACCAGCTCGGGTAGATCGTCGCCAGGAAAGACAGCAGCACCGCCACCCCGCCGATCCAGCTCACGTCGCCCCAGCGCAGCTCGGACGGCATCGAGTCGATCAGGTAGACCTCCTGCGACAGGAAGCGCACCTTGAACAGCTGCTCGATGCCGGAGACGATCAGGTCCACGTTGAGCGCCACCAGGATGCCGGCCGCCACGCCCAGCGCCGCGCCCAGCAGGCCCACCAGGGTCCCCTGCACCATGAAGATCTTCATGATCGAGCCCGGCGAAGCGCCCAGGGTGCGCAGAATGGCGATGTCGGCCTGCTTGTCGCGCACCGTCATCACCAGGGTCGACACCAGGTTGAAGGCGGCCACGGCCACGATCATGGTCAGGATGATGAACATCATGCGCTTCTGCGATTCCACGGCCGCGAACCAGATGTAATTAATCTTGGTCCAGTCGCGCAGGACCAGGTTGCCGGACATGGACTGGTGCAGTTCGTCGGCCACCTGCGGCGCCTGGTGCAGGTCCTTCAGGCGCAGGCGGATGCCGCTCGGGGCCGGCGTGTCGAGGGCTCCTTGCGCATCGTTCAGGTGCAGGAAGCCGAGCGAGGAATCGAACTCGAAGTGGCCGGCTTCGAAGATCCCGGCCACCACCAGGGCGCGAGTGCGCGGCAGCGCATCGGGCGACGCGCCCGGCACGCCCTGCATGCCGCTGGAGGGCAGCAGCAGGGTCACGCGGTCGCCCACCGTCACGTCGAGCGCCTTGGCCAGCGCGCTGCCCAGCACCACCTTGTAGCTGCCCGGCTGCAGGGCGTCGAAACTGCCTTGGCGCATGTGGCGGCTCACGTCCGAGACCCTGGCTTCCTCCTGCGGCAGCACGCCGCGCAGCAGCACCGGCTTCATCACCTCGCCGCTCAGCAGCATGGCCTGGGCGTCCAGGAAAGGCGCGGCGGCCGCCACCGCCGGGTTGCGCAAGGCTTCCTGGCTGGCGGTCCGCCAGCCGTGCATGGCGCCGTGGGCGTCGTAGACCTCGATATGCGACACCACCGACAGCATGCGGTTGGTGACTTCCTTGGTGAACCCGTTCATCACCGACAGCACCACGATCAGGGCGGCGACGCCGAGCGCGATGCCGGTCACCGACGCCATCGAGATGAACGAAATGAAGCGGTTGCGCCCGCTGCGCTTGCCGGCGCGGGTGTAGCGCAGGCCGATCTGCCATTCGTAGGGAAACTTGTGGGTGGTGCTCATGTAATCCGGTTCAGGGTCGTCAACCCCGCAGTTTGCCAGACAAACCCCTTCCCTGGCATGAATTGTTAAAAGCACCAGATTATATAGGTAACAAGGCCCCACGCCAAAACGCCGCCGCAGTTTTCGTCCGGGCGCCGTTTGGCCTAGAATAGAGGGATGCCCAAGATCACGCTCGTCCTGCCTTACGCCCTGCCCCTCCCCGAATTCGCCCCCGACCTGGTGCGCGCGCTGAACACCCCGGCGCTGGCCGCCCTGCTCACGCGCACCTCGCGGCATGCGCGCGTGCCGGTGAGCGAGGACGTGCGCGCCCTGCCGCACGAACAGTGGCTGGCGCGCGCCCTGGGCGCCGGACAGGACGGCAAGCCGGCCTTCGCGGGCGCCGCCATGCGCGGCTTCGGGCTGGACCCGGCCGAGGGCACCTGGTTCATCGTCAACCCGGCCCACATCCAGATCGCGCGCAGCCACCTGATGATGGCCGACCTGCGCCACCTGTCCCTGGCAGAGGAAGACAGCCGCGCCCTGTTCGATGCCGCGCGGCCCCTGTGCGAGGAAGCCGGCCATCCGCTCGTCTACGGCGACGCCCAGACCTGGTTCCTGCGCGCCGACGACTGGGCGGCGCTGGACACGGCCACGCCGGACACGGCGGTCGGCATGGACCTGATCGATTTCATGCCCAAGGGCGAGCGCGCCATCGCCTACCGCCGGCTGCAGAACGAGGTGCAGATGCTGTGGCACGCCCACCCCGTCAACGCCGCGCGCGAGGCGCGCCGCCTGCCGGCCGTGAACGCGTTCTGGCTGTGGGGAGCCGGGCAGCCTCCGGCCGCCGGCACACCCCGGCAGCTGGTGACCCATGCCGCGCCGGGCTGGCTGGCCGCGCTCGGCACGCGCAAGCTGGCGGCGCTGGACGAGCTGGGCGGCGCCCTGCAGGACGACAGCCTGCTGGTAGCCGGCAGCCTGGCCGAAGCGGCCATCGCGGCCGACTGGGGCAGCTGGGTGATGGCCATGCAGCAGCTCGAAGAGGAGCTGTTCGCGCCCCTGCTCGCCGCCGTGAAGCAAGGCCGGGTGCGCGAACTGCGCCTGGTGCTGAGCAGCCGCGAAGGCCTTCTTGAATCGACGACTACCGGCATGGCGCAGCGCACGTTCTGGCGCCGGCCCACTTTGGAACGACTGACTTGAGCATCAAGACCCGCATCGCCACCCGTCCCTGCCCTTGGCGCACCTCGGAAATGCTGCGCCAGGGCGGCGTCCACCCCGTGCTGGCCCGCATCTACGCGGCGCGCGGCCTGGAAGACCCGCGCGAGCTGTCCAGCGAGCTGGCTGCGCTCTCGCCTCCGGGCGGCCTGAAGCACATCGACGCGGCCGCCGCCTTCCTGGCCGACGCTATTCAAGGCGGCAAGAAGATGACCATCGTCGCCGACTACGACTGCGACGGCGCCACCGCCTGCGCCACCGCCCTGCGCGGCCTGCGCGCGATGGGCGCGCAGGTCGACTACATCGTCCCGAACCGCTTCGAGTACGGCTATGGCCTGACGCCCGAGATCGTCGCGCTCACCGCCCGCGAAAAGGCGCCCGACATCATCATCACGGTCGACAACGGCATCGCCAGCATCGACGGGGTGCTGGAGGCCAGGGAGCGCGGCATCGACGTGGTGGTCACCGACCACCACCTGCCGGGCGAGGTGCTGCCGCCGGCGCGCGTGATCGTCAACCCCAACCAGCCCGAGTGCGGCTTCCCCAGCAAGCACCTGGCCGGCGTGGGCGTGGTGTTCTACGTCCTGCTGGCCTTGCGCGCGGAGCTGCGCCGGCGCGGCGTGTTCGACGCCCAGACCCAGCCCAAGCTCGACAACCTGCTGGACCTGGTGGCGCTGGGCACCGTGGCCGACGTGGTCAAGCTGGACGCCAACAACCGCATCCTGGTGGCCCAGGGCATCCGCCGCATGCGCGCGGGCCGCATGCATGCCGGCGTGGCCGCGCTGTTCCGCGTGGCCGGGCGCGAGGCGCGCTGCGCCTCGCCCTTCGACCTTGGCTTCGCCCTCGGCCCGCGCCTGAACGCCGCCGGCCGGCTGGAAGACATGTCGCTCGGGATCGAATGCCTGGTCACCGACGACGAAGGCCGCGCCTGGGCCATCGCCCAGCAGCTCAACGAGATCAACCTCAAGCGCCGCGAGATCGAGGCCGAGATGCAGGACACCGCCCTGCTGCACCTGGATAGTTTCGAGCCCTCCGGCGCCAGCACCATCGCCGTGTTCGACGAAGGCTGGCACCAGGGCGTGATCGGCATCGTCGCCTCGCGCCTGAAGGAAAAGTTCTACCGCCCGACGATCACCTTCGCCCCGGCCGGCGAAGGCTGGATCAAGGGTTCGGGCCGCTCGATTCCGGGTTTTCACCTGCGCGACGCGCTCGACCTGGTGTCCAAGCGCGTGCCCGGCCTGATCGACAAGTTCGGCGGCCACGCGATGGCGGCCGGCCTGTCGATCCGGGCCGACGCCTTCCCGCACTTCTCGGAAGCCTTCGAAGCCGTGGGCCGCGCCTGGCTTACCGAAGCCCAGCTGGAACGCATCGTCGAGACCGACGGCCCGCTGGAGGACGAGTACTACTCGACCCAGTTCATCGAGCTGTGCGACGGCCAGGTCTGGGGCCAGGGCTTCGCGCCGCCCGTGTTCTGCGACGAGTTCCGCGTGGTCAGCCAGCGCGTACTGAAGGAGCGCCACCTCAAGCTGCTGCTCGAGAAGAACGGCCGCCGCTACGACGCCATCTGGTTCGGCCACAACGAAAGCCTGCCGGAACGCGCGCGCGTGGCCTTCCGGCTGGATGCCAACGAATACAACGGCGTAACCAAGGTCCAGCTGCTGGTCGAGCACGCGGAACCGGCATAAGCGGATGTTCAACATTGTCCTGAACGTTGCCGGCTCGCTGATGCACCTGTACGTGCTCGCGCGCCTGTACCGCATCGACGCCATCCGCACCCGCTTCAAGCCGGGCGCCTGGGCGCTGGGCGGGTTCCTCGTCTGGCTGGTGTACCTGGGCGGCGTCCACCTGGGCGACGAGGCATTGGACTGGCGCTGGTGGCCCGGCCAGTTCGCCATGACCTGGCTCGGCATCCTGTTCGTGATGTCGGTCTGCCTGCTGATCGCGGATATCGCCACCGGCTTCGGCTACTGGTGGCGGCCCCACAACCGCAAGCTGACCGCCGGCGCCGCCATCGCCGGCGTGCTGGTGAGCGCCTTCGCCGTCTACCAGGGGGTGCGTACCCCGGTGGTGGTCGAACACGAAGTGGTCTTGCCTGGCCTGCCGCAGGAGCTCGACGGCACCGTGCTGGTCGCGCTCAGCGACATCCACCTGGGCGCCCAGCGCCGCGCGGCATGGATGGAACGGGTGGTGGAACGCATCAATGCCCAGAACCCGGCCGCCGTCCTGCTGCTGGGCGACCAGGTCGAGGACGAGCCTGCCGCCGATCCGCGCCTGGCCGCCGTGCTGCACGCCATCCGCGCCCCGCGCGGCGTGTGGGCCGTCACCGGCAACCACGAATACTACGGCGACGCCGCCGGCACCATCGCCGAGTTCGAGGCGGGCGGCGTGCGCTGGCTGCGCGACCGGCAGGTCGAACTGCTGCCGGGCCTGCGCCTGGCCGGGATCGACGACATCGGCAGCCGCATGCGCAGCGGCGGCGATGTCCTGTCGGGCCTGGACCAGCTCTTTCCCGCATCGGCGGCAGGGGCCACGATCCTGATGGCCCATATCCCGGCTGCGCCGGTGATCGCGCGCGCCGCCGAACGCGGCATCGGCCTGATGCTGTCCGGGCATACCCACGGCGGCCAGATCTGGCCCTTCAACTACGCGGTGGCGCGGCGCTTTCCGCAGGTGGCCGGCGCCCACCGCATCCAGGACCTTCAGCTGATCATCAGCCGCGGCGCCGGCAGCTGGGGCCCGCGCATGCGCCTCTGGCGGCCGGGCGAAATGCTCAGGATCACACTGCGCGCCCCGCGCTAGCGCCGGGGCCGGTAGGTCTCGCCGATCTTCATCACGAAAAAGGCATCGTCGGCCACGCCCTGCGCGCGGCGTGCGCTCGCGAGGTCGCGCGGCGCCTGGTCGAGACGTTCCTGGCCCATCGGGAAGGTCCCCCAGTGCATGCCGACACTGCGCCGCACCCGCAGCTCGCGGTGGATGCGCACCGCCTCGTCCGGGCTGACATGGGAATTGCGGTACCACACCGGCTGGTAGGCGCCGATGCCGATCGCCGCCAGGTCGAAGCCCTCGAAACGGGCGGCGATGTCCTGGATGTCGCGCGAATAGCCCAGGTCACCCGAGAAAAAGAAGGAAAAGCCCGGGCGCGTGACCGCGTAGGCGCCCCACAGCGTGGCATTGCGGTCCCAGGGCGTGCGCGCCGACCAGTGCATCACCGGCAGCAGCTGGATCTCGTGCCCGCGCAGGCTGGTCTTGTCCCACCAGTCGAGACGGACGATGCGCGAGCGGTCGCCGTCCGTCACGTTCTCTTCCAGCCACACGTCCACGCCCAGCGGCGCCACCAGCAGCGGCGCCCCGCCCTTCTGCCGGTACAGCGCGCGCAGCGAGTCCCGCGACAGGTGGTCGTAGTGCGAATGGCTGATCAGGACCGCGTCGATGCGCGGCAGTTCGCCGAGCGCCAGGCCGGGCGGCTGGTGCCGCTTCGGCCCGGCGAAGGACAGCGGCGAGGCGCGTTCCTCGAACACCGGGTCGGTCAGGATATTCAGGCCGCTGCCGGTCTGGAACAGGAAGCTGGCATGCCCGATCCAGGTCAGGGCCGGCTCCGCCGTATTGGCGTGGATGAAGCCCAGGTCCGGTGCGACCGTGGGAATGGGCGCCAGCGGCAGCCGTTCCGACCCGTCCGAGGACCAGTTTTTCAGCCGCGCCGCCCAGCCCTCGATGAAACCGGTCTGCGGCCGGCGGTAGGCCGGGTTCGACGGATAGTTGTTGACGAAGCCCTCGCGCCGGTGGTGGGGCCTGGCGTCGTCATAGTAGGGATTGACGTTCGCACAACCGCCGGCGAGAAGAGCGCCAACGCATACCGGCACAAGCAAGAAGGTGCGCATGGGCGGCAAGTATTGGTAAAAAAGCACGAGTATACGCTACACGGCGGACACAGCCTGTCGCGTGCATGCCGACATGGCCTGTTCCACCCCGTTTTTTCCATGCCCAGCGTTGTTCAGCGCTACCAATTTCCTGTAGGATAGCGGTTTTTTCGAGGGCACTCAGCGGCCGGCCACCCCGTCCCGCAGCGCCTGCGAATCGGCCCGCACAGTGTTGCCGTGAGGCGGCGCCGGTCATGTGAACGTCCGGAAATCCTGCCCTACCGGGAGGTTTCCGCTACTGGAAGAGTATGGAGCGTCACCAGAACCCGCCCTCGCGCCGTTACAACTGGACCGTATTAGCCTGCGCCCTGGCCGTCCTGGTGGTCGCCGGCGCCGAAGCGCTCCGCTGGGCCCACCACACGCGCTCCACCACCGTCCCGGCCGTCTCCAAGCCCGTGTCATCCGGCCGGCTGACGCTGACCGAGCTCTCGCGCTCCCGGATCCCGATGCCGCAGGGCGTCCCCTCCGCCCACGCCAGCGCCCTGGCCACCTTGCCCGGCGACCGCATGCTCGCCTTCTGGTGGGCCGGCAGCCGCGAAAGCGGCCCGGACGTCAAGGTCTATGCCTCGCGCTGGCACAACGGCGCCTGGAGCCAGGCCTGGGAAGTCGCCAGCCGCGCCTCGCTCGGCCGCGCCCTCGGTTTTGGCGTGCGCCGCATCGGCAACCCGGTCGCCTGGACCGACCGCGACAGCCGTATCCATTTATACGTGGTCGCCACCGGCCTGGGCGGCTGGGCCGCCTCGCGCGTGGCGCACATGGTCTCGAGCGACCACGGCGCCAGCTTCGAGGTCAAGCGCGTGCTGCCGATGTCGCCCCTGTTCAATACCAGCGTGCTGGTGCGCACCAATCCGGTCGGCACCGCCGACGGCGGCTGGTGGCTGCCCGTCTATTTCGAGATCGGCCTCAAGTACCCGATGCTGATGGCCTTCGACGCCAAAGGCGACCCGGCCTGGCTGGGCCGCATCGGCGAGCGCACCAGCACCCTTCAGCCGGCCATCGCGCCGGTCTCGGGCACCGAGGTGCGCGCCTGGATGCGCGACGCCAGCGACGAGCAGCGTGTCCAGCACGTGACCAGCCGCGACGGCGGCAACAGCTGGGAAGACCAGCCGGCGCTGGACATGGCAAACCACGATACCTCGCTGGCGGTGATCCGCCTGAGCAGCGGGCAGTTCCTGATGCTGCACAACCCGGTCGAAGCGGGCGGCTCGGCACGCAGCACCTTGCGCCTGTCGATCTCGGACGACAGCCAGACCTGGCGCACCGTCGCCGATGTCGCGCGCGGCCCGGCGGGCGATGAATTCTCCTACCCGACCATGCAGCAGGTCGGCGCCGAGCTGCACGTCACCTACACCCACCAGCGCCAGTCGATCGCCCACCACCGCTACCGCATCACGCTTGGAGACACACTCTGATGAGCTTGCCCGACCTGACCTGGCAGATGATCTACGGACGGCTGGCCTGGGCCATCGTGCTCGCCACCGTAGTGGTCGCCCTGGCGCCGGGATCATGGCGCCGCAGCCGAAGCCTGCCGCTGGCGGCGCTCGGCATCATGGCCCTGCTTGCGGTACTGCCGGGCCAGGCCTCGCCGGCGTGGACCCTGGGCCTGGCCTTCCAGTACCCGAGCGGCCTGCTGACTGCCTGCTGCCTGCTCAAGCTGCTGGACCGCCGCCGCGGCGTGCTCACCGTGTGCGTCCTGCCCGCCGGCCTGGCGGTCCCGCTGGCGATCGCCGGCACCGCGCTCTACCTGGATGCCTTCGGCCTGATCTCGCAGGGGTATTATTACGCGGGCTTCTCCGCCGCCGGCGTGCCCATCCTGGCGGTGCTGGCGACCATCGCCTGCGCCGCCGCCATCGTGCGCGGCCGCAACCGGCGCCAGGCGCTGCCGCTGCTGGGCGCCTTCCTGCTGTTCTCGCTGCTGCGCCTGCCGACCGGGAACATCTGGGATGCGGTCATCGACCCGCTGCTGTGGGGCTGGGCCGTGGCTGCCCTCGCCGCCGACGGCCTGCGCCGCCTGCGCCGCCGCCCGCTCGCCGGCGACACCCAACGCGAGCCGCCCCCCGGCCTGGCCGCCGACCTGCCGGCCCTGGGCACGGCCGGCATCGACACCTATTCACCGAACAAGGAGCACTGAAGTGGTCACCTCAGCAGTAACATCAACAGTCACCAGGAAAAATTGGCTCACCCATCCGGCCATCGCCACGGGGATCGCCGTCAATGTGTTCGTCCTCGGCCTGGCGATCGCCTGGTCCGGGCCGGACCCGAAGCAGCTGTGGCGCCTGCTGGGCGAGGACGGCATCGTCGAGTGGATGCAGTTCCTCTGCTTTACCGTCATCGCCGGCCTGCTGGCCTTCGCCACCATCGAACGCGCGCGCCAGCCCGGCGCCGGCCGCCTCGAGCTCCTGGCCCTGGGCGGCCTGAGCGTGGTGGTGGCGCTTGCCGCCATCGAGGAAATCAGCTGGTTCCAGCGCGTGCTGCAGGTGCAGTCGCCGGACTTCTTCCTGCAGAATAACCGCCAGGCCGAGACCAACCTGCACAACCTGGCCGTGGGCAGCGGCAGCCTGCACAAGAACGTCATCCTCAAGCTGATCGTGATCGTGGGCCTGACCCACAACCTGATCCTGCCGCTGCTGGCGCGCTCGCGCCCGGCCGTGCGCGACTTCGTCGAGCGTTTCGGCCTCTACCTGCCGCCGCTGGCCGCCTCGATCCCCTACCTGGTGCTGGTGATCCTGTCGCATCTGCTGATCGACCATCCGCGCAAGGGTGAACTGGGCGAGATGTTCGGCGCCGTGCATTACCTGGCGACCGTGTTCGGCGCGTATTTCGTCGGCGTCGCCACCAGGCGTGCGCCGCTGTTCGAGAATGCCAACGATGGCCGCCGTCTGAGTACGCTGTTCGCGATGATGCTGGTCTTCCTGCTGTTCGTGGCCTGGCTGCTGAGCGCCGGCGTCGGCGCCACCGGCGCATAAACTTTTACCTCCAGGGGCAGCCCATGCGCATCGATCCCAACGCCATCTTCAACCGGCCTTCGTTCCGTCGGCAACCCTTGGCGACCAGCGCCGCCTGGCTGGCCCGCCTCACGTCCTGGGCCGGGCCCTACGTCGGCCTGGTGCAGATGCTCCTGATCGGGCTGGCGCTGTTGTCGCTGTCGCGCATCGGGCTGATGATCTGGCAATCGGAGCGCGTGGCGGCTACCGGCATCGCCGGCGCCATGCTGCTCCAGGGCGTGCGCGCCGACCTGATCCTGCTTGGCTACCTGTGCGTCCTGCCCCTGGTGCTGGCGCCCCTGCTGGCCCACCACGCCACGCGGCGCGCCTGGCGCATCTTCACGGTGGCCTGGACGACCTTCGGGCTGGTCTTCGTGGTGTTCATGGAAGTCTCGACGCCGCAGTTCATCATGCAGTACGACGTGCGCCCGAACCGGCTGTTCATCGAATACCTGTCGCATCCGCACGAGGTGTTCGCCACCTTGTGGAACGGCTTCCGCACCGCGCTGCTGCTGGGGATGGGTGCAACCGTCTTCCTCGGCGTGAGCCTGTTGCGCCTGCTGAAGGCCGCATCCGGCGGCGCCGCGCCGTGGTCGTCGAAGAAGCTGCTCCTGACCTGGCCGCTGATCGTGCTGGTGGTGTTCTTCCAGATCCGCTCGACCACCGCGCACCGCCCGGCCAACCCGGCGCTGTTCGCGCTGACCAAGGATGCGATGGTCAACTCCCTGATCGTGAACTCACCCTGGTCGGTGCTCGATGCGATCAATTCGATGGGCAAGGAAGCCAAATCCTCCGAGATCTACGGCAAGCTGCCGCGCGAGACGGTCTTCGCGCAGGTGAAGGCCGCGCCCTGGCTGAAGGACCACCAGTTCCCGAACGCCGAGCTGCCCACCCTGCACCGCCAGACCGCCGCGGTCCAGCGCGCGAGGCCGCTCAACCTGGTGATCGTGCTCGAGGAAAGCCTGGGCGCGACCTTCGTGCAGTCGCTGGGCGGCCTGCCGGTGACCCCGGAACTCGAAAAGCTCAAGGGTGAAGGCTGGTGGTTCGAGCAGCTGTACGCCACCGGCACCCGTTCGGTGCGCGGCATCGAGGCCGTGATCGCGGGCTTCCCGCCGACCCCGGCGCGCAGCGTGGTCAAGCTCTCGCTGGCGCAGCAGAATTTCTATACCCTGGCCGCGGGCCTGGGCAAGCAGGGCTACCACACCGAGTTCGTGTACGGCGGCGAGGCGCACTTCGACAACATGCGCAGCTTCTTCACCGGGAACGGTTTCCAGAGCGTGGTGGACCAGGCGCAGATGAAGCCGAAGTTCGTCGGCAGCTGGGGCGCCTCGGACGAGGACTTGTTCGACAAGTCGCTGGAACGCCTCAAGCACCTGCATGCGCAGGGCAAGCCTTTCTTCAGCCTGATCTTCAGCTCGTCGAACCACGAGCCCTTCGAATTCCCGGATGGGAAAATCGACCTGCACGACTCCAGCAAGCAGACCGTCAACAACGCGGTCAAGTATGCCGACTTCGCACTGGGCAAATTCATCCGCGAAGCGAAGCGTCAGGACTACTGGAAGGATACGGTGTTCCTGATCGTGGCCGACCACGACAACCGCGTGTACGGCAACAGCCTGGTGCCGATCAAGAAGTTCCATATCCCGGGGCTGATCCTGGGGGCGGATATCCAGCCGAAGCGGATCCCAACCATCGCCAGCCAGGTGGATCTTGGTCCGACCCTGCTGTCGCTGCTGGGCGTGTCCAGCGATCATCCGATGATCGGCCGCGACTTCGCGCGCGACGATGCGACGCCGGGGCGGGCGCTGATCCAGTTCAACGATTACTTTGCGTGGCTGGAAGGTGAGAACGCGACCATCCTGCGGCCGGGGCAGGCGCCGCTGCTGGCGAAGTACGAGGCAGCCAGCGGGAAGGTGGACTTCAATGCGGGCACGCCGGGCAAGGCGCAGGTGGAACAGGCGATGGCGCACGTGATGCTGCCGTCCTTGCTGTACCGTGAACAGCGGTATCGCCAGCCGAAGTAGTCAGC
>CBIHLT010000110.1:0-16275 GCA_966210615.1 uncultured Massilia sp.
CAAGTGTAGAGAGAAGGACACATGCAGACTTGAGCTGTGTCAAACACCCGGGCGGGAACAAAATGAGTTCATGCCACTGCACGGGCGTCTTCGGCCAGGGCCCCGGCCAGCAGGGCGCCGAAGGCGGCGGGCTCGAGGTGGCCGACGCCGAGCTGCGGGCATCCATGCCAGCGCGCGCAGCGCCGCAGCGCCCCGGCCACGTCGAGCGCGAAGCGCGCGCTCAGGCGCACGCCGGGCTCCAGGACGACGCTCTTGAGCTCGAAGATCCCGGCCTTCCGGTGCGCCTTGGCGTCGATGCGGCCCACCAGCGCCCCGCGCCGCAGCAGCGGCAGGGTGAAGTAGCCGTAGCGGCGCCTGGCGGCCGGGGTATAGCATTCGAGGCGGTAGTCGAAGCCGAACAATTCCAGCGCGCGGCGCCGGTCCCACACCACCGGGTCGAAGGGCGACAGCAAGGTGGTCAGGCTCGGGTTCAGGGCGCCCCCGGCCGCAAGCCGGGCGCGCTCCAGATGATCGGGATGCAGGTAGACCGGCTCGCGCCAGCCGTCCACCCGGGCCCGCACCAGCAGGCCTTCGTCGGCCAGCCGGGCCGGGTCGACGTGGGGACGGCGGGTGCGGTGGTAGTCGGGGATCCAGGCGGCCTTGGCCAGGCCCAGGGCGCGCACCGTGCGCAGGGCGAATTCACGGCGCACCGCGTCTTCATCCGGCAGCCGCCGGTCGTCCCATTCCGGATGCACGCGCTCGGCCAGGTCGTAGACCCGGTGGAAGTTCTGGCGCCGCGCGATCATCAGGCGCCCCGCCGTGAACAGGACTTCCAGCGCGCGTTTCTCGGGCTTCCACTCCCACCAGCCGCCGCCCTTCCCGTCCTTGCGCTCGAACTCGGCCGAGCGCACCGGGCCGTGCTCGCGCACATGGGACAGCAGGCGTTCGACCACGTCGGCGTGCTCGCGCATCCAGCGCGCCGAATACTTCCAGCCCATCCGCTCCGGGTCGAGCATGCGGTGCCGGTACAGGCCGTAGTCCTCGATCGGGAGGAAGCAGGCTTCATGGGCCCAGTATTCGAACAGGCTGCCTTCGGCCAGCAGCTGGTCCAGCCAGGCGGGGTCGTAGTCGCCGAGCCGGCTCCACAGCACCAGGTAGGGGCTGCGCGCCACCACGCTGATGGTGTCGATCTGGAGCATCTCCATGCGCCGGATCGCGTCCAGCACGTCCGCCTTGACGGCGCGGCGGCGCCGCGCAACATCCAGGCCCTGGGCCGCCAGGTGCAGGGCGCGCGCGGCGCCGCTCGAAAGAATGAGTTCGCTCATGCGGCCATTGTAGTGAAGTTTCGACAATGGCTGTCGAAGCCGGGGGCGTTCGGGGAGCCAATGCGTTATAGTTGGCGCCGACCAGACTTTGCTTTTTCGACCCCATGCGGCTGCTGCACACTTCCGACTGGCACCTCGGCCAGACCCTGCACAATTTCGACCGGATCTACGAACACCAGTGCTTCCTCGACTGGCTGGTGGATACGCTCGTCGCCGAGCGCATCGACGCGCTCCTGATCGCGGGAGACGTGTTCGACAACGCCAATCCGTCGGCCTTCGCGCACCGCCAGCTGTACCGCTTCCTGCAGCGCGCCAAGGCCGCCGTGCCGCACCTGCAGGTGGTGGTCATCGCCGGCAACCACGATTCGCCGGGCCGGCTGGAGGCGCCGACCCCGCTGCTGGAAGCCTACGGCATCTTCGTGGTCGGCCACGTGGTGCGCGGCAGCGACGGCGAGATCGACGTCGGGCGCCTGGTGCTGCCGCTGCGCGACAGCGAAGGGCAAACCCGCGCCTGGTGCCTGGCCGTGCCCTTCCTGCGCCCGGGCGACGTGCCGCGCGAAGCGCGCCAAGCCGAAGGAGAGGCGCCTCTCGACCCCTACCTGCACGGCACCACCCTGCTCTACCGCCAGGCCTACGCGCTGGCGAAGGAACGCTGCGGCGAGGGCCAGGCGATCGTCGCCATGGGCCACTGCCACATGGTGGACGGCCAGTCCTCGCAGGATTCCGAGCGCCGCATCGTGATCGGCGGCACCGAGGCCCTGCCGGCGAGCATGTTCGATCCGGACCTGGCCTACGTGGCCCTGGGCCACCTGCACCTGGCCCAGCGCGTGGGCAAGCAGGAGCACGTGCGCTATTGCGGCAGCCCGCTGCCGCTGTCGTTCTCGGAAGTCGGCTACCAGCACCAGGTGCTGTGCATCGACCTGGAGGGCGGCGCCGCGCGGTCGGTAACGCCGGTCCACGTGCCGCGTCCGGTGCAGCTGCTGCGCGTGCCCGCCACGCCGGCCCCGCTGGACGAGGTGCTGGCCGCGCTCGAAGCGCTGGAACTGGACCACCTGCCGCCGCAGGCCCATCCTTATTTGGAGGTGCGGGTGCTGCTCGACGGCCCCGAGCCGGGCCTGCGCGCGCGCGTCGAGGCGGCGCTGGAAGGCAAGCCGGTGCGCCTCGCCAAGATCGAACCCACCAGGAGAATGAGCACCGTCAGCGAGGGCGCCGACGCGCTCACCCTCGACCAGCTGGCGCGCCTGCAGCCGGACGACATCTTCCGCCGCCTGTGGCAGCAGCGCTTCGGCGCCGAGGCCCCGCCCGACCTGATGGCCGCTTTCTCGGAACTGGCCAACGCGGTGGACGGCGAATGAGGATCCTGCGCATCAGCGGCAAGAACCTGGCTTCGCTGGCCCAGGCCTTCGCGGTCGATTTCGAGCAGGAGCCGCTCGCATCCAGCGGCCTGTTCGCCATCAGCGGCCCCACCGGGGCCGGCAAGAGCACCCTGCTGGACGCCCTCTGCCTGGCCCTCTACGACGCCACCCCGCGCCTGCTCAAGCGCGCCGGCAGCCAGCTGCCCGACGTGGGCGGCGACACGGTCTCGGCGCTCGACCCGCGCACCCTGCTGCGGCGCGGCGCGGCCGAGGCCTGGTCCGAGGTCGATTTCGTCGGCAGCGACGAGGGCCGCTACCGCGCCCGCTGGAGCGTGCGGCGCGCCTACGGCAAGCCGGGCGGCGCGCTGCAGCCGTCCAGGATGAGCCTGCACCGGCTTCCCGACCTGGCGGCCATTGGCGGCACCAAGACCGAGGTCGCAGCCGAGATCGTGCAGCGCATTGGCCTGTCCTTCGAGCAGTTCACGCGCGCCGTGCTGCTGGCCCAGAACGAGTTCTCGGCCTTCCTCAAGACGGACGAGAACGAGCGCGGCGAGCTGCTGGAAACCCTGACCGGCACCACGATCTACAGCGAGATCTCGCGCCGCGCCTTCGAGCGCGCCAAGCTCGAACAGGCGCGCACCCAGTCCCTGGCCGCCAGGCTGTCCAACCAGGCGCCCCTGCCGCTCGACGCTCGAATTGCGCTCGATACCGAACGCGCCACCGCCGACCTGGCGCTGCAGGCGCTGGAAGCGCGCCAGGCCGTGCTGGAGCAGGAGCTGCGCTGGCACCAGGAAACCGCGAAGCTGCAGCAGGGCGAAGCCCAGGCCGCCGAGGCGCTGGCCCAGGCCGTCGCCGCGCGCGAGGAAGCGGCCGAGCGCCGCCGGCGGCTGGCGACGCTCGATGCGGTCCAGCCGGCGCGCCCGCTGGTGGCCGACGTGGCGCGCCTGGACGGCGAACGGCACCAGGCCCTGGCGTCGATCGCCAGGTCCGAAGCCGAGCTGGCCGCCGCGCTCGAAGCGCGCCGCCAGACCACCAGTGAAGTCGACGCCGTCCTGGTCCAGGTCGACCTCGCGGAGGAAGCCCTGCGCAGCGCCGCGCCGCGGCTGGACCAGGCCAAGGCGCTGGACGCCGCCCTGGACACGCTGGCGCCGGCCCACAAGCAAACCCAGGCCGCGCTGGAAGCGGCGCGTGTCGAGGCGCGCAATGCGCGCGCCGAACACCAGGCCAAGGCGGCGGAGCTGGAGCGCCAGCGCCAGTCGCGCGACGCGGCGGCCGCCTGGCTGGCGGCCCAGGCGCGCCTGGAGGCGATGGCCGGCCAATGGCCACGATGGGAAAGGTTGCTCACCCAGGCGGAACAGGCCGTGGCCGGCATCGGGGCAAACCACACCGCCATCGAAGGCACGCAGCGCGCGCTTGCGCAGGCACGCGAACGCGAGGCGGCGGCGGTGGCCGCGCTGGCCCAGGCCGCGGAACACGCGGGCGCACTCGACGCGGCGCGCAGCAAGGCGCTAGCCGCCCTCGAAGGCTTCGACAGCGGCGCCATGGCGGCCGAACGCGGGCAGCTTGAACAGCGCCGCGAACGCCTGCTCGATGCACAGCGTATCTGGACTGAACTGAGCACTGCCCGCCACACCATGGCGCAACTGGCGCGCGACCTGGATCACAGCGACACGGCGCGCGCCGCGGCGGAGCGCAGCCTGGGCGAAGCCCGCGCGGCGGCGCCGGCCCTGGAAGCGGCCATGGCGCAAGCCGAGCGCTCGCTGGCCGCCGCCGAACTGGCCTGCGCAGCCAGCGTCGAGCAGCTGCGCGCCTCCTTGACGGAGGGTGCGCCCTGCCCGGTCTGCGGCGGCCTCGACCACCCTTACCACCAGCAGGACGACCGCCTGCATGCGATGCTGGCCGGCCTGCGCAGCGAAGTGGAACAGTCGCGTGCGGCGGTGCGCAGCAACGCCGCGCTGCTGGCCACGCAGCAAGCCGCCCTCGATACGGCGCGCGAACGCCTGGCGGCCTTCGACATCCAGCGTAGCGGCCTGGCTGCCCGCAACGAGGCGCTGGCATCGCAGTGGGGCGGCCACCCTGTCGCCGCCGAAGCGCCTGCTGAGGAGGCGCGCACGGCCTGGTTCGACGAACAGCGCGATCTGCTCCGCAAGGCGGCCGATTTGCTGGCGCAGCGCGAACTGGCCTGGCGCCAGGCGGCCGGTGCGCGCGACGCCGCCCAGGCGGAACTCGACAAGGCCCAGGCGTCGCGCCAGCGCCTGCAGCAGGCGCTCGACACCGAACGCGAGGCCAGCGCCCGCCTGGCCGCCGACCTGCAGGCCCAATCGGCGCGCCAGGAATCGGCGACAGCCCAGCTGGATACCTTGCTCGCCGAACTCGACCCGGTGCTGGCGAATGCCGCCGGCGACGGCTGGCAAGCGGCATGGCGCCGTGCGCCGCTTGAGTGGCGCCAGATGCGCGCGGGCGAAGCTGCGCAGTGGCGCGAGCAGACCGAACTCCACACGCGAACCGGCGCGGCGATCGCCACCCTGGAAGCGGAAGCGGCCGGCGCGCTCGAACGCATCGCCCAGATCGACCGCAGCGGCACCCACACGGCGGCGGAATTCGCCCGCATCGAGGCCGAGCTGGCGCGCATGCGCGGCGAACGCGCCGCGCTGTGGGAAGGACGCGCCGCGCGCGAGGTCGAACGCGAACTGGGCGCCGCCCTGGCCGCGGCGCGCGAACGCTTGAGCGCACGCCAGGCCGCGGCCAACGAAGTCGCGCAAAGCGAGGCGCGCGCCCGCGCCGCCCTGACCCAGCTGTCCGAGCGCATCGCGGAGCTCGAGGGCGCCGGCGCCAAGGCTGCCGCGGCCCTCGCCGACTGGCTGGAAGACTACCGCAAGGAGCATCGGCAGCGCCAGGAGGAGCTCGATCCCGTGGACGACAGCGCGGAGCTGGCCCGGCTGCTGGCGGTCGGGGCCACCTGGCTCACCCAGGAGCGCGCCGCGCTGTCCGCGCTGGACGCCCAGGTCGCCAGCGCCGGCGCCGTGCTGTCCGAGCGCCGCGCCCAGCGCGAAGCCCACCTGGCCAGTGCCCCGCCGGGCGGCCAGCCTTACGAAGCCGTGGCCCAGGCCTTCGAGGCGCTCGGCGCCGAGCGGCGCATGGCCCACGACCTGGCCACCAGCCTGCGCCTGCAGGTGGCCCAGGACGAGCAGCGCCGCGAGCAGGCCAAGTCCGTGCTGGCCGAGATCGAACGCCAGCAGGAAGTGGAACAGCGCTGGGCCAAGCTGTCCGAGCTGATCGGTTCCGCCGACGGCAAGCGATTCCGCAACTACGCCCAGCAGTTCACCCTGGACGTCCTGCTCGGCTACGCCAATGCCCACCTGGCCCAGCTGGCGCGCCGCTACCGCCTGGAGCGGGTCGCCTACGGCAGCGGCCCCTCGCTGGCGCTGATGGTGCGCGACCAGGACATGGGCGGCGAGGTGCGTTCGGTGAATTCGCTGTCGGGCGGGGAATCCTTCCTGGTCTCGCTGGCGCTGGCGCTCGGCCTGGCCTCGCTGTCCTCGAACCGGGTGCGGGTGGAGTCGCTGTTCATCGACGAAGGCTTCGGCAGCCTGGACACCGAGACCCTCGGCGTGGCGATGGACGCGCTGGACGCCCTGCAGTCGATGGGCCGCAAGGTGGGCGTGATTTCCCACGTGCAGGAGATGACGGACCGCATCGCCACCAAGGTGCTGGTGCGCCCGGCGGGGGGCGGCAGCAGCCTGGTGATTGTCGAGTAGCGGTGTAGAATGCCGCTCTTTCCCCATCGATTTTCATTGCAGCCATGAAGCCCGCACGTATCCTCACTTTCAAATGCGCCAAGTGCGCCAAGCCGGTCAAGGTCTTCCTCCAGAAGGTCTCGGCCTGCTCGCATATCCAGCCTTACCAGGGTATCTGCGACTGCGGCGAGGTCAAGCGCCACGCGACCGGCAGCCCGGACGCGGTCAAGTCCTACCTGGAATCGACCGACGGCAACTGGCACCACCATCACTGATGACGCACATCGAATGGAGTGAAGGCGGCGCCACGCGTTCGGCGCGCTGGCGTTCCGAAAGCGGCTGGCCGGCCCCGAAGAAGATCGTGGTCGCGGACGACACCATGAACGCGGACACGGCCTACCGGCTGGCGCTGGACGGCACCGCCCTGCTGTGGCGCGGCGACTTCCAGAACGCGCGCCAGCTGCTGCAGGCGCTGGTGCGCCGTGTCGAGCACAAGGGCGAACGCGCCAGGCGCGCCAAGGCGACCAAGGCGCCAGTGTCGCCCACCGACGCCTTCCACCGCCACCGCCTGCAACAACTGCAGCGCGCCCGCACCCTGTCCATGCTCCTGATTCCCTTCGAGGCCGACCATGCGATTCCGCTGCGCCGCGCGCCGGACGCGCGCCTGGCCTGCCTGGAAGCCTACGGCGTCGCCGACGAGCCTTATGTGGCCTCGCTGCGCGAGCTGCTGGGCGTGATCGGCGCGCACGAATGGCGCCGCAAGGGCGTGCACATCGCCGCCCTGGATGAGCGCATCCATCCCTGGTACGGCGTATTTTCGCCGGTGCGCGGCGAATACGTCGAGCTGGTGGCCCAGGCCCCGCTGCCCGCCGGCGCCAAAGCGGGCGCCAAACTCGCCTTCGACATCGGCGCCGGCACCGGCGTGCTGTCGGCCGTGCTGGCGCGGCGCGGCCTGCAGGTGCTCGCCACCGACATGGATGCGCGGGCCCTGGGCTGCGCGCGCGAGAACATCTCGCGCCTGGGCCTGGCGCAGCAGGTGGACATCATCGAGGCCGACCTGTTTCCCGAAGGCCGCGCGCCGCTGGTGCTCTGCAATCCGCCCTGGCTGCCGGGCAAGCCCAGCTCGGCCATCGAATACGCCGTCTACGATCCGGACAGCCGCATGCTCAGGGGTTTCCTGGACGGGCTGGCGGCCCACCTGGAGCCGGACGGCGAAGGCTGGCTGATCCTGTCCGACCTGGCCGAGCACCTGGGCCTGCGCCCGCGCGAGCAGCTGCTGGGCTGGATCGCGGCGGCCGGGCTCGAGGTGGTGACGCGCCACGACACGCGGCCGGTGCACGGCAAGGCCAGCGATCCGGACGATCCGCTGCATGCGGCGAGGTCGAAGGAAGTCACCTCGCTGTGGCGCTTGCGGGCGGTCTGACCGACCCGCATTGCTTATTGGCCGATAACGCGCTATACTATCGTTCTCAGACGCGGGGTGGAGCAGTCTGGCAGCTCGTCGGGCTCATAACCCGAAGGTCACAGGTTCAAATCCTGTCCCCGCAACCAGAATACCGATATCGAAAGCCCGACTCAGCGAGCCGGGCTTTTGTTTTCTGCGGCAGCAAAGGCAGATGAGAGACAAGAAAGACAACGCAACGTTCGATCTGCCGGGCTTCGAGCCGGCCGCGCCGCTCGATCCTGCGCTTGCTCCCCATACTGAGCCGAAACGATCCGGCCCTCGTCCCCGCCGTGCTACCCTCAAGCAAGAGCAGCTTCATCTGCTCGACGAAACCGACACCACCGGCCTGCCGGTCTGGCGCCGCGACGACAACCTCGACCTGACCGGACTGCCCGTCTGGGCGCCGGCAACGCCGGACGCCTGAGGCGGCGCGGCCGGATGCCGGAGCCCCCATGCAAGCTTTCACCGCCCTGCCCCTCACGCCGCCCTTCCTCGCCAACCTGGCGACCCTCGGCTATCACCAGATGACCGCGATCCAGGCTGAAAGCCTGCCTTCGGTGCTGGAGGGCCGCGACCTGATCGCGCAAGCCAAGACCGGCAGCGGCAAGACCGCCGCCTTCGGCATCGGCATCCTGCACAAGCTCAACCCGGCCTGGTTCGCGGTCCAGGGGCTGGTGCTGTGCCCGACGCGCGAACTGGCCGACCAGGTGGCCAACGAACTGCGCCGCCTGGCGCGCGGCGTCGGCAACGTCAAGATCCTGACCCTGACCGGCGGCGTGTCGATGCGCCCGCAGATGGCCTCGCTCGAGCATGGCGCCCACATCGTGGTCGGCACCCCGGGCCGCATCCGCGACCACCTGGGCCGCGGCACCCTCGACCTGTCCAACGTCCAGACCCTGGTGCTGGACGAAGCCGACCGCATGACCGACATGGGCTTCTACGACGAGATCGAGAACATCGTGCGCGCCACGCCGCAGCGCCGCCAGACCCTGCTGTTCTCGGCCACCTATCCGGACGACATCCGCTTCGCCACCGCCGGCTTCCTGCGCGACCCGCTGGAGATCGCCGTCGAAAGCCGCCACGAGGCCGACAAGATCAACCAGCGCTTCTACGAGATCGGCTTCGAGGGCCGCGACGAAGCGGTGGGCCGCCTGCTCAAGCACTACAGCCCGGTCTCGGCCCTGGCCTTCTGCAACACCAAGGCGCGCTGCCGCGAGCTGGCGGACTACCTGCGCGACCAGGGTTTCTCCGCCCTCGCCCTGTACGGCGAACTGGAACAGCAGGAGCGCGACGAGATCCTGGTGCTGTTCGCCAACCGGAGCTGCTCGGTGCTGGTGGCGACCGACGTCGCCGCGCGCGGCCTGGACATCGCCGACCTCGACACCGTGATCAACGTCGACGTCTCGAAGGACCCGGAAGTGCACGTTCACCGCATCGGCCGCACCGGGCGCGGCAGCGGCACCGGCATGGCCCACACCCTGTGCGCCCCGAACGAAAAGAAATGGGTGCGCCTGATCGAGGAGTACCAGCAGCAGGACGCCGCCTGGGAAGCACTCGACTCCCTGGGCGAGCACCCCGAGGCCGGCCGGCCCGCGCCGATGGTAACCCTGTTGATCGCCGGCGGCAAGAAGGCCAAGCTGCGCCCCGGCGACCTGCTGGGCGCACTGACCGGCGATGCCGGCCTGACGAAGGAGCAAGTCGGCAAGATCAATATCTCGGAGTTCAGCAGCTATGTCGCGCTGGACCGCCGCGTCGCGCACCAGGCCGTCGAACGGCTGAGCGCCGGCAATCCGATGGGACCGGAATTTGGCGCCATCAAGGGGCGCAACTTCAAGATGCGATTCATTAATTTGTAAGCAAAATGTAACAGTCGCGCACGGTTGACCCGGCCACGTCATCATTTCCGCAGTTCTGGCATTATTTGCAACAAACCAGACTAACCGGGTCAGGCCGGCATCGCTTGCTTGTCATGGCCCGGCATAACGCCATGATGACGGACACACTCAGCACGCCACAGCAGCAGACCGAAGGCCGTACGGTCCGCGAGATCGTCGAGCACAACCAGGAAATGGTCAACGAGCCCTGGTGCCGGCGCATTATCCGCCAGGTATTGCAATCGCTGGAGCTGCAGTACGCGATGCAGATGCCCTACCGTCCCATCACCCCGGATACGGTGCTGGTGCTCGATTCGGGCGATCCCATGCTGCTGCCCGCCCACTCCACCCAGCCCGGCGATACCGAAGCGCAGGACATCCACGACCTGGCTGCGGTCGTGCATTTCGCCATCACGCGGGAGGCGGCGCCCCAGGCGCCGCTGCGCGGCCGCGCGCCGGCCGACTACAGCGACAGCTTCGTCGGCGCCATCGACCGCTGCCTGTCGCCCGACCCGCAGGAACGTCCCCAGACCATCGAACAATTGCGCAACCTGCTGGGCATCGTCGTGCTCGGCCCGCCCATGGCCGCCCAGGTGCCGCCCGCGGCACCCTCGGCGCAATCCTCAGCCCAATCCGCAACGCCGTTCGCATCGGCAACGGCAGCGGCGCCGGTGGCCCAGTTCGCCGCCGATGCCGAGCCGGTGGGTTTCATGCGCGAGAAGCAGCCGGCGCGCCTGCAGCGCTGGCTGCTGCTGGCCGTCGCCGCCACCGTCCTGCTGGGCGGACTGGCGGCCTTGCTCGCGCTGCTGCACGCTTCCGATTCGCGCGACGCCCTGAGTCTGACCTTGCCCGAGCCGGGCGCGCAGCAGCAGGCCGCCGCGCCCGCCCCTGCAGCCCCGCCGCCCGCGCTGGACGGCGCCAGGCAGCCCGCGCTGCCGGCTCCGGTCCCGGCCGCTGCGGGAAGCGTGGCCGTCACGCCCGATGTCGCGCCGGCCGCGGTCCTGCGTCCCGGCGTCGCGCCGCCGACGGCGGTCACGGTCTTGCCGGCCGCCGCCAAGCCCGGCGCCACCTACAAGCTCCTCATCAAGCCCTGGGGCACGATCCTCGTGAATGGCGTCAACCGGGGCGTGAGCCCGCCGCTCAAGCGCCTGAGCTTGCCGGCCGGCCAGCATACGATCCGCATCATCAACCCGAGCTTCCCGGAACATACGGTGACGGTGAACTCGGTCAAGGGCGCGAACGCAGTCATCGAGCTCGATTTTACCGAAGGGGATAGCGAGTGAAGTCCAGCCACCTGCACCGTGTTGCCCTGCCGGGGCTGATGATCCTGATCCTGTCGGGCTGCGCCCAGCTCGAACAACTGTTCGACAAGCCGGAGCCGCGGCGCCAGTCGGTGCGGGTGGAGGAAAGATCGCGCGCGCATTCGGACCGCGCCGACCGCGGGGAGCGCGCGGACAAGGCCGAGCGTCCGGTGCGCCAGGAGCGCCCCGTGCCGGTCCGTGACGAAGCCGCGCTGCGCGAAGGCATCCGCCTCTACAACGAAGGCGAGTACAGCGCCGCCATCCGGCGCCTGAACGGCGGCGACATGAACGGCGGCTCGACGCGCAACCGCCTGACGGCCCTCAAGTACACCGCCTTCAGCTATTGCGTGACGGGGCGCCAGGCCCAGTGCCGCCAGGCCTTCGACCGCGCGTTCAAGCTCGATCCGGACTTCGACCTGGGCCAGGGCGAGCATGGCCACCCGCTGTGGGGGCCGGTATTCGCCCAGGCCAGGCAGGCGGCGAACCGCTGACCTTCACCGCGGCGCTCACACCTTGATCGTGGCCGGGAAGGTCGGCGCACGCCGGCGGCGGCTGGCCTGTTCGTAGGCATAGGCCATGCCGATCAGGGAAGCATCGCTCCAGGCCGTGCCCACGAAGGACAAGCCGACCGGCAGGCCGCGCGTGTAGCCGGCCGGGACCGTGATGTGCGGATAGCCCGCCACCGCCGCCGGCGACGAGAAACTGCCGCCGTAGTGGTCGCCGTTGATGTAGTCGGTCAGCCAGGCCGGCCCGCCGGTGGGCGCGACCAGCGCGTCCAGCTCGTGCTCGCGCAGCACCTGGTCGATGCCCTCCTCGCGCGAATAACGCAGGTTGTTCGCCAGCGCCTCCTTGTACGCTTTCTCGTCCAGGCCACGCTTGGCCTGGGCCGCGATCAGGTGCTCCTGGCCGAAGTAAGGCATTTCCCTGTTCGCCAGCTTCATGTTGAAGGCGATGATGTCGGCCATGGTCTTGACCGGGGCGTGCGGCGCATAGGCCGCCAGCCAGGCCTCGAGGTCCGGGCGGAACTCGTACAGCAGCACCGCCAGCTCGCTCTCGTTGTACTTGTCGGTATTCGGGACCTTGACGTCGACCAGCACCGCGCCCTGGGCCTGGAGCACGGCCAGCTCCTTCCCGATCAGCGCATCGACGGCGTCATGCGCGCCAAAGAAATTGCGCGCCACACCAAGGCGCTTGCCCTTCAAGCCATCCTTGCGCAGCGCCGCCGCGGCGTCCAGCTTGCGCGCCCCGCTGCCGCGCGTGGCGGCGTCCAGCAGGTCTTCGCCAGCCAGCGCCTCCAGCAGCAGGGCCGCGTCGGCCACGCTGCGCGTCATCGGGCCGGCCGTGTCCTGCGAGTGCGCGATGGGAATGATGCCGCTGCGGCTGACCAGGCCCAGGGTGGGCTTGATGCCGACGATGCCGCAGCTCGAGGACGGCGAGACGATGGAGCCGTCGGTCTCGGTGCCGACCGCGAGCGTGGCCAGGCTGGCCGCGACCGCCGCGCCCGAGCCGGAGCTGGAGCCGCTGGTGTTGCGGTCGAGCGCATACGGATTCCTGGTCTGGCCGCCGCGCCCGCTCCAGCCGCTGGTCGAGCGGGTCGAGCGCATGTTGGCCCATTCGGACAGGTTGGTCTTGCCGATGATGACGGCGCCGGCCGCACGCAGCCGGGCCGCCACGTACGCATCCTTGCTCGCGCGCACGCCGTCGAGGGCCAGCGAACCGGCGCTGGTGCTCATGCGGTCGCCGGTGGCGATGTTGTCCTTCAGCAGGACCGGAATGCCGTGCAGGGGCCCGCGCGGCTTGCCGGCGGCGCGCTCGCGGTCGAGCTCGGCGGCGATCCTGAGGGCGTCGGGATTGGTTTCGATGACGGCATTGATGCGCGGGCCGGCGCGGTCGATGGCCTCGATGCGCTCCAGGTAGCGCGACACCAGGGCGTGCGAGGTGAGCGTGCCCGCACGCATGGCCTCCTGTTGCTCCCTCACCCCGGCATCGAGGAGGCCGCCGGCGCCGGGCGCCGCCGCTGCCGCCGCCGTGTTCGCCACACCGGCGACGGCGCCGGCCACCATACCCAGTCGAACGAAGTTCCTGCGGTCCATGCCCCCTCCTTATTGTGTTATTGAAACAATAGGATAGCAGCGTGACATGGCGCCGCGCTGTCTTGACAGTGCAAAAAAAAACGCTGCCCGCAGGCAGCGTTTTTTGATCGAGCCGGTGCTTAGTTGCGCACGACTTTCTTGTACTCGTTGGTACGGGTGTCGATTTCGATCGTGTCGTCCTGGCTCACGAACAGCGGCACCATCACGGTGTGCTGGCGGCCTTCGATGGCGTTCTCGATCTTGGCTTCCTTCAGGACGTTGCCCGAGGTGTTGCCCTTGACGGCCGGCTCCGAGTACACGATCTGGCGAGCGATGGTGGTCGGCAGTTCGACCGAGATCGCCTTGCCGTCGTAGAACACGGCTTCGCATTCCATACCGTCTTTCAGGTAGTTGATGGCGTCGCCCATGTTCTCTTCTTCGATTTCGTACTGGTTGTACTCTTCATCCATGAAGACGAACAGCGGATCGGCGAAGTACGAGTAGGTGACCGGCTTCTTGTCCAGGACAACGACGTCGAACTTGTCATCGCCGCGGAACACGTTTTCCAGCGGAGCGTTGGTCAGCAGGTTCTTCATCTTCCACTTGTAGGTGAAGCCGGTGCGGCTCGAACCATTGACGTCGGAACGCAGAACGATGAACGGCTTTTCATCAACCATGATGATGTTACCAACACGAATTTCTTTTGCGAATTTCATAGTATGTGTACGTAAAAAAGTAGTTGCATTAAATCATCGGTGGCTGAAGAGGCAAATGCCGTGAAGCCTACGTTTGATCCTTGGGGATTCAGTGAGAATCCGTAACAGACTAACCGCGCATTATATCCGATTTTCCTGGGCGCGCCCCAGCTCGCGTGCGAAATCGAGCAGCTTCGTCGCCAAATCGCCATGCGCCAGCACTTCCCCGCGCCAGGTGCTGGTGCGTTCGGCAATGCGCGGCAATTCCTCGCGCAGCGCGGCCCAGGCTTGCGCCCAGCTCCCGGGCTGTTGCGCGCCGTTCCAGCCCAGGGAAAACGCGCTCAGGGCCGGCAGCTCCGGGGCGAAGCGCGCCAGGAAAGCGCGCAATTTCTTGTGGTGCAGGTTTTCATCCTGGGGATAGATGTGCCAGACGAAAGGACGGCCGGCCCATTGCGCGCGTACCCAGGAGTCCTCGCCGCGCACGAAGTTCAGGTCGCAGGCCCACAGCAGCAGGTCGTAGTCCGGCTGGGACACGAAAGGCAGCACGCGCACGCTCAGCGCGCCGCGGACCGCCGTCGCGCCGGGGACGGGGTCGGCGCCGATGAACGCCTTCACGGCGTCCGCCGCCACGCCTTCCGGCACCAGGCAGGCCACCGGCTCATCGCCCTGCGCCCAGGCCTGGAACAGCTCGGCCACCGGCGCGAACGGGTAGCAGAACAGCGAGACCTTGCGCGCCTCCAGTTCCCGTTCGGACAGCCCGAAACGGCCGAGGAAGGCGCGCTGGGCGGCGGGGTCGGCCTGGAAAGCCTGGCGGCGCGCATCCAGGCCGCGCTCGCACAGCAGCCCGCCGGTACGCTCGTTAAAGCCCGGGAAAAAGAAATGCTTGGTCAGCTTCAGGCGCGGATGCATCGACGGCAGGCGGTGGCAACCCTCGACCCAGTCCTCCGCCGTCAGGCCTTCATAGTTCAGCCAGACCGGACGCGGCGTGCGGCGCGCCATCGCCTCGATATAGCCGGGCGGGATGTCGCAGCCGAAGAACTCGATCACGATGTCGGCCACCTCGTCCGCTTCGAAGGCGCCTTCCTGGCCGGCCCAGTGGCGCACCGTGACGCCGCGCACTTCCTGCTCGACCGCGGCGGTATCGACCTCCGGGCAAATGCGGCGGAAGCTTGCCAGGTCGTCGACCCAGAGCGTCACCGCCACGCCGTGCTCGTGGCGCAGCTGGCGCGCCAGGCGCCAGCAGATGCCGATGTCGCCATAGTTGTCGACGACCTTGCAGAAAATGGCGAGCGTGGGA
Source organism: uncultured Massilia sp. (assembly GCA_966210615.1). Lineage (GTDB taxonomy): Bacteria > Pseudomonadota > Gammaproteobacteria > Burkholderiales > Burkholderiaceae_D > Telluria. The sequence goes on from CBIHLT010000110.1 coordinate 15,080, forward strand.
GTGGCGGCGGGATGCAGGGACATGTGCGGTGGCGCGGGGCCGGTGACAGGGGCCGTCATTTTACCTGATTTCACAAGCGCTTTTTCCACGCGCACAGAGTTGTCGCAGCACTGGCGTTGCAAGGAATGCTGCCGTTTTGGTGATTTTTTTCTGCACCAGCGCAAGGCCGCAAGCCGCTCAAGAGCAATGCTCGCGCGAAAGTCGCTGCCGACTTCCCCTCAGTTGTGCTGTCGGTCGCCTCACAGAAATGCACCTGGTCCGACAATCGGATGAGGTAGACGCCTACTCGCGCCAGCGGTGCTCTAGAAAGCTGGCCAGCCGATTGAGATGTATGATCGTTCCATCGCCCGCAGGGCCTGGGCTGAGACGATCTATTGCTCAAGGAGAACAGCTATGCGCGCTTTGATTTTGTCGACTGTGAGCGCACTGTGCTTGCTCGGGTGCACGACCCCTCAAGAACAGGCACGCAAACAACAAGCGGAAATGGACCGGATGATCGCTGAGTACGGACCAGTCTGCAATCAGTTGGGCTTCGCGGCGAATACAGACCCTTGGCGAAACTGTATTGTTCAGCTGGCCACGAAAGACGGCAGGAATAGCGGCGTATCGACGTCCATCTTTGGCAGCTTTGGCAGTTCACGCGGCTGGGGCCGTGGCTCCGGCGTGGGGATTGGCATCGGCTTTGGCGTAGACCGCTGAGCGTGTCGAAGCGGCGATGGCGTCGTCCGCCGGGCGGAGGGACACTGCGCTCCGAACCGGCTCGGAAAAGAAAAAGCCGGAACACCACAAGTGGTCTGCTCCGGCTTTTGATCTGGCGTCCCCACGGGGATTCGAACCCCGGTACTCACCGTGAAAGGGTGATGTCCTAGGCCTCTAGACGATGGGGACCTAAAACGATGCTGCAACTTACTGCCGCACAAATAGAAAAACCGGAGCACCTCTCCGCGCATGCGCGTTGGTCTACTCCGGCTTTAAGCTGGCGTCCCCACGGGGATTCGAACCCCGGTACTCACCGTGAAAGGGTGATGTCCTAGGCCTCTAGACGATGGGGACCTAAAACGATGCTGCAACTTACTGCCGCACAAATAGAAAAACCGGAGCACCTCTCCGCGCATGCGCGTTGGTCTACTCCGGCTTTAAGCTGGCGTCCCCACGGGGATTCGAACCCCGGTACTCACCGTGAAAGGGTGATGTCC
>CBIHLT010000111.1:0-16227 GCA_966210615.1 uncultured Massilia sp.
TGGCCAAGGCCGGCGGTGCCGCCAACAAGATCAGGATCTCGCAGTTCATCTTCCCGCTGGCGACCCTGGACCAGGCCTATGCCGCCAGCGGCTACGGCGCCAGCGTGCGCAAGCTGGCGCAGCTGAACCGTGCGAGCGAGATGGTGTTCGCCGACGGCACGGCGCTGCAGATGGCCGGCGCCACGGGCAATGCGGCGCAAGGCTATGTGGTGCCCCCTGGCAGTAGGCGTTTCCCTCTAAACAGGCGGCGCGGGACGGCCGTCGAAGCGGCGAGCCATTAGAATGGTTCGCCATGTTCCACCACCGTTTCTCGCCCATGTCCAAACCGCTTCTTCATTTCGCCCACGGCAACAGCTACCCGGCGGGATCGTACAACCGCCTGCTCGAAGCGCTGCGCCAGCATTACGACGTGCGGACGCTCGACATGCACGGGCACGATCCGCGTTATCCGGTGGACGACGGCTGGCACAACCTGGTCGATGAACTGGTCGCCCACCTGGACGGCTACGGCCGTCCGGCGATCCTGGTCGGGCATTCGCTGGGGGGCATGCTGTGCGCCATGGCGGCCAAGCGCCGTCCGGACCTGGCGCGCTGCGTGGTGATGCTGGATTCGCCGGTGGTGGCGGGCTGGCGCGCCTGGCTCTGGCGCGCGGTCAAGCGCTGCGGCTGGGGTTCGCGCTTCTCGCCGGCCCAGTTCTCGGAAAAGCGCCGCCACCTGTGGCCGGACCGCCAGGCCGCCTACGAACATTTCGCGTCCAAGACCATGTTCCAGGCCTGGGCGCCGGGCGCCCTCGACGACTACCTGGACCACGGCCTGGAGCCGCATCCCGAGGGCGTGACCCTGCGCTTCCGGCGCGAAGTCGAAACCGATATCTACAATGGACTGCCGCACCACCTGGGCGGGCTGCTGCGCGAATCCTTCCCCGTGCCGGTGGGCTTTATCGCGGGGACCGATTCGGAAGAGCTGCGCCAGGCCGGCCTGGCTTCCACGCGCAGGCTGGTGGGCGAGAACCTGGTCGAGATCCAGGGAACCCACCTCTATCCGATGGAAAAGCCGGAAGCGACGGCGCGCCTGACGCACGACATGATCGGGCGCCTGCTGGGGCAGGGGCGGGCGGCAGCCGAACCGCTGGCGCGGGCCGGCTGAGCGCTCGCCGGGAATTACTGGCTTTGGAGCGGGCGCGGGCCCGAATCCATGGCGTTTTTCGCGTCCTGCTGGCTCATGGTGCGCACGACACGGTCGGTATCCTTGCGGTTCTTGATGCGCGAACCGGTGATGTTGTGGTCCTGGCTGGTGCCGGTTTCCTGGCTGGCCACGGCGGGTGGCGCCTCCTCGATGGCCGGCGGGGCGGAACAGCCGGCGAGAACCAGCGCGCTTGCGGCCAGCAAGGCCTTGCTTGCGTTGTGCATCTGACACCTCCATGAGCAGGAAAAATCCCATCCTACGCATAAATTGCCATTACGGCAATCCTGTCCATTATGACAGCGCATTTGTCCCGGCATTTCGCGTAAAATTGCAGGATTTTCTTCCTGCTTTGGAAACACCACGATGACTATCAAGAGCGACAAATGGATCCGCCGCATGGCGGAGCAACACGGCATGATCGAACCCTTCTCGCCCGGCCAGGTGCGCGAGTCGGAAGGCCGCAAGATCATTTCGTGGGGCACGTCTTCGTACGGCTACGATATCCGCTGCGCCGACGAGTTCAAGGTGTTCACGAACATCAACAGCACCATCGTGGACCCGAAGAACTTCGATTCCAACTCCTTTGTCGACGTCAAGAGCGATGTCTGCATCATCCCGCCGAATTCCTTCGCGCTGGCCCGCACCATCGAGTACTTCCGCATCCCGCGCAATGTGCTGACCGTCTGCCTCGGCAAGTCGACTTACGCGCGCTGCGGTATCATCGTCAACGTCACCCCCTTCGAGCCCGAATGGGAAGGCTATGTGACCCTGGAATTCTCGAACACCACGCCGCTGCCCGCCAAGATCTACGCCGGCGAAGGCTGTGCCCAGGTGCTGTTCTTCGAGAGCGACGAAGTGTGCGAAACCTCGTACAAGGACCGCGGCGGCAAGTACCAGGGCCAGCATGGCGTCACCCTGCCGAAAACCTGATTCAGTTTTTAGCAGGTGCTCGTAGAAACTGAATCATATTGAGGTTTCCATGTCCTCCTGCTGCAATGGCGGCTGCGCCACGGGCAAGCCGCCCGCCGATCCGCGCTACCGCCGCATTCTCTGGATTGCGCTCTGGGTCAACGCCCTGATGTTCGTCGTGGAGCTGGCCGGCGGCTGGCGGGCCGGCTCGGTTTCGCTGCTCGCCGACGCCGTCGACTTCCTGGGCGACGCGGCCAATTACGGCATTTCCCTGTTCGTCCTGGCGCTGGCGCCCGTGTGGCGTTCGCGCACCGCGCTGGTCAAGGGCGCCACGATGGGGTTCTACGGAATTTTTGTCCTGGGCGCCACCTTCTGGCACCTGCGTTCCGGCACCCTCCCGCAAGCCCAGGCCATGGGCGCGATCGGCGTGGCCGCGCTGGGGGCCAACTGCCTGGTCGGCGCCTTGCTGTTCGCCTACCGCAACGGCGACGCCAACATGCGCTCCGTCTGGCTCTGCACCCGCAACGATGCGATCGGCAACCTGGCCGTGCTGCTGGCGGCCGTCGGCGTCTGGAAGGCCGGCAGCGGCGTGCCGGACCTGCTGGTGGCGGCCGTCATGGGCCTGCTGGGCTTGTCCGCGGCGCGCAGCGTGATCACCCAGGCGCTGGCCGAGCTGCGCGCGGCGCCTGCGCCTGTGGCGGCAGGCGTGGAGCTCAAGCGCCGCTAGCCGGCCTGGCCGAGGTGGCCGAGCTTGTCCGGGTTGCGCGTCACGTAGATCGCCTTGATCTTGCCGCCGTCGATGTCCACGGCGAGGGTCTGGGGCAGCGCATCGTTCTCCCGGGTGATCTGGCCGGGCAGGCCGTCGATCCAGGTCTCGCGCACCAGCTCGGACGTGCTCCAACCCTTGCCCGCCAGGGCAGCCAGGAAACGGCTCACCTTGTCCAGGCCGAAGATCGGGTTGATCGAGGAATTGCGCTTGCCGCCGCCGTCGGCGTAGAACACCACGTCGTCGGCCAGCAACTGCTTGAGCTGGCCGAGGTTGCCGCTGCGCGAGGCGGCGAAGAAGGCGCTGGCGATCTTCTGGCGCTGCTCGTCGGCCACCGGGAAGCGCGGGCGCGCCGCGCTGACGTGGGTGCGCGCCCGGCTCGCCAGCTGGCGGGCGGCGGCCGGGTCGCGGCCGATGGCGTCGGCCACTTCGCTGAACTCCATCTCGAACACATCGTGCAGCAGGAAGGCGGCGCGCTCCAGCGGCGACAAACGCTCCATGGCCAGCATGAGGGGCAGGGTGATGTCGTCGGTTTCGTCGTCGGGGTCGATCCAGGGTTCGGGGAGCCAGGCGCCGATGTACTGCTCGCGCTGGACGCGGGCGGATTTCAGCACATCGAGGCAGAGGCGGGTGACGGTGCGCACCAGGTAGGCTTCGGGCTCGACCACGGCCTCGCGGTCGGCGTTGTGCCAGCGCAAGTAGGCGTCCTGCACCACGTCCTCGGCTTCGGCCACGGAGCCGAGCATGCGGTAGGCGATGCGCTGCAGCCGGCGGCGGCGCGAGGCGAAGAAGCGGGCGTGATCCAGGTTGATGGGGTCCATGCGCTGGGAGCATACTCCTGGGGCGGCGGGGGCGCCAGTGCATGATTGGAGAGAGGTGGCGGGCATGTCGTCCTTGGTGGATGCTGGTCGTGCAGCAAGGACGATTCAGGGGGCGATGGTGTGACACCGGGCGTAATAAATTTTTGCGGCAGTTTACGCAAACTTGCGTCCCTACCGCAGCCCATCAAGCAAAAAGCCCGGCTTTCGCCGGGCTCTCCAACAAGGCTTACGCGTCCTGCTTCACGCAATCCACGAAGTACCCCAGCTTGCCGTCCACCTCGCGCTTGACCAGGCCGTGCACATCGGTCTCGAAACCCGGGAAGCGCTCGTTGAAGTCACGCGCGAAGCGCAGGTAGTCGACGATGGTCTTGTTGAAGCGCTCGCCCGGAATCAGGAGCGGAATGCCCGGCGGGTACGGTGTCAGCAGGATCGCCGTGATACGGCCTTCCAGCTGGTCGATCGCCACGCGCTCGATCTGGCGATGCGCCATCTTGGCGAAGGCGTCCGACGGCTTCATGGCCGGCACCATGTCCGACAAATACATTTCGGTGGTCAGGCGCGCCACGTCGTACTGCGCGTAGAACTGGTGGATCTCGGTGCACAGGTCGCGCAGGCCGCGGTTTTCGTAGCGCGGGTTGGCGCCGGCGAACTGCGGCATCACGCGCCACATCGGCTGGTTCTTGTCGTAATCGTCCTTGAACTGCTGCAGCGCCGTCACCAGCGTGTTCCAGCGGCCCTTGGTGATGCCGATGGTGAACATGATGAAGAAGGAATACAGGCCGCACTTCTCGATGATCACGCCATGCTCGGCCAGGTACTTGGTCACGATCGAGGCCGGGATGCCGGTTTCGCCGAACTTGCCGTCCAGGCCCAGGCCCGGGGTCACGATGGTGGACTTGATCGGGTCCAGCATGTTGAAGCCCTCGGCCAGCTTGCCGAAACCGTGCCAGTCGTCGTCGGCGTGGATCATCCAGTCCTTCTGCTCGCCGATGCCTTCTTCCGACAGCACGTCCGGGCCCCAGACCTTGAACCACCAGTCCTGGCCGAAGTCCTCGTCCACCTTCTTCATGGCGCGGCGGAAGTCCAGCGCTTCCAGGATCGATTCCTCGACCAGGGCGGTGCCGCCCGGCGCTTCCATCATGGCCGCGGCGACGTCGCAGGAGGCGATAATCGAGTACTGCGGCGAGGTCGAGGTGTGCATCAGGTAGGCCTCGTTGAAGGCGTCCTGGTCCAGCTTGACCGATTCCGACTCGCGCACCAGCACCTGCGAGGCCTGCGACAGGCCGGCCAGCAGCTTGTGGGTCGACTGGGTCGAGAAGATCATCGACTCCTTGGCGCGCGGACGGTCCTTGCCGATCGCGTGCATGTTCTTGTAGAAGTCGTGGAAGGCGGCGTGCGGCAGCCAGGCTTCGTCGAAGTGCAGGGTGTCGATCTTCCCGTCCAGCATTTCGCGCAGGGTCTCGACGTTGTACACCACGCCGTCGTAGGTCGACTGGGTGATGGTCAGGATGCGCGGCTTCTTGTTGACGGCTTCGCGCGCGAACGGGTTCGCCTCGATCTTGCGGGCGATCGACTCGGGCGTGAATTCTTCCAGCGGGATCGGGCCGATGATGCCCAGGTTGTTACGGGTCGGCATCAGGAACACCGGCACCGCGCCGCACATGATGATCGAGTGCAGGATCGACTTGTGGCAGTTGCGGTCCACGACCACGATGTCGCCCGGCGCCACGGTCGAGTGCCAGACCATCTTGTTCGAGGTCGAGGTGCCGTTGGTCACGAAGTAGCAGTGGTCGGCATTGTAGATGCGCGCGGCGTTGCGCTCGGACTTGGCCACCGGGCCGGTGTGGTCGAGCAGCTGGCCGAGTTCCTCGACCGCGTTGCAGACGTCGGCGCGCAGCATGTTCTCGCCGAAGAACTGGTGGAACATCTGGCCGATCGGCGACTTCAGGAAGGCCACGCCGCCCGAGTGGCCCGGGCAGTGCCACGAGTAGGAGCCGTCGTAGGCGTAGTTCACCAGCGCGCGGAAGAAGGGCGGCGCCAGGCTGTCGAGGTAGGACTTGGCTTCGCGGATGATGTGGCGCGCCACGAATTCCGGGGTGTCCTCGAACATGTGGATGAAGCCGTGCAGCTCCTTCAGGATGTCGTTCGGGATGTGGCGGCTGGTGCGGGTCTCGCCGTAGATGTAGATCGGGATGTCCGCGTTCTTGTGGCGGATCTCCTGGACGAAGGCGCGCAGGCCGGCCAGGGCGAAGTCCGTCTCTTCCAGCGAGCCGCCGCCGAATTCCTCGTCGTCGATGGACAGCACGAACGCCGAGGCGCGCGACTGCTGCTGGGCGAAGGACGACAGGTCGCCGTAGCTGGTGACGCCCACGACCTCCATGCCTTCCTGTTCCATCGCGGCCGCCAGGGCGCGAATGCCGAGACCGGAGGTGTTCTCCGAGCGGAAGTCCTCGTCAATGATGACGATGGGGAAACGAAATTTCATCGACAGCTCCAATGCGAAGCGCCGTGGGGGCGGCGGTCCCTCACCGGGTCATCCCGGACAGGCCCGGCCGCCGCGCACGGCACCGAAAAAAAGAAGAAGCGGATTTTCGCAGAAATCGCGGACTCCGGTGCAATTATTTTTGCTAGATTATCCAGAGTCCGGCTTCAGGGGCGCACTTTAGCCGTCCATGCGCTTGCCGGCGCGCCGCAATCCCTCGGTCAAGGCCGCCGCGGCCAGCGCGCTCATCAGCGGAACCGGCGACATCGCGGTCGGCGCGGTGTGCAGGGCGGCGAAGATCGCCAGGGTGATGCCGAAGGCGGCCACGGCGCAGGTCAGGGTCAGCAGCCAGGTGCGGCGCGCCAGCAGGGTGATGGCGGCCAGGGTGATCGCGATCTGCTGGGCCACCGAGGCGGCGGCCCACTGGCGCTGGCGGTGCAGCTCTTCCTCGGCGCGGCGGTTCCATTCGCTCGAGGAGGCTTCCCAGCGCTCGGCTTCCTTGCGGATGACTTCCTTCTCGCCCTGGTAGCGCTCCATCTCGTCGCGGTAGCGCAGCTGGTTCACGCCCGGCAGGTTCGACGCCAGCTCGGCCAGGTTCTGCTTGTTCGACTTGGCCTGGTAATGGCTCCAGGCGTTGGCGGCACTGGTCTTGTCGATCGCCGCATTGCTCTTGTACATGGCGGCATCGTTGTGCGAGCTGCTGCCCAGGAAGGCGAACAGGGTGCCGATGGTCGCCAGCACGGCGATCAGGACCGCGATCTTGCCGGCGAACCGGTCGCCGCCGCGCGAACCGGGCGGGAGGATGTGTTGGTCGGCCATTCAGCGCTCCTTGCGGACGTAGGTGACGAAGGCGTAGTCGACGCCTTCCGCGTCGGAATGATGGGGCTCGCGCCCGGTCTCGCGCCAGAGCGCGGGATCGATGGCCGGGAAGAAGGTGTCGCAGCGGTAGACGCGGTCGATGTGGGTGACGATCATCGCATCGGCCATGTCCACGGACTCGCGGAAGATCTGGGCCCCGCCGATGATGCTGGCCGGCTCGCCCGCCAGCAGCGCCACCGCCGCCTCCAGCGAAGGCGCGGTCTCCACGCCTTCGTGGCTCCACGCGGCGTTGCGGGTCACGACGATGTTGCGGCGCTTCGGAAGCGGCCGGCCGATCGAGTCGAAGGTCTTGCGGCCCATGATGATGGGCTTGCCCAGGGTGACGCGCTTGAAGTGGGCCAGGTCCTCGGGCAGGTGCCAGGGCAGCTGGTTGTCGACGCCGATGCCGTTCCGGGCATCGACGGCGACAACGAGAGTCAAGTGCGCCATGGGCCGGCCCTCAGGTGTGATTCGAATGGAAGCGCAGGCATCCTTGTAACCGTCCTCGCGTTGATTGTAATTCCGAGTTGCAAATGTTGTCTGTTTGCAAGCGTTCTGTCAAGCCGTGAAGACGGGTCAGACCGCGACCGGCGCCTTGATTGCCGGGTGCGGGTCGTAGCCGACCACTTCGAAATCCTCGAAGCGGTAGTCGAACAGGGAGTCCGGCCTGCGCTTGATTTCCAGGCGCGGCAGCTTGCGGGTCTCGCGCGAGAGCTGCAGCTCCACCTGTTCCAGGTGATTCGAATACAGGTGGCAGTCGCCGCCGGTCCAGACGAAGTCGCCCACTTCCAGGCCCGCCTGCTGGGCCATCATGTGGGTCAGGATCGCGTAGGAGGCGATGTTGAAGGGCACGCCCAGGAAGATGTCGGCGCTGCGCTGGTAGAGCTGGCAGGACAGCTTGCCGCCGGCCACGTAGAACTGGAACAGCGCGTGGCAGGGCGGCAGCTTCATGTTCGGTACGTCGGCCACGTTCCAGGCCGAGACGATCATGCGGCGCGAGTCCGGATTGTGCCTGATCTGGTCCATCACCTGCGCAATCTGGTCGATGTGTTCGCCATTCGGCGCCGGCCAGCTGCGCCACTGGTAGCCGTAGACCGGGCCCAGGTTGCCGTTGGCGTCGGCCCACTCGTCCCAGATGGTGACGCCGTGTTCCTTCAGGTAGGCGATGTTGGTCGAGCCCTGCAGGAACCACAGCAGCTCGTGGATGATGGACTTCAGGTGGACCTTCTTGGTCGTCAGGAGGGGGAAACCCTCCTGCAGGTCGAAGCGCATCTGGTAGCCGAAGACGGACAGGGTGCCGGTGCCGGTGCGGTCCGTCTTGACGGCGCCATGCTCTTTTACATGGCGCATGAATTCGAGGTATTGGCGCATTGCGGGTCTTTCTACAGTAGCCGGCTATTGTAACTCAGACAGCTTGGCCGCGAAGAGGGCGAAGGCGCCGCGCACGGTGTCGTCGTCCATGGCCGCCAGGTTCTCGCCGACGTAGATCTCCACCAGACTCGTCTCCGGCAGGGCGTTGTGGGCCACGCGGTTGTACAGCCAGATGCCATGCCCGAGCGCCAGCTCGTCGCGGATCGCCAGGGCGCGTGCACGGCTCACGGGCAGGTGAAGGTGCAGCATGTTGGCCTGCGGCGCGGCCGGGTTGACCCGGATTTCCGGATGCGCGCGCAGTGCCTCGTACAGGAACTGCGTGCGGCGGAAGTAGGCTGGCATGGCCGCCAGACGCTGCTCGAACTGCATCGCGGCCGCGACGACGTAGGGCGAGCGGTGGATGACGTTGCCGCCTTCGCGCCGGAACCATTCGGCCGCGCGCTCGACGAAGGCGCGGCCGCCGGCCAGCATCGCGCCGCCCAGTCCGCCGATGCCCTTGTACAGCGAGACGTAGACGGAATCGAAGCCGGCTGCGATTTCCGCGGCAGTGCGCCCGTAGCCTGCCTGGGCTTCCCACAGGCGCGCGCCGTCCATGTGCAGGTGGGCGCCGCGTGCGCGGCAATGGGCCTTGATCGCTTCCAGCTCTTCCCATGAAGACAGCTGGCCGCCGATCTCGCGCATCGGGATCTCGAGGCCCACGGCGCCCAGGCGGTCGGGGATGGCTTCCAGGTCGGCGGCAGTCCAGGGCCGGTGGCGCTCGCCCGCCTGCAGGGCGTGGAAGTGCCCGAGCAGCTGGTAGTTCGAGCGCTCGTGCACGAAGATGTGCGAAGTCGGATGCAGGGCCACCAGGCGGCTGCCCCGGTCGTCGGCGCCAAGGCGCAAGGCGGTCACCTGGGCCATGGTGCCGGTGACGCAGAAGACGGCGGCCTCGAAGCCCAGCAGGCGCGCGACCTTGTCCTCGAAGGACTGGATCAGCGCGCCGCTGCCGTAGACATCATGCTCGATGTCGTTCTGTGCGCACCAGGCCGCCATGTCGGCGTAGAGCTCGGCGGGACGGCGCGGGCGGTGGCCCGGGAAGATGGCATGGCAGCGGCGCTGCAGTTCGGATTCGTTCAAGGCGGGCTCCTGGGACAAGAGCCCGCCACTTTACACCCTGGCTTGTCAGCGGGCCAGTGCCGGGCGGCGGGTCTGAGGCAAGGCCGGGGCGGCTTCCTCGGCCAGGCGGAACTGGCGCACCGCACGGGCCAGCGCATCGGCCTGCTCGTGCATCGCCGTGGCGGCGGCGCTGGCCTCTTCCACCAGGGCCGCGTTCTGCTGGGTCACGCCATCCATTTCGTTGATCGCACGGTTGACGTCCTCGATGCCGCGCGTCTGCTCGGCGCCGGCCGCGCTGATGTCGGCCATGATGTCGGTCACGCGGCCCACGCTGGCCAGCACTTCCTGCATGGTCTGGCCGGCTTCGGCCACCAGGCGGCTGCCGGCGTCGACCGCGCCGTTGGAGGCGTCGATCAGGGTCTTGATTTCCTTGGCGGCGGCCGCGCAGCGCTGGGCCAGGCCGCGCACTTCGTTGGCCACGACCGCGAAGCCGCGCCCCTGCTCGCCGGCGCGCGCCGCTTCCACCGCGGCGTTCAGCGCCAGGATGTTGGTCTGGAAGGCGATGCCGTCGATGACGCCGGTGATGTCCGAGATCTTGCGCGAAGCCTGGGTGATCGACTCCATGCGCTCGACCACCTGGGCCACGGTGTCGCCGCCTTTCTGGGCGATGCTCGACGCATTGCGCGCCAGCTCGTTGGCCTGGGTCGCGTGTTCGGCGTTCTGGCGCACGGTGCCGGTCAGGTCGTCCATCGACGAGGCCGTGGTGGCCAGGCTGGCGGCCTGCTCTTCGGTGCGCGAGCACAGGTCGAGGTTGCCGGCCGAGATCTCCTGCGAGGCGTTGGCGATCTGCTCCGCGCCTTCGCGCACCTGGCCGACCACGCTGGAGAGGCGTCCGCCGATGGCGTTCATGGCCTGGGTCAGGGCGCCGATCTCATCGCGGCGCAGCACGGTGGCCTGGGCGGTGAGGTCGCCTTCGGCGATGCGCCTGGCCACTTCCTGCACTTCGGCCAGCGGACGCGACACGCTGCGGCGGATCGCGTAATGCAGCACGCCCGACAGGACGGCCAGCGACACGAGGCCCAGCAGGATGAAGCGCTTGCGCAGGTCGGCGGCGGCGGAGACGATCTCGTCGCGGTAGGTGCCGCCGGCGACCACCCAGTTCCAGTCCTTGACATAGGCGTAGGCCACGAACTTTTCGCGCGGGCTGGATTCGCCCGGGTTCTGCCAGTCGTAGTGGATGCTGCCGTTCTTGGTTTCCAGGATCTGCTTGATGAAGGCGCGGCCGTCGGCGTCTCGGCTGTCGAGGATGTTCTGGCCTTCCTTGGCCGGGTGGACCACCAGCTCGCCGTAGTGCTTGCCCGGCGCGGCGTTGAGCACGTAGAAGTAGCCGGTGTCGCCGATCTTGATCGCGCGGATGCGTTCCTTCAGCAGCGCCATGTCCTTGCTGATGTCGACGCCCACGTAGAGCGCGCCGACGATCTTGCCGCTGGCGTCGCGCGCCGGCTCGTACTGGGTGATGGTGGGCTTGCCGAACAGGCTGACCATGCCGATGTAGGTCTTGCCCTCGCGCAGGGCGGCGTAGGCCGGGCTGGCGCGGTCCAGGCTGGTGCCGACGGCGCGCGCGCCGTTTTCCTTCTTGACCGAGGTGCTGACCCGCACGAAGTCCTCACCGTCGAGGACGAAGATGGTGGCGTTGCCGCCGGTCTGCTCGGTGAAGGAGTCCGGGGCGCTGAAGTCGAGGTTCAGCGGATTGCCGTCGAGCTTGAGGCGCGGCACGGTCTTGCCGTCGATGGTGCTGGTGCTCTCGGTATCGAGCTCCAGGGTGCCCGGCAGCGAGGCGCGGAAGATGTGGCCCAGTCCAACGGCCTGGCCGCTGACCGTCTTGTTGAACAGCTCCACGGTGCTGGTCACACCCCTGAGCTCGTTCGCAACGCTCTGGGCGGCGCGCTCTTCCAGCATGCGCGAGGTCGACACCGTGATGGCGGCGACCAGCATGGCGATGATGACGCTGGCGAGGGTAAAGTTGATGGCGCTGATGCGCGTGCCCACGCTCCAGTTGGCGGGATGATATTTGCTGTTTTTCATAAGCGGCCGCGTTGGTCAAGGGAGAAAGGTGACCAGTCATCTTAGCGCGCTAAGTTGTCGCAGGGCAACTAAAAACAGGCTTTGGGGAGTCAGATTGTGTCGCGGAACAACACAAATATGTCTTCGATAAGATAGTGAACCAGGATGAAAAACGGCGCACCGAGGTGCGCCGGAATTCACAATTGCGGACTTCCCTAGGCAGCCACCGGCGCGTGCAGCTGGAATTGCAGGGCCGCCAGGTTGGCGTATACCCCGCCCAGCGCCACCAGCTCGGCATGGCTGCCGGACTCCACGATCCGGCCCTCGTCCAGCACCACGATGCGGTCGGCGCGTTGCACCGTCGCCAGGCGGTGGGCGATGATGATGGTGGTGCGGCCGACCATGGCCGCCTCCAGCGCGCGCTGCACCAGGCGCTCGGATTCGGCGTCGAGGGCGCTGGTGGCTTCGTCGAGCAGCAGCAGCGGCGGGTTCTTGAGCAAGGCGCGGGCGATCGCGATGCGCTGCCGCTGGCCGCCCGACAGGCGCACGCCGCGCTCGCCCAGGAAGGACTGGTAGCCCTCCGGCAGGCGCTCGATGAATTCGTGGGCGGCCGCCATCTTCGCGGCGGCGAACACTTCCGCGTCGCTGGCGTCCGGGCGGCCGTAGCGGATGTTCTCGAGCGCGTCGGCCGAGAAGATCACCGTGTCCTGGGGCACGATGCCGATCGCGCTGCGCAGGGTATGCAGGTCGAGGTCGCGGATGTCCACGCCGTCGAGCCGGATGCTGCCCGCCTGCGGATCGTAGAAGCGCAGCAGCAGCTGGAACAAGGTGGTCTTGCCGGCGCCGGACGGGCCGACCACGGCCACGGTCTCGCCGGCGCGGATGTCCAGGTTCAGGTGCGACAGCGCCGCGCTTTCGGGGCGCGAGGGGTAGGAGAACGTGACGTCGGCCAGGGCCAGGCGCGCGCCGTTGGCGGTGCGCGCCGGCAGCGGGCTCGGGTGCGCCGGGTTCTGGATGTCCGAGCGGGCCGCCAGCAGCTCCAGCAGGCGCTCGGTGGCGCCGGCCGCGCGCTGGGCGTCGCCCATCACTTCCGACAGCGCGCCGACCGAACCCGCCACCATGGCGGCGTACAGGATGAACTGGCCCAGGTCGCCGCTGGTCATGCTGCCCTGCAGGACCGCATGGGCGCCCAGCCACAGCACGAACACGATGGCGCCGAACACCAGCAGGATCGCCAGCATGGTCAGCGTGGCGCGTGCGCGGATGCGGCGGATCGCGGTGCCAAAGGCGTCTTCCACCGAGGCGCCGAAGCGCTTCGCTTCCCTGGCCTCGTGGGTAAAGGCCTGCACCGTCGGCATGGCGTTGAGGATCTCGCCGGCCAGGGCCGAGGCGTCGGCGATGCGGTCCTGGGAATCCCGCGAGAGTTTGCGTACGCGGCGGCCGAACATCACGATCGGCAGCACCACCAGGACCATCAGGCCCAGGATGATGCTGGTCAGCTTGGGGCTGGTCACGAACAGCATCACCAGGCCGCCGGCGAACAGCAGCGTGTTGCGCAGGGCCAGCGAGATGCTGGTGCCGACCACGGTCTGGATCAGGGTGGTGTCGGTGGTCAGGCGCGACAGCACTTCGCCGGTGCGGGTGGTCTCGAAGAATTCGGGGCTCTGCTGCACCACATGGCGGTAGACCGCGCTGCGGATGTCGGCGGTGACGCGTTCGCCCAGCCACGAGACGGTGAAGAAGCGCGCCGCCGTGGCCACCGCCAGCAGCGCCGCCAGGCCGAACAGGGCCAGGAAGGTGGCGTCCACGTGCTCGATGTTGCTGCTGCCGGCGCTGCCGGCAATCGCCGGCGCGAAGCCCAGGTCGATCATCTGCTTGAAGGCGGCGGGAATGGCGAGGGTGGCCCCGGCCGCGAACAGCAGCGCGATGCCGGCCAGGACGAACTGGCGGCGGTAGGGACGCAGGAAGGGCAGCAGGCCCTTCAGCGTGGCCAGGCTGCCTTTGCGGGAAGGGTTGGAATCCGGATTGCTGGTGGAACGCTTGGTCATCGTGTCGCTTGTTATGTTCTTGGGGTCACAGCTTCGGGTCACATCTATATTTATAACTTCATCGGCTGCACATAGCCGGTCATCTCCAGGTAGCCCCGCCCCAGGCGCTTGCCGTCGCGCAGGATCGTGACCGCGCCTTCCCAGTAGACCGCGCCGGTCGAACGGCGCGAATCGAGTTCCTGGTCCGGCTGCAGGGGAACGATCCGCCAGCGGAGCGGCCCGGTCGCCACCTCGGTGCCGATCGGGTACTCCGCCTGGGTGCGCGGCGACTTCCAGCGCGTCTGCGGGGTGAAACTGACCTCGTCCGGCGCGTAGCGCGTCACCTTTCCCGACGCGTCGCGCACGGTCGCGTGCGCCCATAGTTTACCACCTCCCTTGGCGCGGATCTGGAAAGCCATCAGGGCGCCGCCGCCGTCGAGGTTGGCGCCGATCCAGTCCCAGCCCGCCGCGTCGGGCATCAGCGCCTCGCTCGACCATTCGTGATCGAGCCATGCGCTCCCCTTGACCGCCACCGGCGCCATGCCGGCGCGGCCGGCGCTGCCCGTCACTTCCAGCTGGGGTTCGCTGTAGTAGTAGCTCGCGTGCCGGGGACTCGGCCCCTTGCGCGAATAGCCGCCTTCGCCCTGCACCAGCACCGGCTGGGTGGGGCGCAGCCTGAGCTCCAGGTTCAGTTCCCCGGAGCGGATGGTGACGCGGTAGCCGCCGCCGGCGTCGCGCACCATGCGCCAGTCGTCCAGCTTCAGGTCGGTGTTGCCGGTGCGCGCCCAGGCCAGGCCGAAACCCTCGCGCGCGCTGCGCTGGTCGTGCACCAGGCGCCCCACCGACGGGTCGGACAGGGCGGCGTGGCCGATCACCAGCTGGCGCGGGGCGAAGGCGCTCGGGTTGTTCGGATCGTGGTCGGTGCGGCTGCGGAAGAAGGTGACCTGGAAGCCGAGCGGCTTGCGCTCCGGCGTCTCGAGCCAGCCGGTGACGTACCACCACTCGGTGCGGAACTCCGGATGGGCCCCGTAGTCGCGCGGGAAGGACAAGGCGGCGCCCGGCGTGACGGCGGCGAAATCCGGCGGCGCCGCATGGCACAGCCGGGCGAGGAACAGCATGAAGAATAGGGCGAAGCGCATGATTTACCAGTCCTCCCTGACGGCGCGCACCGGGCCCGCCGACAGCGCGTAACGCCCCGACACCAGCGCCGTGGCGACCGAGGCGGCGAGCAGCACGGCGGCCACGCTGCCCAGCAGTGGCCAGGGCAGGTGCAGTTGCATGGTCCAATGGAACGATTGCGGATTGACGACGTAGACCAGGATCAGGCTGATCACCAGGCCGAGGGCGAAGCCGCAGGCCACGCCGAGCACGGTCAGCAAGCCGCCTTCGAAGGCGAGCAGCTTGTAGACCTGGCCGCGCGTGACGCCGACGTGGCGCAGCATCCCGAATTCGCGCGCCCGGGCCAGGGTCTGGGCCGAGAAGCTGGCGGCCACGCCGGACAGGCCGATCGCGATCGCGATGGCTTCCAGCAGGTAGGTGACGGCGAAGCTGCGGTCGAAGATCCTGAGGCTCATCTCGCGGATGTCGCCGGGCCGCATCATTTGCAGCGCCGCGCCGAAAGGCAGGGCGCGGATGCCCTGTTCGAGCTGGTCGATGGACGCGCCGCGCGCGGCCCACAAGGCGGCGTCGGTGACCTCGCCCTCGCCGGTGAGCGCGCGGTAGTCGCCCAGGCGCATCACGATGGAGCCGGACTGGTTGGCATAGTCGCGCCAGACGCCGGCCACGAAAAATTCCGCCGTGGCCCCGCCCAGCGGCACCCGCAGGCGCCCGCCGACGCGGGCGCCGTACAGGTCGAGCATGGCTTCGGACACCCAGGCGGGCCGCGCACCTGGCGGTGGCGCCGCGGTCTCGCCGACCAGGTAGAGCAGCCGGCCCGGATCGCTTGTGTCGATATCGCGCGCGATCACGACCACCGGCGGGCGCGCCGGGTCGAGCGTGACGCGCCGGGTGCGCAGGAACTGGGCCTGGGCCACGCCGGGCGCCGCGGCCAGCGCGGCCTGCTGTGCGGGGCTCAGGAAGCCGGTGTTGCCGCCTGCCGCGGTGCGCACGTAGAGGTCGGCGGGCAGGATGTGGCCCATCCAGTCGTCGACGGACACACGGAAGCTGGCCACCATGATGCCCATGGCGACCATCAGGCTGAAGCTGGCGAGCACGCCGCCGAGGGCGATCGAGGCCTCGCCGGGCGCGTTGGCCAGGCGCGCCAGCGACAGCGTCAAGACGGGCGGTGCGCTGCGGCGCCGCAGCACCAGCGCTTCGAGCGCGCGGAAGGTGACGGCGGCGAAGCGCGGCATCAGGCCGATTCCGCCGATCAGCAGCAGCGCGATGGCGAAATAGCCGAACAGCGGCAGTTCGAACACCGGCGGCGCGAACGCGAAGGCGGCGGCCAGCAGCAGGCAGGCCGCGGAGGGCCAGACCCGCGCCAGCCGGGACAGGGCGCCTTCGTCGGCGCCCGACTTGATCGCCACCGCCGGGCGCGCGCGCGCGGCTTCCCAAGCCGGCATTGCGCAGCCGAGCAGGGCGACGCCCAGCCCGAGCGCGAAGAACACGAAGGCCGCGCGCACCAGCTCGGCGCGCCGCCAGACGAGGCC
>CBIHLT010000112.1:0-16138 GCA_966210615.1 uncultured Massilia sp.
CGGCGTGCCGGGCTCCAGCGGCGCAATGGCCACCGGCTTGCGGTCGTCGTCCACCGCCACCATCGTGAAGAAGCAGCTGTTCACGTGGCGCACCACCTTGCTGCGGATATCTTCCGCGATCACCTTGATCCCGATTTCCATCGAGCTGCGGCCGGTGTAGTTCACCGCCGCCAGGAAGGTGACCAGCTCGCCCACGTGGATCGGCTGGCGGAAGGTCACCTGGTCGACGCTCATGGTCACCACGTAGCTGCCGGCGTAGCGGCTGGCGCAGGCATAGGCGACCTGGTCGAGGAGTTTCAGGATGGTGCCGCCATGGACATTGCCGGAAAAATTCGCGGTATCGGGCGTCATCAGCACCGTCATGCTGAGCTGGTGGGCAGGGAGGTTCATGGTCTGGCTCGTCGAAAGAAAGGGGAGGTCCGGTAAAGCTGCTCAGGCAAGGATAGCAGGGCCCGGCACATTGCGCCGGACCCGGTCCGATCAGAACGTTTCCCAGTCGCCGGCAGCCACCGTTTCGGCCTGCCGGGTCCCTGCGCCCGGCGCCGCCGGACCTGCGCTGCGCGCGGTCCTTCCTGCCGCCGCGGCCGGTTTCGCAGGCCTGGTCTTCGTCACCGGGACGACGGCGCGCGCCGCCTTGTGCGCAGAGGCCGCCGCCGGCCGCGGGGCGGCTTGCCCGCCCACCTGGAACACCGCCACCAGCTGCGCCAGCGCCAGCGCCTGCTCGCGCATGGCCTGGCTGGCCGTGGCCGACTCCTCGACGAGGGTAGCGTTCTGCTGGGTCATGCCGTCCATGTCCGCGATCGCCTGATGCACCTGCTGGATGCCGCTCGACTGCGCGCGGCTGGAGCCGAGGATCTCGTCCATGATGCCGGTCACGCGGCCGATGCTCTCGACGATTCCGGCCATGGTGGCGCCGGCCGGGCCGGCGCGGTGCCGCTGGCCACGCGCTGGGTGGAGTCGTCGATCAGGTCCTTGATCTCCCTGGCGGCGGCGGCCGAGCGCTGGGCCAGCGCCCGCACTTCGGTGGCGACGACGGCGAAGCCGCGCCCCTGCTCGCCGGCGCGCGCCGCTTCCACCGCGGCGTTCAGCGCCAGGATGTTGGTCTGGAAGGCGATGCCGTCGATGACGGAGATGATGTCCACGATGCGCGAGGACGAGGCGTTGATCGCGTCCATGGTGTCGACCAGCTCGCCCACCATGGCGCCTCCCTGGCGCGCCACCATGGAGGCGTCCAGCGCCATCCGGTTGGCCTGCTCGGCGTTGGCTTCGCTCTGCTGCACGGCGTGGGTCAGTTCGTTCATCGAGGACGCCGTCTCTTCCAGCGACGCGGCCTGGCTTTCGGTGCGGCGCGCCAGCTCCTCGGTCTCCACAGCCATCGATTCGACCGAGCCGCCGATCGTGGCCGTGCCCTGGCGCACCTGGCCGACGATGCCGGCCAGGCTGTCGCGCATGCGCCGCAGGGCGAACAGCAGGCTGCGCTGGTCGCCCGGCTCCAGGGTGATTGCCACCTCCAGGTTGCCGGCCGCGATCTCGCGCGCCACGGCGACGGCCAGGGCAGGCTCCCCGCCCAGGCGGCGGAACAGCGTGCGCGAGAACAGCAGCCAGGCCGTGACGCTGCCGGCCAGGGTCACCGCGCACAGCAGCATCAAGACCTTCTCGCTGCCGTGCGCCTGGTCCAGCACCTGGCTGGCGCGCTGGTCGATGGCTTGCTGCTGCAGCACCAGCAGGCCGCTCACGCCGTCCACGTAGCGCTGGGCGCTGGCCACGAAGCTGCGGTCGTACAGCGCCAGCGCTTCGTCGTTGCGGCCTTCGGCCTTGAGCTGCATGACGCGGTCACGCTCGCTGATGAAGTGCTTGCGCGCTTCGACCGCGGCCGCGAACTGGCTGCGCTCCCCGGCGGTGTCGAGCAGCTGTTCGACCTTGTTCTGCAGGCCGTTGGTGCGCTCGCTGGACTGGCGGCTTTCTTCGGCGAAGACCTTGGCCAGCTCCGGGTCGCTGGCGCGCGCCACGGCGGCGGTGCGCTTGGTGGACACGGACAGGTTCAGCAGCCATTGCGAGATCAGGCGCTCCTTCGCCAGCGGACGCTGGGTGAGGGCCTCGGTCTCGGCCGACAGCACCTGCAGGCGCCAGATCGCGACCGCGGTCGAGAGGAAGGAAATGAGAATGATGAATGCAAATGTGATCCGTAGCTGGGTACGGACGCTGTCGGTCTTGATCACGTCGACTCCTGGTGGATGGGTGTACCTGATGGGGTGCGCTTCCCGCCCTGACAGCGGCTGGAAGAGGAACAGTCTGGCGCGAAATGTAATGAATGTTTTGTTAATGGGCAATAAAAGTGTCAGCGCTAACATACGTGTTTTGCAACAATTCCCGCAAAAGGAGGAGAAGGCTTGGCGCAAAAGTATGTGGGATGGGTGAAAAGCCTGGCATGGCGGAAAAAATGGTGCGGAGACGGCGTTTGTTATCATGGTGCGATGTCCATCCTGCTCGTTCCCGGCTACATGGCCGACGAGACGCTCTGGGACGGCATGCGCGACCGGCTGGCGCCGTATGGCCCGCTGGCGCATGCCGACCTGCGTCACGATTCCACCCTCGAGGCGATGGCGCGCCGCGCCCTGCTCGATGCGCCGCCGTCCTTCGTGCTCGTCGGCTTTTCGATGGGCGGCTACGTCGCCCGCGAGATCGTCTACCAGGCGCCCGAACGGGTGCGGGCGCTGGTGCTGATCGCCACCTCGACCCGCCCCGATTCGCCCGCGCTCAGGCAGAGCAAGGGCGTGGTGGCGAAGGCGGCGCCCTCGGTGTCCTTCGCCGGCCTGAGCCGCACGGCCATCGCCACCTCGCTGCATCCGGACCAGCGCCACAACGAAGCGCTGATCGAGCGCGTGCGCGCCATGGGCGTGCGCCTGGGCGGCGAAGCCTTCCGGCACCAGTCGATGCTGGAGCGTCCGGGCGACCTGGGCCGGCTGCACGCCATCCGCTGCCCGACCCTGATCGTGGCCGCGGCCCAGGACCGGCTGCGCAGCCTGGAAGAGGCGCAGGAGCTGCATGCAGGGATCGCCGGCTCGGCCTTGACGGTCATCGAGGACACCGGCCACATGATTCCGATCGAGGCGCCGGATGCGCTGCTCGCGGTCCTGCTTCCCTGGCTCGAGGCCCTGCCGAAGGCCTGACCAGGCCAGTCAGCCCGTGCGCGCTTCCCAGCCGTCCAGGGCGCGGATCGCTTCTTCCTTGAGCTTGGCTTCGATCTCGATCCACGGCGCCAGCCGGTAGCTGGAGGGCATGGTGGCGATCAGGTCGGCATGCTGGCGGTCGCTGAAGCCGCTGCGGCCGTTGGAGATGTGCACCAGCTGGTGCGCGGGCTCGGACCAGGTCTCGCGCGCCTTGCGCAGCATGGCTTCCACGCTCGGGTGCTCGTAGCTGTCCAGCTTGTCGTGCACCACATGATGGTGGGCGTCGAACACCATCGGCACGCCGGCGCGCAGGCAGATCGCGTGGATCTCGTCGGCGCCGTAGGCGTATTCGTCGTTCTCCAGGCCGATGCGGCAGCGGATCGCCTCGGGCAGCAGGGCGATGCGATCCACCAGGGCATCGGCGCGGCCGGATTTGCCGCCGTGGATTTCGAGCAGGGCCCAGGGAGAACGCGGCTGGTCGAGCAAGTCCATGATGTCGGCATGCATCTGCAGGATCTTGACGCTGTTGGCCACCACGCCTTCCGAATCCGAACTCAGGACCACGAACTGGTCCGGGTGCATCACCAGGCGGATGCCGCACTCCCGCGCGCGCCGGCCCGAGCGCGCCAGCTGGGGGGCGAACGCTTGCAGGATCGCGCGGCCGTCCGGTTCGTCGGCGAAGGGGAAGATCGACGAAGGCAGGCGGTACAGCGCGATGCCTTCGCGCTCGCAATAGCGCATGGCCTGGTCGAAGGTCTGCAGGTTGTCGCGGTAGATGTCTTCCAGCAGCCGGCGCCGGCCGTCCTCGGAATGCTCCAGCAGGCGCTTGCGGGTCAGCGCGCGGTAGCGGACGTCCTTGGACGTCGTGATGCAGACGAGGCCTAGCTGTGGCGGCATGGGAGCGGGGGGAGGCGCCGCGCGGCGATGCGCGCGGCGGATGGCGGGATCAGCCCTTGGCCTGGTGCGCGCGGATCTGGTCGCGCAGCTGCTGGCCGTTCGAGTGGGCGTAGTCCTTGTCGATCTCGTAGCTCACCAGTGACTTGAGCTGGGGATCGAGCTGGTTGCGCAAGGCGCCGAGGAACTGCGGCTCCGCCACCAGCGCCAGCCGGTCGAAGCGGCCTTCCTGTTTTGCCTTGAGCAGCATGGCGCAGATGTCGCTGGCGAACATCTGCGACTCGCGCTGCTCCGGCGTCTGCTGCGGCTGGTACTGCTTGGTCGGCATCGCGTCTCCCGAACCGTGCTTGCTCTGGCCGGCCGCGAGCGGGCTCATGCGGTCGCTGAGTTCGTCCGCCGTGCCGGTACGCGCGGCGGGGTTGACCATGTCGTGCACTTCCTGCAGCGGCGTGTTCGAGTCGGATTCGGCAAAGATGCGGGCGCGGCCGCTGTCGGCCGACACGATCCAGGTTGTGTTCATGCTACCTCCGTTGACGATGGAAATGTTTTTCTTTAGTGAACCAATCGATTCACTTCCCGTCTAGCTGTTCCAGAGAAGTCTATCCGAAGCAGGTTTTTAGGGAGGCACGAAAGGCGCGCCCATCGCCGCCGGACTGCGGCCAAGCCGGCCGGCGCCTGGCGCTTCGCCGCGGTCCTCAGCGCGGCCGGCCGAACACCTGGGTCCAGTAGATGATGCCGGGACGCTGCCCGGCGGCGATGCCGTAGGCCGCGCCCATCTCGGTGAAGCTGGCGTTCATGATGTTGGCGCAGTGGCCGGGGCTGTCGAGCCAGCCGGCCACGGCTTGCTCCGGGGTGTGCTGGCCGAAAGCGATGTTCTCGCCCACCCGTTGCCAGTGGTAGCCGGCGCGCTGGGCCCGCTCCGTCGCCAGGCTGCCGTCCTTGGCCGTGTGGCTGAAGTAGCGGCGCGCCGCCATGTCCTGGCTGTGGCCGAGCGCGGCCTGGCCCAGGGCCGGGTTCCAGCTGAGCGGCGGCGCCGGCGGGTATCGCCGGCCGCCGCAGGTGTGGCCGCTGGCGCGCGCGGCGTTCACGCCGTCCAGGATGGCCTTGCCGGCGTCGCGCCAGTCGGGGAAGGTGCTCGAGGGCAGGGGCGGCGCCGGACGGGCGAACACCACGGTCCATTCCTTGCCGTCGCGGTAGCTGCCGACCGCCGCAAAGCGTGTGCTCAGCAAGATGCGGCAGTATTTCTGCTGGATCACGTCCATGGCCGCCCGCGCGTCTTCCGGCCCCGTGACCGAGACCGCTTCGGCCTGCTCGGCGGCGTAGCCCGCGCGTTCGAGGGCGTTTTCGATGAAGGTCGCGGGACCGATGCGTACCTTGGCCAGCGCCGGATGGGCTTGCAAGGGAGCGGCCGGCTGCGCCGCCTGGCCATTGCAGGAGCCGGGCGCGGCGCGGTAGGCGTTGATCATCGCCACCAGCTCGCCGGCATTCCCACCCGGGCCGGAGGCCGGGCCCGGCAGCGCGCTGGCGGGACGCGGAAGCGCTGCGGCCGCCAGGACGGCCGCGGAGGCGAGCAGGACGGCCCTGTGCGGGCAGCGGCGGTTCAGGATCGTGCAAACAGACATGTGTCGAGATCGGTGTGAAAGAGGGGTGCGCCGGCGCCATGCCGGCCTCGGCATTGACAGCCAGCCAACTCGTCCAGAAAGCAAAAACGCCAACCTGGTGGTCGGCGCTGCGATGCGTTCCAGCCAGGCCCAGATGGGGACGGAACGCGGAAATACTATAGCAGCCATCCAGCCTCCTGGCCAGACGGCGTGGGACGCCCGCAACCGGGCGAGCCTGCGGCCGCTATTGCCCCTGGCTGGTGCGCACCAGCCTGGACGTGTCCAGGCCCTGGGCCCGCAGGCGGGCCAGCAGCGCCTCGTAGGCGGCGGCGTCCACTTGCGGCGTGCGCGACAGGATCCACAGGTATTCGCGTTTGGGTTCGCTGACGGCGGACAGCTGGTAGTCCCGGTCGAGGTCGATCACCCAGTAATCGCCCCAGACCATGGGCAGGAAGGACAGGAAGGCGGGCGCGAAGCGCACTTTCAGCCGGGGCGAGGTGGCCGAGCCGACCTGGCGCGCCACGCCTTCGGCCACTTCGGCGCCGCCGTCCCCGGTGCGGCAGCGGTTGACGACCTTGACCCTGCCGTCCTCGCGCAGGCTGTAGGTGGCCGTGGTGTTGCCCACGCATTTCTTTTGGAACTCGTTGGGGAACTTGGCGATCTCGTACCAGGCGCCCATGTAGCGCTGGACGTCGAGTGAGGAAATCGTGGCCAGCGCTTCCGCCGCGTGTGCGGCGCCGGCGTGCAGGCTCATCATTAACAGGGCGCCGCGCAATACAACCCGGGTCATGTCGGTCTCTCGGCAATGTGACGGGATCCAGCCTAAATGACAAGGCGTTTCCCTGTCGCCTGCCTGCACGCGGCGGGGCGCCGGGCCGGGCGACGGAGGAACGGGCGTCCCGGTACACTGGCGTCAACACCATTCTTGTCGAGGACGGGGTGCATTCGATGGATTTCAGTTCCTGGCAGGCAGCGCTGACCACCATGATCGGGCTGGCCGTGTTCACCCTGCTCGGGGTCGGCATCCGCATCCTCGTGATGCAGACCGTGCAGCAGCGCCGCGAGCGCATGAACCGCCAGATCAACGAGCGCCTGAAGACCCTGATCGGCGCCTACCGTACCCTGGGCGGTTCCTTCACCGGACGGCTGACGGTGGACCCCACCCATTTGCGCGACCTGCGCGTGGCGGCGCAGGCGCAGATGGAAGCCATGGACGGGCAAAGCCGGCAGGGCAACGAGGAGGGAGCGGAAGGCTCGGACCGTTCGCGCCGCATCCGCGACGCGGTCGAGGCGGCCCTGGCCGACATCATCCTGCTCGGGACGGAGGAGCATTGCCGCCTGGCCAGCCAGGCCGCCAGCGACATGGCCGACGGCCGTCCCGTCCACACGGCCGAGCTGGTCGTTTCCCTGCGTAACTTCATCCGCGCCGCGCTCGACCTGGAAGCGATACCGGCCGACGTGACGATCCCGCTGCAAGGGCCGACCCGCACCCAGGGCAGCGCGGGCAGGAAGGCGGGCGCGGATCGCGGCGGAGGCCAGGGCGGCGGGCGCGGAGGCAACGCAGGCGGCGCGGGCGGCGATCCCGCGCCGGCCTTCGGGCAGCGGCGGGGCGAGTCGCCGGCCTTCGACCCGAAGGACAACGATCCGCTCCTCTGAACCAGCCTCCCGTACAGGCTAGAGCGAGGACAGCGCCGGCCCTTCGGGCTTGCCGAGCCAGGTGGTGGCGAAGCGCTGGCGCGCCGCGTTCAGCGCCGCATCGTCGCCACGCACCTGGTAGACCTCCATCAGGCCGCGCAGGGCCCAGCCATTGCTGGGCGTGCGCGCCAGCGACGCCCGGAACACCTGTTCGGCCTCGTCCAGCTGCTTCGCGCGCAACAGGGCCACGCCGAGCGACTGGCGCACCGGGTAATACCAGTAGGGCGGCTCCATGTAGGGCAGGCTGTCCTGCACGGCCACGGCTTCGCGGTAGGCCGCGATCGCGCCCTTGAGGTCGCCCTGGCTGTCGGCCAGCCGGCCGCGCGCCACCGCCCGCGCGGTCTGGACGATCTCGCGTCCCGGCACGCCCCAGTCCGTAACCGCCTTGAAGTCGCCAGCGCGCTCGATGCGCTCGAGCGCGGCGATCTCGCGCCGGGCGGCCGCATGCGCACCCTTGCGCGCGTGCCCGACGGCGCGCGCGTAATGCCACATGGCCTTCACCAGCACGAAGTCCGGGCCGGGGTCGGGCAGGGCCAGCAGGGTGTCAGGGCTGCTGAACTGCACGTGGGCGAAGTAGGGCGCCGACTTGACCGGCTGCAGCACCCCGATGCCCTTGAGCAGCTCGGGGCCGATCACCTGGTCGAGCTTGGACGCGGCCTCGATCGTGGTCTTGCCGTCGCCGCCCATCAGGGCCGACACCATGACGAAGTGGATGTTGTGCGGATAGTAGGCGCCGCGGTAGACGGGGTCGCTGCCGGTGTTGGCGAAATAGCGCTCGTCGATCGCAATGGCGTCCAGGTTGGATTGCAGCGCCTCGCGGTACAGGCCGAGCCGGTAATAGATGTGCGAGGGCATGTGCACGATGTGGCCGGCGCCGGGAATCTGCTGCGCCAGCACGCGCGCCGCCGGCAGCGCCTTGTCGGGATGGGTCGAGGCTTCCATCGCATGGATGTAGTAGTGGGCGGCGCCCGGATGGCTGGGATTGCGCTCCAGCACGCGCTCGAGGGCGTCGACCATCTCCGCTGTGCGGTTCTTGGGCTGGGCGCCGCCTTCCGCCCAGTAATCCCAGGGAGAGAGATCCATCAGCGACTCCGCGAACAGCACCTGGATGGTGTCGTTGTTGGGGTGGGCGCGTGCGGCTTCTTGCATGGCGTCGGCATAGGCCTTGTCGAGGGCGGCCCGGTCGGCCGCCGGGTCGGTGCTGTAGCGGCGCGCCACGGCCCGGACCAGGGCCTGCTCGGCCGGGGTGGCGCCCTTGGCGTGGCGCATGGCGCTGGCCGCCGCCGCGGCCGCCGGCGCCACCGCCTCGGGGAACATGGGCGCATTGATGTTGGGGCCGAGCGCCAGCGCCTCGCCCCAGTAGCACATGGCGCAGGCCGGATCGAGCTCCTGCGCGGCGCGGAAGGCGCGCGCCGCCTCGGCGTGGTTGAAGGCGAAGGTCAGGCGCATGCCCTGGTCGAAATAGGCCTGGGCCTTGGGATTCCTGGTGCTGACGGGAACGTGCAGCGCGCCCAGGTTGTCGTACAGCGGAGGCGGGGCTTCCGTGGCTGCCTTCGCCTTGGCGGGCGGCTGCTGGCCCGGCTGGAAGGGCCGGGTTTCCACCTGGGCCTGGGCCAGCAGCAGGTGGTCGAGCAGCGGCGGCCGGCCGGGACGCGCCGGCGTGCAGACGCTGGAGGAAAACAGGGGATCGAAGGCAGGCCGGGCCTGGAGGCGCCCGGCCTGGGTGGACGGCACCGTAACGAGGACAACCGCGAAGGCAACCGCGAGGACGGCCGCGGCCGCGGCGGTTCCCGGCAACACGAAACGCGCTTTCATGACTCCTCCCTGGAGTGTGGACTTGGTGGCTCACTGCGTGCGTGGCCTTTGGAGTCGGGAGAAAGCGCTGAGTTCCCGCGCGGCCCCGCTCAGGCCTTGCGCACGAATTCCGACTTCAGGCTCATGGCGCCGAAGCCGTCGATCTTGCAGTCGATGTCGTGGTCGGCGTCGACCAGGCGGATGTTCTTGACCTTCGTTCCCTGCTTGATGACGCCGCCGGAACCCTTCGGCTTGAGGTCCTTGATCACGGTAACCGTATCGCCATCCTGCAAGATATTGCCGGAGGCATCGCGGTAGACCCGGACGGCGTCGGGCGCGTTCGCGGCCTGCACCGGCCATTCATGGGCGCATTCCGGGCAGACGTACTGGCCGCCGTCTTCATAAGTATAGGCGGACTGGCACTGGGGGCAAGGAGGCAGGGAGGACATGGGAAAACCTTGTTGAATCGATGATGAAAGGATGCATCCTGTTCGGATTGCCCGGCATTTTAGCCCACGCGCCGGACCCGGCGCCGCATTCCGGCCATCCCATCCATTCTGCATTCCGTCGCATGGCGGCCCCGGCGCCAGCCGTCCGGGAGCATCATCCTGCCCGTCAATAACAACAATCAGGAGACCCTCATGCAACTACGTCAATTCGCGGGCACCCATCCCGTGCTTACCGCCGTGTCCTGCGCCGGCC
The DNA here is from genome assembly GCA_966210615.1 of uncultured Massilia sp. GTDB lineage: Bacteria > Pseudomonadota > Gammaproteobacteria > Burkholderiales > Burkholderiaceae_D > Telluria. The sequence goes on from CBIHLT010000112.1 coordinate 9,857, forward strand.
TTCAGTTCCTGGTCACGACCCTGATCCTGAAGCTGGGCAGCGTCTTCGTGCCGGCCAGCGCCTTTGGCCAGGTCAAGCTGCTCGCCTTCGCCTCCACCGTGATCCTGCCGCTGATGCTGGTCCAGGCCTTCGGCCTGTGGCGCCAGGTCGGCCTCGAATTCGGCAAGACCAGGCCGGGCCGCTTTTTCCTGGCGAGCATGCTGCTGTGCGTGCTGTTTCTCTCGATGGGCGTGCACCTGCAGGCGCAGCGTCCCCTGGGCAGCGAAATCCTGATCCAGTTCATCAACGCCTTCGGCGAGGAACTGCTGTTTCGCGGCCTGATCTTCGCCGTGCTGCTGCGCCTGGCCAAGTGGAAGGGGATCCTCATCTCGGGCCTGCTGTTCGGCGCCATGCACCTGATCCACGGCTTCATGGACGGCAACTGGACGCATGCGATGTGGTGGGCGCTGGCGACCACGCTGTCGGGCATGATGTTCGCGGCGGTGCGCTACGAGACCGGCAGCCTGTGGCTGACCATCGTGCTGCACATGGTCCTCAACCTGAGCAAGATCTATTCGAACATCGAGCCGGCCGCCGGCCCGGACGCGCTGCTGATCGCCGAGCGGGCGGCCTACGGCCTGGAGCTGGCGCTGGTGGCCTATGCGCTGTTCGCCACCGGCCGGCGCGCAAGCGAGGTCCGGCTGGGCGCGCAGTAAAAGAGTCCGGGCGGTGTTAGCATACGGCCTGCAAGCCTGCCCCCGCAGGCTCTCCATTCGCCCGATCATGCCCAACATCGCTTCATTCCTGCTGGCGAGCGTCCTTTGCCTGTGCGCGCTGCCGGGCGGCGCCGCCACCTACACCTACCTGCGCCCCGAGTGGAGCGATACCGGCCGCGATCCCTACGGCGTGGCGCTGCTGAAGCTGGCCTTCGCCAAGGCCGGGGTCTGCCATACCCTGGTGTACAGCGAGCGGAGCATGAAACAGGCGCGCGCGGTGCTCGAACTGGAACGGGATTCCGGCAAGCTGGACATCATGATCACGATGACCTCGCCGGAGCGCGAAGCCGCCCTGCTGGGCGTGCCGGTGCCGCTCACCAAGGGCATGCTCGGCTGGCGCATCGCGCTGGTGCGCCAGGAAAAGCTGGACCAGTTCGCCGGCGTGCGTTCGGCCTCGCAACTGAAGAAATTTATCGCCGGCCAGGGCCACGACTGGCCGGATACGGCCATCCTGCGCGCCAGCGGCCTGCCGGTCGAGGTGTCCTCGAGCTACGACGGCATGTTCAAGATGCTGGAAGCGGGGCGGATCGACTATTTTCCGCGCGCCGTCCAGCAGGTTTTCGCCGAGCGCGAACGCTATCCGGCCCTGGCGGTCGAGCCGCACATCGCGCTGCGCTATGCGACCGATGCCTATTTTTTCGTCAACCGCCGTAACGCGCGCCTGGCGGCGGACGTGAGGCGCGGCCTGGAGGCAGCCATCGCCGACGGCTCCTTCGACCGCCTGTTCTATCGCTATTTCGCGCCCCAGATCGCCGCCGCCGGCCTGGAACGGCGCCGCATCATCGACCTGCCGAATCCGGCGCGTGCGCCCTCCCTGCCGATCGAGCGGGCTGGGCTGTGGTTCTCGCTGGCGGACTTGCGCAAGCCGGCCTTCCTCGACGCCGCCGGCGGGCGGGCGCGGCCGCCCGCCGCGGTGAGCGCCTGCCAGGCGGAAGGGCCGGCCCTGTAAGCTTCGGACTTGCTGTGTCAATGATGCAGCGGCGCCCCCACGCCGGCCGCCTGGCCCGGTTGCGCCGGCCGGAAGGCCTTCTCGCCGGCGGCGGTGTCGTGATAGCTCTGGAACAGGGCGACCTTGCCGTCGCGTAGCGTGAACACGTGCACCCAGGGGCTGTCGTAGGTGCGTCCGGTATGCCTGGCCAGCCAGGTGGCTTCGCCGGTGACGACGACCTTGTCGCCTTCCGCGATGAATTCCTTGGGTTCGAAGCGTACCGCCTGGGCGGACTCGTTCAGTTGCTCGAAAAAGCGGGCGATCTCCGCCTTGCCATTGTGCCTGCCGGCGAAGGGCACGTTTTCCACTTCGGGTTCGATCCAGAGCGCATCGTCGTGATAGCGCTCCAGCAGGTGAGGAATGTCTCCGCTCTGGAACATCCGGTAGCCTTCCATCACCAGCCGCTTGTTTTCCTGTGCGTCCATGATAGCTCCTCTCTCGTGTCGTCCCTCCGCGGCTGCCCGGGGCGCCGAAGGGGGTATATCCAGACTACTGCGCGGGGCGGGAAATGCAAGGCCGGCCGCAGCGGAGCCGGAACGCGCCGCGCACTGGCGCAAGCGCGCCTGGGTCTGTCAGGCCAGCAGTGCGAGCAGCGCTTTCGCAGCTTCCTCCGATGATGCCGGATTCTGGCCGGTGACGAGCTTTCCATCCGTGAGCACATAGGATTGCCAGTCCGCGCCTTTCGAATAGATGCCGCCATTTTCCTTGAGCACATCCTCGACCAGGAAGGGAACCACCTTGGTGAGGCCGACCGCTTCTTCTTCGGTATTGGCGAAGCCGGTCACCTTCCGGCCCTTGACCAGTGGGCTGCCATCGGCCGACTTGACCTTGTGCAGCACGCCCGGTGCGTGGCAGACGGCGGCGACCGGCTTGCCGGCGGCCGCCATCGCTTCGATCAGGGCGATCGAGGCCCGGTCTTGCGCCAGGTCCCATAGCGGGCCGTGTCCTCCTGGATAAAACACGGCATCGAAATCGGCCGCGTCCATCGCGGACAGCTTCCTGGTCGAGGCGAGTACCGCCTGGGCGGCGGCATCTCCTTTGAAACGGCGGGTGGCTTCGGTCTGGGCATCCGGTTCGTCGCTCTTCGGATCGAGCGGCGGCTGGCCGCCCAGGGGCGAAGCCACGGTAATATCGGCGCCGGCATCCTTGAGCGTGTAGTAGGGCGCGGCAAATTCCTCCAGCCAGAAGCCGGTCTTCCTGCCCGTGTCGCCAAGCTGGTCGTGCGAGGTCAATACCATCAATACGTTCATTTGAGCTCCCTGCGGGTTGTCTGGGTTGGACATGCGGCCGGTCGAACGTCACGCGAATGCGGCCCAGGTGTGCCGTCCGCCGCCGGGGCGTCCACGCGGACGCGGTAAGCATTGGAGCAGCTTTGCAGTTTCTCTGTCGCGCAGCGCCGTCAACCGGACGGTAGTGCCGACCAGTCCGAACAGCTATACGGCGACACCAATTACCTCGACAATCATGCGATCCGTGCGCGCTGAGGATCGTTGAGGCATGCACTGCTGACGCGCTCTGGTCCCCCTGGGAAGAACACGTTCCTGGGGCCGGCATCGACGCCGCTCGCCGGTGACAGCTGAGCACGCTCACGCAAGGAAGAGGGGAAGCGGCGACGCCAACCGGTCAAGGTCGGCGTTTCCTGAATTCTCGGTGGTCCGGGAAGCACCGAAGCGCCGGCACAAGAATCCTCGGTCCTCAGTGCCTTGGCGAGGCGCCGGAGCCGGCATTGCCCGCCTGGCCGCGCACGGGCATCTGTTCGGGTGGCGTGCCCTCCTTGAACAGCTGCCGCAGCTGCTGGCGCAGCTCCGGCGTATCGCTGTGATGGTGCACTGAAACCGCGTGTTCCACCGCGGCCTGCAACAACTCTTCTTCGCTGTCGGCCGCGATGGCGACCGTGCACTGCATGTCGCTCGGGAATTCCCGGCAATCGATGAATTTGCGTGTCATGATCAACTCCTCTACAGGATAAAAGCGAGGATAAGAGCGGGCGCAGCGGCAGCCCCTGTCAGCCGGCGGCAGGGACGATGTTCTGGTTCGCGCGGAACAGGTTGTCGGGGTCGTAGTGCATCTTGATCTGCGCCAGCCGCTGGTAGTTCGCGCCGTAGGCCTCGGGAGTGCGTGCGGCCTCGTCCTGCGGCATGAAATTGACGTACACGCCCCCGCTTGCATACTGCGCAGCTTCATTGAAGAAATCGCGCGCCCAGGCAACGCAGCGCGCGTCGTCGGCCGGATCTTCCCAGCGCGTATGCACGTTCATCACGTACAAGGCGTTCCGGTGCGGATAGGCCATCGCCTGCGGCGCCGGCGCCCCCGCCTGCGCGCCCAGCAAGGCCAGGAAGATTTCGCACTGCGACGTGGGCAGCATCGCCGCATAGCGGATGACGACCTCGATGGCCTGGTCGCTCAGCTGGGTGAAATTATGCGATTTCCAGTAGTTGCGCGCCCCGGGTGTCAACAGGGGGTCGAAGGCCTGCTGCCAGGCCGCGTAAGGCATGGGGCCGACATGCATGCCCAGCGGCTCGCCCAGCTTGCCGATGCGCTCGATGGCGGTGTGCACGGCCTCGTCCGGCGATGGCGAGAAGACCGGCAGCACCAGCACGTCCTGGCCGTGCACCTCCGGCGCAAGGAAGGGCAGCGGGGGCGCCTTGCGCAGGACGGCCCAGACCGTCAGGTCGGCGGACATCGTCCCGACCGCATCGCGGTATTGCCGCAAGACCGTCCTGGCCTGGTCGAACGGGAACACGATCAGCCCGGCCGTGATCTCCGGCCCCACCGGATGCAGCTGGAATTCGAAGCGCGTGACCACGCCGAAGTTGCCGCCGCCTCCACGGATGGCCCAGAACAGGTCGGGGTGCTCGGTCTCGCTCACATGCAGGCGCTGCGCGTCGGCGGTGACCATCTCGGCCGACAGCAGGTTGTCGGCCGCCAGCCCCAGCGTGCGGCTGAGCCAGCCAAAGCCCCCGCCCAGGGTCAGCCCCGCCACGCCGGTGGTGGAATTGATGCCCAGGGGCGTTGCCAGCCCGTAGGACTGGGCTTCGTGGTCGAAGTCGCGCAGTGTCGCTCCGCCTTCCACCCAGGCGCGGCGCCGCTGCGGATCGACCTGGACCGACTTCATGGCCGACAAATCGAGTACCAGCCCGTCGTCGCACAGGGCGCTGCCGGCGATGTTGTGGCCGCCTCCGCGCACGGCCAGGCGCAGCCGGTGGTCGCGCGCGTAGGCCAGCGCGCTGCGTACGTCGGCCGTGCCGGCGCAGCGCACGATGACGGCCGGACGCCGGTCGATCATCGCATTCCAGACGGCGCGCGCCTCGTCATAGCCCGCATCGCCCGTTTGCAGGAGTTGCCCCCTGATAAGTCCTCTCAACGTATCGAACTGCCCATCCGCCAGCGTATTCATCGCCTGCCTCCCGGTACCTGGTTCGAAGCTTCCTTCATGATAGGAAGGCGGGAGGTGCTGAAGCAAGCTCAGGTGGCCAGAAAGTGGCTCAGGCCCGGCCGCGCTTGCCGGCCAGGACCACCAGGGCGATGCCGCCGATGATCGCGACCGATGCGGCAAGCAGCCGCAGCGTGACCGGCTCGTCGAGGAAGACGGCGCCGCCCAGTCCCGCAATCACGGGAACGCTCAGTTGCACCGCGGCCGCGGTCGTCGACCGCAGGGAGGGCAATGCCGCATACCAGATGGCGTACCCGACGCCGGAAGTGAGCGCGCCGGATAGGAAGGCGTACCAGACCCCGGCCGGGTCGAACGCGGCGCCGCGCAGCAGCAGGACGCTCAGGCCAAGCGCCATCGGTACGGAACGCAGGAAGTTCCCCGCGGTCACCTCGAGGGGATCGCCCGCGCCCTTGCCGCGCACCGAATACATGCCCCACGCGCTGCCGGCGCCCAGCATGAGGAGGGCGCCCGTCAATGGGGGCGCGGACAAGCCGGGTAGCAGCAGGCCGACCAGGCCGGCGCCGGCAAGCACCAGGCCCGAGAGCTGGGCGGCGCGCAGGCGCTCGCCCGACCAGAGGCCGTAAGCGATCATCGTGGTCTGGACGGCGCCGAACAGGATCAGGGCGCCGGCGGCGGCGGACAGCTGAAGGTAGGCAAAGGAAAAGCCGGCAGCGTAGGCAAACAAGGCCAGCGCTGACAGCCAGCTGCCCTTGCCGGCCCTGGCCTTGCCGCGAAGCGCTACCAGCACCCATAGCATGAGCGCGCCCGACAGCAGGCGCACGGCGGTGAAGCTGGCGGCATCGATGCCGGTACGGGAGAGCGCAGCCCGGCAGAGCAGGGAATTTCCCGCAAATGCGAGCAGCGCCAACAGCGTCAAGACCACGATGCGGGCAGATGGCATGGAGCGTTCCCCATAGCAAATGAAGAGCTATCGTACACGTTGCGGATAACTATTGCTATATATGCAAGGTTATGGCCGAACGGAGGAGGGGATGGGCGTGGCGAGGGACAAAACAAAAACGCCGACCTGCAAGGATCGGCGTTTTCTGAATTCTTGGTGGCCCGGGGCGGAATCGAACCACCGACACAAGGATTTTCAATCCTCT
>CBIHLT010000113.1:0-15986 GCA_966210615.1 uncultured Massilia sp.
CGCTCGCCGGCTGCGTCGCCCAGGCCGAAGGCGCGGAAGCGAAGAAGCGATCGGACATGATCGACATCGTCGTCGGCCCGCAGGCCTATCACCGCCTCGGCGACATGATTGCCGAAGCGAGCCGCGGCGCCCGCCCGGTCGACACCGACAGCAGCAACCTGGGCCTGCGCTTCGAATACCGCTTCAACCCGGAGTGGAAGGCCACCGTCACCGCCAACAAGCACTGGTTCAAGCGCGACGACTTTACCGCCTTCCCCTACGGCTGCAGCAACGAAGGCGACGGCTTCTATCCGGGCTACTGCTCCAACGGCGACTACGACGTCTACGACTACCAGAGCACCGGCGAGCGCAAGACCCCGTTCGGCATGCAAGCGCTGCTCCAGGGCCGCTTCGCGACAGGCTCGCTGCGCCACGCCCTCAACCTGGGCGTCGGTTACGCCGAGCGCCACGACAGCTTCGGCGAATACGTCTACGACTACGCCGGCTACAGCAACATCTACCAGAACCTGATCGTCGACCCGGCGCCGGGCAACCCGCGCACCGGCCCGGTCATGGAACGCCGCAGCAATGAAGAAAGCTCGCTGTTCGTGCAGGACGTGGTGACCCTGTCGCCGGCATTCACCCTGCACGCCGGCGCGCGCTACGTGAAGCTCAAGCGCGACGAACTGGCCGAGATCGGCCTGCCGTGGGTGCACGCCAGCGATTCCTTCGTGCTGCCGAACGTGGCCCTGGTCTACAAGCCGGCCACCGACTGGACCGTGTACGGCTCGCTGAGCCACGGCCTGCAGTACGGCGGCATCGCGCCGATGGAGACCGCCAACGAAAACAGCGTCCTGCCCCCGAGCCGCTCGAAGCAAACGGAGATCGGCGTACGCGGCGTCGTCAATTACCAGCTGATGGTCAGCGCCAGCCTGTTCGAGATCACCCAGGGCCTGGAATACATCAACGCCGCCAACAGCTTCGTGCGCGCCGGCGAGCAGCGCCACCGCGGCATCGAGCTGTCGGCCCAGGGCAAGGCCACGCAAAACCTGAGCTACAGCCTGTCGCTCGCGGCCCTCGACGCCAAGCAGACCGGCACCGGCGACGCGGCGGTGGAAGGCAAGCGCGTCACCAACGTGCCGGAATTCCGCTCGACGGCCTACGTGGAATACGCCGTGCCCCAGCTCCCGGGTCTGAAAGTGGACGCCGTGTGGCAGTACTCGGGCAACAAGGCTTTCGATCCGAGCAACCGCGTAAAGGTGCCGGGTTACCACGTGGCGGGCCTGGGCGTGTCGTACGGACTGCGCCTGGCCGGCTTGAACACGGTCATCCGTGCGCGTGTCGACAACGCCTTCGACAAGTTCTACTGGCGCGACGTGACGCAGGCGCTGGGCGGCTACCTGCTGCCGGGCGCGCCGCGTACCTTCCGCCTGTCGGCGCAGTTCGACTTTTAAGCAGGGCCCAGCAGTTCCTCCACCTGCCGCAGCCGCTGCGGCAGGCTTCCCTCCAGCAGGACGTAGGGGATGCCCCTTGCGTCCAGCGTCTCCAGCAGCATCCGGTGCACCATCTGGCGCACCGCTTCCGATTCGCGTTGCAGACCGTCCGGCTCCCACGGGCTGTCGGGCGCCGTCACGAAGGTCCGGTCGTAGTCGTGGACCGTTTCCAGCCGCGCCAGCGCTTCATCCACCCTGCCCCAGTACACGCGGCTGTACAGCGCCGTCATCAGGGGCGTGGTGTCGCAGAACAGGAAGCGACTGGCGCTGCCCAATGCCGCCTGCTCGCGCTCGCGCTGGGTGCGCGCGATGCCGAACTGGTCGTGCTCGAAAGGCACGCGGCCCCGGGTGTCGACGAACTCGCGCAGGTATTCCGGCACCCACAAGGTAGAATAATGCGCCGCCAGCGCTTCGGCCAGGGTCGACTTGCCGGACGACTCGGCGCCCAGGATCGCCACGCGCACGACGGGACTCATGCGTCCCTCCGCGCGATATTGCCCCAGGCGCGCAGGCCGGTCCAGGCCAGCAGCACGAACACGGCGTACAGGAAGGCGGTCAGGATCAGGCCCTTGTAGACATAGAGCCCGACGTACAGGATGTCGACCACGATCCAGACATGCCAGTTCTCGACCTTCTTGCGGCCCAGCAGGAGCTGGCCCACCAGGCTGCCGGCGGTGAGGAAGCCGTCCGCGTGCGGCACGTCGGTGTCGGTCAGGTGATCCAGGAAGCTCGACAGCAGCAGGAAGCCGACCAGCCAGCCGAGCAGTGACCAGGCCCAGCCCTTGCGGCCCAGGCGCGTGACCACCAGCGGTGCGCTGCCCTCCCCGTGGAGCCACTGGTACCAGCCCCACACCGAGGCCGCGATGAACACGAACTGCAGGCCCATGTCGCCGTACAGGCGCGCCTCGAAAAACACGGCCGCGTAGGTCGCCGAGGACGCGATCGAGAACAGCCAGGCCCAGTGCTTCTGGCGGATGTTGAGCACGACGGTCGTGACCGCGAGGAGGAAGGAGATCAGTTCCAGCGGTGTGGTGGCCAGCGGGCCGAGTTGAAGCGTGTCGTTCATGCGGTGGAGTGTAAAGGCAGCGCGGTCGAGAAGCAAAAAGGCCGCGGCGAATGTCGCCGCGGCCCCGTCAGGCTGGTCGCCCGATCACTTCTTCGGGTACTTGATCGTCATTTCCTTGAGCAGGTTGTCGGCCTTGTCCACTTCCTTCATCACCCACAGCATGTAGCGGATATCGACGTGGATCGCGCGCGTGATGGCGCTGTCGAAGTACCAGTCCTTGGTGATCGATTCGTAGGTCGAATCGAAGTTCAGGCCGACCAGTTCGCCGCGCTTGTTCATCACGGCCGAACCCGAGTTGCCGCCGGTGGTGTCGGCGCTCGACAGGAAGTTCACGGGCACGGTGTTCAGCACCGGATCCTTGAACACGCCGTAGCGCTTGGCCTTGATGGCGTCGGTCAGGACTGCCGGGACGATGAACGGATCCTTGTTGGTGGCTTTCTCGGTGATGCCTTCGACGGTGGTGAACGGGCCCTTGACCAGGCCGTCGCGCGGCGCGTACGGCGCCACGGTGCCGTAGGTCACGCGCAGGGTCGAGTTCGCGTCCGGATAGACCGGCTTGCCCTGCGACTTCTTCCAGGCGATCACGGCCGTCATGTACTGGGGGATCACGCGTTCGAGGTCGCCGTCGATCTCGTTGCGGTTGTTTTCCAGCGCCATGCCGGTCTCGTGCAGGCGCACGGCCAGCTGGATGAAGGGGTCGCCCGATTTGCGGAAGGCTTCCGGGTCCTTGCCGATCCAGGCCAGGCGCTTGGCGGTGTCGGACAGCTCGCTGGCCTTGTACATGGCGTTCAGCGCGCCAGGGGCCGGCAGCAGCGCGTCGAGGCCTTGCGGACGGACCTTGGCGTCGATGCGCGCGTAGCGTTGCAGCGCCGCGCCGTAGCGTGCCTCGTCGACCTGGGCCACGAAGGACTGTTCCAGGCGGGTCAGGCGCGCCTTGATGAAGGACAGGTCGCGCTCCTGGTAGCCGCTTTCGCGCTGGGCGTCCGGCTTCTGGCGCTCCAGCGCCAGGCGGTACAGGGTGCGCGCGCTCTTGAGCAGGTCGCTGTGGGTAGCCTCAAGCCAGGCGGCTTCCTGGCGCGACTGCGCCATGTCGGCGGCGATCACACCATCCAGTTCGGCCAGCAGGTTCCTGGCGCCGTTGCCGTTCTGCTTGTGCCAGGCGCGGAATTCGGCGTCCTGTACGTCCTTGATGGCCGCGATGTCCTTGCGCGCGAAGCCGTCGAGCAGGCCCTGGGTCTTCTTGAGCACGTTGTTCAGGCTCTTGTCGACGCTCGCGTAGCGCACGTTCCAGGCCGGGTTGCCCATGGTGGCCGCGGCGATCACGGACAGGTCGGCGGTGATGCTGGCCACCTTGGCCGGGAAGTCGACGTCGCGCGCGAAGCGGATTTCCGACGGCAGCTTGTAGCGGCTGGTGCGGCCCGGGTAGCCGGCCAGCAGGATCGGATCGCCCGCCTTCAGGCCCTCGGCCGAGACCACCAGGAAGTCCTTCGATTTATACGGCACGTTGTCCGGCGAGGGATCGGCCGGGCGGCCGTCCTTGCCCACATAGGCGCGCAGGAAGGAATAGTCGCCGGTCTGGCGCGGCCATTCGTAATTGTCGATGTCGCCGCCGAAGTTGCCGATGCGGTCGGACGGCGCGTACACCAGGCGCACGTCGCGGATCATCAGCTGCTTGATGCGGTAGTACTCCAGGCCGCGGTGGAAGGCCGGCACCGAGCAGCGGACCGATTTGTCGGTCTCGCATTCGGCGATCAGGCCCTTGATGCGCGATTCGACCAGCTCGTGGCGCTCGCGGCCGGACATGCTCGGCGACAGGCCCTTGAGCACGCGGTCTGTGACGTTCTCGACCTTCTCGGTCACGTACACCAGCGTATTCGGGCCGCCCGGCAGCTCCTCGGCGCGGGTCTTGGCCAGGAAGCCGTTGACGATGTAGTTCTTTTCAGGGGTCGAGTTGCGCTGGATGGCGCCGTAGGCGCAGTGGTGGTTGGTGACCACCAGGCCGTCGGGCGACACGAAGGACGCCGAGCAGCCGCCCAGCGACACGATGGCGCTCATCGGGTGCTTGGTCAGGTCGGCCAGCTTCTCGGCCGGCATGGCGATGCCGATGCGCTTGAGTTCGGATTTCAGCTGCGGCAGCTGGTGCGGTTGCCATTGGCCTTCGTCGGCGACCGCCACGGTGGCCGCGCCCAACAGGGCAACAGGCAGGACGATGGATTTGAACAAGGTGAACCCCTGGATGAAAAAAACAATGCGGGAGTATAGCCTTGTTGAGTTGGGGTGCGGTGGTTTTCTGGCGTATTGACAGACTGCCAAGTCGCTGCCGGTGGCGTGCTGCCGGACTGCCCCTGTCGGTATGCCCTCTTCTCCCTGGCTAGCGATCCAGGTCAAACTGCTTGCGCAGGGTAGCCCTTTGAGACGCATGGAAAAACAGGAGCGCAAGTCCACCCCACGCCAGAACAAGCGGCCACACCCTGAATGTAAAGATGGCCGTATAAAAGCCGAGCGGGCATATGATGACCAGCCACAGCAGGTTGACGACGATCCATCCCCGGGACAGCTGTACTTGCCATCGCTCTCCGCACTGGCGGCACCCGATGGAACTTCTCATAAAAGCGGCGACGGTCATACGGACCGGCCGAAATGTTTTCGCTCCACACTTACCGCACGCTTTCAACGCCTTCCAGTCGTTCGCCATTTCGTCTCCAGCACGATCGAGGACTGCGGGCATCGCCCCCGTGTGGGGACGGCGAGAAACAGGCACTCAACGCAGCTCTGCCAGGCTCCAGTCGATGCCAGTGTCCGGAGTGCAGAAAAATCCTTCAAGGCTCAGCCAGTTTACGAGCGTTTCAAGCACGGACTGCGAGCCGCACAAGAAGGAGAAATGGCTGTCCCAATGTGTCGTGTACAACAAGCTCTTGTCCGCGGCGAAGATGCTTTGGGTGCCATCGGTAAGCTCCCGGTCGCCTGTTTTCAGATCATCAATCCAGTACAGCGTGCGTTGCGTGCCGAATTCGTCTCCCACCCAGGCCCATTGGTGCCCGACACGCTGAAATCCATCCAGGATCAGGTCATGCAGCAGGTCTGAAAAACGTCCTTCGCAGGGGGCCACGATACCATGACGCTGCTCCAGAAGTTCCAGTGCTTCGGCGAACTGCGGACTCGCCGCCTGCTGATTCAACGCTCCAATGCTCGTGCGCAAACCGATGTCGATTGCCGAATACGACGGAAGGCCCGTCAATCCCGAGACTTCCGCCCAGGCGACTGCTTGGCAAGTCGCCGCCAGGCTTGCCCTGACCTGGAAAGTCTCCGTCTTGTAGCCGTCTACCGATATGGAAACGGGACGGATAAACGGATGAAACAGCACGAATACCGCTTCGAACGTCCCGGCGTAATAGTCGAGGATCTTGCCCTTGACGGGACAGGTGGCGAAATGGTCCGGCTCGGGGGAGATTCGCGCTGTCACTGCACTTTCCTTTTCATCTGGCCCGAAGCGTCAAAACCGCGTCTCGAGCGTCACCCGCGCCATCGTGGCCCCAGGGAAGATCGCCGTGCGGCGCAGGGTGCCGCTGGCGTCGAGGTAGCGCGCGTCGGAGATGTAGTCCTGCGCCAGCAGGTTCGACAAGGCCACGCGCAGCTGGTACTGCGGATTGAATTTCCACAGCGCGTAGACGTCGAGGTCGCGGCGCACGCTCTGGTAGCCCAGCTGGTTGAGATTGATGCGCACCGGCCCGCCGCTCTTGAAGGCGAAGCTGGAGCCTGCCGAGAACTTGCCGCCGGGCGTCTTGTAGTCCACGCCCAGGGTAGCCGCTACGGGCGTCTGCTGGTCGAGCCGGTTGTCCGGCCCCGGCACCGCGTCAACCCGCGACCAGTTGCGCGCCACGCTGGCGCGCAGGTCGAGGTCTAGCGCTTCCTTCATCACCGCCGACAGCGGGAACTTCGCCTCCAGCTCCAGGCTGCGCGTGACCGCCTTGCCGTCGTTGACCGGCGTCTGGATCCAGCGTCCGTTCTCCAGAATCAGGCCCTGGCGCGTGAAGTCGCCGATGCGGCGCACCGAGACGCTCGCGCTCAGTAGCGCCTTCTCGGCCCAGTAGTGCTCGTAGGAGGCGTCGATGCCGGTGGCCAGTTCCGGCTTGAGGTCGGGATTGCCGCGGAAATCGGGCTCGGTCTGGCTGTTGTTGGGCGTGGTGAAGCGGCGCGGAATCAGGCTGCTCGCGGCCGGCGCCTTGTAGGTGCGGGTCAGCGCCAGGCGCAGCTGGTCGCGGCTGTCCGGCAGCTTGTACAGGGTCTGGGCCAGCGGGCTCCACACGCTGCTGCGCCGGCTGACCGTGGCGAAGGTATTGCCTTCGCTGGTGGTATCGATGCCTTCCCAGCGCAGGCCGGCGTACATCGACCAGCGCGGCGTCAGGTTCCATTCGTCCTGGGCGAACAGCGCCAGGCGCCTGACGCGGGCTTCATAGGCTTCGTTGGGTTCGACGACGCGGCCCGTGGGCGGGAATACCTCGTGTTCGATGCGCGTGTCGTCGCGCAGGCTGGTGCCGCCATCCCAGCCCATCGCCAGCGCATGGCCAGTCCCCAAGGGCATGGACAGTTTGCCGGTGCTGGACAGGCCCCGCTCCCGGGTCGCGCTCCACACGGTGGAATCGCGCGCCAGCACGCCGCCGCTGTCGTCGTGCTCGCGCCAGAGGCCCTTGCTGCGTACGCCGTTCGCGCCCAGCTTGAGGTCGAGCTTGGCCCCGTCGCCGAGTTTGCGCACCCAGTTGAGGTCCGTGCGCGCAATCGTGTTGCGGCCGGTCGAGCGCATGTCGCGCGTGTCGTACGGCGGCCGGGCGCCGAGCAGCGTTTCGGTGACGGCGTGGCCGTGGTACTGGTTGCGGTTGTGGTTCACCAGCGATTGCCAGGTAAGCGTATCGCCATCCTCCAGGTTCCAGTTGATGCGCGGGGTCAGGTTCAATCCGTAGGGACTGCCCTCGTCGCGCTGGACGGTGCGGCGCTGCAGCGTCGGCCGGCCGTCCGGCGCGGCCGCGGTTTCTTCCGCCGGCGACGGGCGGTCGAAGTGGAACCGCCAGGCGCTGGCATTCAGCGAATACGACATTTTGCCGGCGCGGTCGGAGAGCTGCAGGCTGGCGTTGGGGTTGCTGGCGTCGCTGCTCTTGCCGATGCCCAGCTTCAGTTCGCGCTGCGCTTTCTGGATCGCCTTCTTCAGCACGATGTTGATGGTGCCGGCGATCGACTGGGTCGAGAACTCGGCGCTCGCCGCGCGCAGGATCTCGATGCGCTCGATGGCGTCGGGAGACAGCTCGTCGATGGAGAAGCCGGCGGGAGCCCGTTCGCCGTTGATCAGGATCTGCGTGTAGCCGCTGCCCAGGCCGCGCATGCGGATCTCGCCGCCGCTGCGCCCCGCGGCGCCGCTGACCGTGATCCCGGGCAGGCGCTTGAACACGTCGAGGACCGAGGTGTCGCCGTAGCGCCGGATCTCCTCGTTCGTGACGACGATCTTGCTGGCGGTATCGTCGCGACGCGGATCGTAGGAGGATGTGCTGGCCTTGACCTCGACGGTCTGGATCTCGGCTGGCTGCTTCGCCTTTGGCGCGGGTTCAGGGGTGGTCTGGGCGTGGGCGGAACAGGTGGCGAGGAACAGTGCGGCGGCGGTCGGGCGAAGCATCGGGAGGTGCGGGCACAGTGCAAAAACGATAAGGGATGCGTATTCTGCCGCAAGCCCGGAGCGTGCGCCCGTTTTTTTTAAAAATATTCAAGCCGCATCATTGCGCGCGGATCGCTCCCTGGTACAAAGCATCGGTGATGCGCTCCTGGAAGCGCGCCTCCGACGAGAAGCGGCCCGGCTGCAGCTCGGGATTCGCGCCCACCCCGCTGCTCACGTAGATCATCCCGTCCTTCGTCCGCGGATCGAAAACGAACAGCGCATTCAATCCCCACGACCAGCCCAGGTGCCCCACTCCCTTGAAACCGCCGCCTTCGACCAGGCGGTCGCCGCTGGCGCGTCCATCCTCGACCCTGCTGAGGTCGAGGAAGTGCTGGTTGCCCAGTCCCCAGGCGTGGTACAGGCCGCGGAAGTTGTCGCTGTCGCCGCTGCCGTTCGCGCCTTTCGCGCCCAGCGTCCACTGCCGGCTCAACATCGTGGCGACGGTGCCGGGCTGGAGGATCTGGCGGCCGCCATGGCGGCCTTCGTTCATCAGCATCAGCATGATCGCCGCCAGTTCATTGGCCGAGATGCGCAGGCTGCCCTGCGGCCCGAACAGGGTGCCGTTGGTGCCGGTCACGTACTTGTCCAGGCCGGAAGGCGCGACGGGCGGCGCCGCGCCGAAATCGTCGGATTGGGCGATCCAGGGGCCGTGCGGGGCCCACTTCTCCTCGCCGTCCTTTTCGCGCTTGCGGTACAGGGTCGCCACATCGTCGATGCTGGCGGGCGCGAAGTCGGCGAGGTAGAAGCCGGCCTTCAGCCCCATCGGGTCGAAGACCAGCTTGCGCATCAGGCGGTCGAAGCGCTCGCTGCCGGCGCGCTCCATGACGGTGGCGATGACGCCCGAGTTGAAGTTGACATACTCGAAAAAGGCGCCCGGAGCCGCCTTCGCCGACCAGGCCTCGCCCTTGCCGTAGTGCCGGCCGCCGGGGACCAGCACGTCGCGCAGGTCGACCGCCGGGTCCCACTTGAAGCCGCCCTCGTCGCGCAACGAGGAGGTATGCGTCATCAGCATGCGCAAGCTGATCGGATGGTCGGGGAAGTGAGGATTGCGCAGCCGGTAGCCGAGATAATCGCTGACGTCCGCGTCCAGCGCCAGGCGGCCCTGCTCGACCAGCTTCATTGCGCCGATCGCCGTCACCAGCTTGGAGAGGGAGGCGATGCGGAACATGGTGGCGGCATCCATCGGCCTGGCCGGCGCGTCGCCGGTCGCCAGGCGCTTGCTGCCCAGCTGCCTGCTGTAGACGACCTCGCCCGCGCGGATCGCCACCACCGACAGGCCGGGGAGCGGCATGGCCGGATCCTTCATGATCGCTTCCAGTTGCCGCGTCAGGGCGGCGGCGCGCTCCGGCGCCAGCGGCGCGGCAGAAGCCGTGGTGGACATGAGGGATAGCGCCAGCAGCGCGGCGGTCGGTTTCATGCGGTCTCCAGGTGAGCGTCCGGCAGCATAAGGCCGTCGCCCCGGCGAAGGCCGGAGCGACGGTCTTACTGCTAAGGAATCAGGCGTCCAGGTCGCCCAGCTTGCCCAGGCAGCGGCGCTGGAAGTTGTCGAGGCCCTCGGTCACGAAGGGATCGTCCTCCGGGATCACGTTGGCGTCGATCAGCAGGCGCAGCTTGGAGACGCGGTCGCCATGCGCGAGCGCCTCCGCCAGCGGGGTATCCGGCTTGCCGGCGTGGGCGATGGCGTCGGCCACCTCCTGCGGGAAGTTCCAGTGCGCGGCGATGACGGCCGACAGCTGGCGGCTGATGTTCAGCAGGCGCAGGCCGAATTCGCTGGACCCCGGCATGCGGCCGCCCTCGCAGTGGCGGTCGGCCATGCGGAAGGCCACGATCAGCCCGACGTTCTGCATCAGGCCCGCCAGGTAGGATTCGAACACGCTGGCCGACATCCCCGGCGCCAGCATGCTGGCCGCGAAGGCGCATTTCTCGGACTGGCTCCAGACGATCGGCAAGGCGTGGCGGGCGAAGCCTTCCACCTGCATCTTCACCAGCGGGCGCAGGGCCACGCGCGCCAGCAGCATGCGCACGCCGTTCAGGCCCAGCATCATGACGGCCGCTTCCAGGGTCTTGATCGGCGTGAGCGGCTTGTAATAGGCGCTGTTGGATTCGCGGATCACTTCGGCCACCAGCACCGGGTCCGCCGACAGCTCGCGCGACAGCTCCGTGGTCGAGAAATTCTCGTCCATCAGGCCGCGCAGCAGCTTCGGAATCAGTTCCGGCACGCGCGGCACCAGCTCGGCGGCGCTGCCCGGGTCATGGACCAGCATGCGCACGCCATCCAGGATGCGGGTCTGGAGCTCCGTGGACGCGTCATAGCCGGCCGCCGCCGTCAGCCAGCGGTAATAGGTCGCGTCGACCTCCTTGTTCAGGGAACGAAGCTCGACGTCCTGCTCATCCTCGTCGTCGAGCATCTCTTCCGTGTCTTCCGGAGCTTGCTCTTCTTTTTCCGAGCCGCTCAATAGGCGGCCAATCCATTTTTTCATAGCGGTGGCTCTGCGTCAGCAAACGAGTCGATTGTATTCTTTCCGCACGGAAACTTCCAGTTCGACGTGATCCAAGCGTCGGCAATAGTCTACGCCGTCCCGCCGTCCGTGGCATCAACTGCGTGACCGGCGCCTCATTGACCGGAATCGGCCCGCCATCCGCCGCCCAGCGCCTGGATCAGCGCCACCGCCGCCGTCTGGCGATCCGCCTGCACCTGGACCAGGGCGCGCCGGGCCGACAAGGCCGTCACCTGCGCCTGCACCACCTCGGTATAGCTCACCTGCCCGGCCTTGTAGCGGTTCAGCATCTGTTCCTCGACCAGGTTGGCCGCCTCGGCCGCCTGGCGCCGCAGCTCCTGCTGCTGGGCCAGCACGCGGGTGGCCGAGAGCTGGTTCTCGACGTCGGCGAAGGCGTCGAGCACCGTCTGCCGGTAGCGCGCCACGGCCGCCTGGTGGCGCGCCTCGGCGCCCTGGACGCCCGCGCGGGTGGCGCCGGCGTTGAACAGGGTCTGGGCGGCCGACAGGCCGAAGGACCAGGCCGCCGCGGAGGCGGAGAACAAATCCCCTACCCGGCTGGCCGCGCCGCCGTAGGAAGCGCTCAGGCCGATGTTGGGGAAGTATGCGGAACGGGCCACGCCGATCCCGGCGTTCGCGGCCGCCACGTCGCGCTCGGCGGCGGCGATGTCGGGGCGGCGCTGCAGCAGGGTCGACGGCACCCCGACCGGCACCTCGGGAACCGACACGGTCCAGGGCGCGGGCGCCAGCGCAAACTCGCTCGGCGCCCGGCCCACCAGGACGGCGATCGCGTGCTCCAGCTGGGCGCGCTGGCGCGCCAGGCCGAGTTCATCGTTGCGGGCGTTCGCCAGCTGGGTCTGGGCCTGGAGCACGTCGGACTTGGCGGCGATGCCGGCATTGAAACGGTTCTGGGTGATCTGCAGCACCCGCTGGTAGCCCTCGACCGTGGTGCCCAGGAGCGCGCGCTGGGCGTCCAGCTGGCGCAGCGCGAAGTAGTTGCTGGCCAGCTCGCCCTGCACCGCCAGCCGCACGTTGGCCAGGTCGGCGGCCGTGGCGGCGGCGCCGGCCTGGGCGCTGGTGACGGAGTTGCGCAGGCGGCCGAACAGGTCGGGCTCCCAGCTGCCGCCGATCGACACCCGGTACTGGTTCGACGGCGAGCGCTCGCCGCCCCCTGCCCGGTCGGCGCCGGCGCCGAGCGACACCACCGGGAACAGGGAGGCGCGCTGCTGGGCGACCACGGCCCGGGCCTGGGCATAATTCGCCACCGCGGCCGCCACTTCCTGGTTGGCGCGCGCGGCTTCGCCGGCCAGGCGGTCCAGTTCCGCGTCGCCGAACAGCTGCCACCACTGCCCGCGCTCCAGGGCGTCGCCGGGCGCGGCGGGCACCCATCCCTGGGCTTCCTTGAAGGCGGCGGGTTCCGGCGTGCTCGGGCGCTGGTAGGCGGGGCCGACGGCGCAACCGGCTGCAAGCAGGGCTACGGTCACGGTCAGGGTCAGGGGCAAGAGGCGGAAAACGGGTTTGTTTCGCATAGGGCTCATGGTTTGGCTAGGGAGGGACCGTCCTCGCCGTCGAGGGGGTGCCGGGTCAGCTCGCGCTCCGATGGGCTCTTGCTGCGCAGCTTGTCGAGCAGGACGTAGACCACGGGCGTGGTCAACAGGGTCAGGACCTGGCTGGCGATCAGGCCGCCGATGATGGCCACGCCCAGCGGGCGGCGCAGCTCGGAGCCTTCGCCGAAGCCGATCGCCAGCGGCAGCGCGCCCAGGGCCGCCGCCAGGGTCGTCATCAGGATCGGCCGGAAGCGCAGCAGGCAGGCTTCGCGCACCGCTTCAAGCGCCGTCAGGCCGCGCGCCCGTTCGGCCTCGAGCGCGAAGTCGATGATCAGGATGGCGTTCTTCTTGACGATGCCGATCAGGAGGAAGACCCCGATCAGGGCGATGATCGAGAACTCCATCTTGAACAGCAGCAGGGCCAGCACGGCGCCGACGCCGGCCGAGGGCAAGGTCGAGAGCACGGTCACCGGGTGCACCAGGCTCTCGTACAGGATGCCGAGCACGATGTAGATGACGATGATCGCCGCCGCGATCAGGAAGGGCTGCTCCTTGTTCGATTCCTGCGCCGCCCGGGCCGTGCCCTGGAAGCTGCCGCGCACATTGGTCGGCATGCCGATGTCGGCTTCGGCCTGGCGCACCGCCGCCTGCCCCTCCTCCAGGTTGGCGCCTTCGGCCAGGTTGAACGAGACGGTGGTGGCCAGCTCGCCATCCTGGTGATTGACCGAGGTGGGCGTGGAGCTTTCATCGAAGCGGGCCAGGGCCATCAGCGGGACCATGGTGGTGGCGCTGGCGCCGAGTGCCTGGCCGCTGGACGGGTCGCGCGCGGCGGTCGGGTTCGCCGGCGTGGACGCTGTAGCGGCCCTGGCGGGCACGTACACGTCGCGCAGGGCCTCGGGCGACTGCGCATAGCGCTGGGCCACCCCCATCACCACGTGGTACTGGTTCAACTCGTCGTAGATGTTGGCGACCTGGCGCTGGCCGAAGGCGTTGTACAGGGCATTGGTGACGTCGCGCGTGCTGATGCCCATGCGCGCCGCCGTCTCCTTGTCGATGGAGACGAAGGTCTCGACGCCGTTCTCGGCCTGGTCGGTGTCCACGTCCACCAGGGCCGGCTGGCGCTTCATCGATTCGGCCAGCTTGCCCGCCCACAGCTTGAGGTCGGCCGCGTTGTCGCTCTTGAGGGTGTACTGGTAGGTCGAGTTGCTGGAGCGCCCGCCCATGCGCAGGTCCTGCACCGGGTTCAGGAACAGGGACACGCCGGTCACCCGCGCCAGCTGCGGACGCAGGCGGGCGATCACGGCCTGCCCCGCCTCGCTGCGTTCGTCGGCCGGCTTGAGGTTGATGAACATGAAGCCGCCGCCCGCGCGCCCGCCGCCGGTGAAGCCGACCACGGTGTCCACCGCCGGGTCGCGCTTGATGATGTTCACCAGCTGGCGCATCTTGGCCTGCATCGCCTGGAAGGAGATGCTCTGGTCGGCGCGGATGCCGCCGCTGATCTGGCCCGTGTCCTGCTGCGGGAAGAAGCCCTTGGGCGCGGCGGCGAACAGGTAGACGTTCAGGCCGATCACGAACACCAGGCTGAACATCACCAGCAGCTTGCTGTCCAGCGCCCAGTCGAGCGAATGCTCGTAGGCGCGCAGCACGCGCCCGAAACCCCGCTCTGACAACTGCGCGAACCAGCGCGCCAGGCGGCCCTGCTTGCGCTCCTTCTCATTGCGGCGCAGCAGCCAGGCGCACATCATCGGCGTCGTGGTCAGCGAAATCACCAGCGAGATCATCACCGCCGCCGACAGGGTCACGGCGAACTCGCGGAACAGCCGCCCCACCTGCCCGCCCATGAACAGCAGGGGAATGAAGACCGCCACCAGCGACAGCGAAATCGACAGCACGGTGAAGCCGACTTCGCGCGCCCCCAGCAGCGCGGCCTTCATGCGGTCCATGCCCTGCTCGATGTGGCGGCTGGTGTTCTCCAGCACCACGATGGCGTCGTCGACCACGAAGCCGGTGGCCACCGTCAGCGCCATCAGCGACAGGTTGTTGAGCGAGAAGCCGAGCAGATGCATGACGCCGAAGGTCCCCAGCAGCGAGACGATGGTGGCCACCGCCGGCACCAAGGTGGCGCGCACGCTGCGCAGGAACACGCTCACCACCAGCACCACCAGCAGGATCGACAGCACCAGGGTGAACTCGATCTCGTGCAGCGAGGCGCGGATGGAGTTGGTGCGGTCCGACGCCACCTGCAGGGTCACGTCGCCGGGCAGCTGGGCCTGCAGCGACGGCAGCAGCGCGCGCACGCCGTCCACGGTCTCGATCACGTTCGCGTCCGGCTGGCGCGTGACCAGCACGATCACCGCGGGCTGGCCGTTGAACAGGCCGAGGGTGTTGATGTTTTCCGGGCCGTCGATGACCTCGGCCACGTCGCGCAGGCGGATCGCGGCGCCATCGCGCCAGGCGACCACCAGGTCGCGGTAGTCGGCGGCGCTGCGGCCGTTGCCCGTCATGGCCGGCTGCGAATAGATCTGGAAGCGGGTGCCGCCGCCTTCGATGACGCCCTTGGGGCGGTTCGGATTGCTGGCCTGGATGGCGGCGCGCACGTCCTCGGCCGACACGCCGTAGCGGTTGAGCGCATACGGCAGCAGTTCGACCCGCACCGCCGGCAGCGAGCCGCCGCCGATCTCGACCTCGCCCACGCCCTTCACCTGGGCCAGGCGCTGCTGCACGATATTGGACACCGATTCGTAGATCTGGCCCGGCGTGCGTGTCTTCGAGGTCAGCGCCAGGATGATGACCGGGGCGTCGGAAGGATTGGCCTTGCGGTAGGTCGGGTTGTTGCGCAGCGTGGCCGGCAGGTCGACGCGGGCGGCGTTGATCGCGGCCTGGACCTCGCGCGCGGCGGCGTCGATCTTGCGGTTCAGGTCGAACTGCAGGCTGACCCGGGTCGAGCCGGTGCTGCTGCTGGACGTCATTTCGTTGACGCCGGCGATGGTGCCGAGCCGCCGCTCCAGCGGCGTGGCCACGCTCGAGGCCATGGTCTCCGGGCTGGCGCCCGGCAGCGAGGCCGATACCGAGATGGTCGGGTAGTCGACCTGCGGCAGCGGCGACACCGGCAGCACGAAGAAGGCGGCGATGCCGGCCAGCGCCAGCCCCAGGGTCAGCAGGACGGTCGCGATCGGGCGCTCGACGAAGGGGCGCGACAGGTTCATGCGCCGGCCTCCTTGGGTTGATGGGGTGCCTTGCCCGTCCGCCGGCGGGCAAGGCGGTCGAAGGCCAGGTAGATCACCGGCGTGGTGAACAGGGTCAGCAGCTGGCTGACGATCAGGCCGCCGAAGATGGCCAGGCCCAGCGGCCGGCGCAGCTCGGCGCCCTCGCCCCAGCCTAGCATCAGCGGAATCGCGGCGAACAGCGCGGCCAGGGTGGTCATCAGGATCGGGCGGAAGCGCAGCAGCGCGGCCTGGCGGATCGCGTCCAGGGGCGTCTTGCCCTCGTCGCGCTCGGCCTCGATGGCGAAGTCGATCATCATGATGGCGTTCTTCTTGACGATGCCGATCAGGAGGATGATGCCGATGATGCCGATCACGCCCAGCCCCTGCCCCGTCACCCACAGCGCCAGCAGCGCGCCCACGCCCGCCGACGGCAGGGTCGACAGGATGGTCAGCGGGTGGATGTAGCTCTCGTACAGCACGCCCAGCACGATGTAGACGC
>CBIHLT010000114.1:0-15911 GCA_966210615.1 uncultured Massilia sp.
GCCGAGTAGGCCAGCTTGACCGGGGCTTCGTAGCCCGGCACCAGGCGCTTGTACGAGTTGGTGCCCGGGTTGGTGATCGCGTTCAGGGCCTTGGCGTGCTTGATGATGCCGCCGATGTAGAACAGGGCGGTCTCCGACAGGCCGGCATAGCCGTCGCCTGCGAACAGGTTCTTGCCGTCTTTCCAGATCGACTGGTGGACGTGCATGCCCGAGCCGTTGTCGCCGGCCATCGGCTTCGGCATGAAGGTCGCGGTCTTGCCGTAGCTGTGGGCCACGTTCCAGATCACGTACTTCAGGTTCTGGGTCCAGTCGGCGCGCTCGACCAGGGTCGAGAAGCGGGTGCCGAGTTCGTTCTGGCCGGCGCCGGCCACTTCGTGGTGGTGCACTTCCACCGGGATGCCCATCGATTCGAGGATCAGCGACATTTCCGAGCGCATGTCCTGGAAGCTGTCGACCGGCGGAACCGGGAAGTAGCCGCCCTTGACGGTCGGACGGTGGCCGCTGTTGCCGCCTTCGATCTCCTTGTCGGTCGACCAGGAGGCTTCATCCGAGTCGATCTTGACGAAGCAGCCCGACATGTCGATCTTCCAGCGGACCGAGTCGAAGATGAAGAATTCCGGTTCCGGGCCGAAGTAGGCGGTGTCGCCCACGCCCGAGGATTTCAGGTAGGCTTCGGCGCGCTTGGCGATCGAGCGCGGGTCGCGGTCGTAACCCTTGCCGTCCGACGGTTCCACCACGTCGCACTGCATGAACAGGGTGGTCTCTTCCATGAACGGGTCGAGGTTGGCGGTGTTCGGGTCCGGCATCAGGAGCATGTCCGACGCTTCGATACCTTTCCAGCCGGCGATCGACGAACCGTCGAAAGCGTGGCCCGATTCAAACTTGTCCAGGTCAAAGTGCGACACGGGCACGGTCACGTGCTGCTCTTTGCCGCGGGTATCGGCGAAGCGAAAATCAACGAACTTGACTTCGTTGTCCTTAACCATCTGCATTACGTCTGCGGCGGTCTTTGCCATTCGGAATCTCCTAGTTGAAAAGGGTGTGTCGCGCATTGATGCGAACCGACAACATACGTCTTCTTAAAGCAGGAACCATGCCAAGCTTGAAGCATGAGCAAATGCATAATTCGTTCTTTGGAAACGGGCCAGTTTACCCATAAAATCGCCTTATACGGATGCACGGCCGTCCGATTCGCTCCCGGCCCACGCGCACCACTTTGGTGCAATCGATGCAAAATGCACCACGGCAGCGCAGCATACACTGATCCAGGATGGTGCATCGTGCTTTTATGCTCGAAAACGGACACACAAAATGACTCCCGAACAAATTCTCGAGGCCGCAAGCCAGCGCGCTCCCGGCCAGCCCTATGCGGGCGCCGTGACCCCGGAGGAGGCTTTTGCCCTGCTCCAGGCCGATCCGAAAGTGAAACTGGTGGATGTGCGCACCAATGCCGAACGCGACTGGGTGGGCCGGGTGGCGATTCCCGACGCCCAGCATGCGGCGGTGCAGTGGGCGACCTATCCGGGCGGGGTGCCGAATCCGGAGTTCGGCGCGCAGCTCGAGCGGGTGGCGCGCAAGGATGAGGTGCTGCTGTTCCTGTGCAGGTCGGGGGTGCGCTCGCGGCATAGTGCGCGGGTGGCGACCGAGCACGGGTTCGCGCAGTCGTATGACATTCTCGAGGGCTTCGAGGGGGACAAGGACGCCGAGGGGCATCGCAAGACGGTCGGGGGGTGGTGCAAGGCGGGACTGCCCTGGATCGGGGCGTAAGCGCTTTTGTACTCTGTTAAAAACTTGGTTTCCCGCCTTCGCGGGAAGTTATAGGCACCAAGTGGTACGTATGACGGCCTTTAGGCTGGCCACTAGCGTTTGACTCGTCGTTCCCGGCCTCGGCGCCCCCTGGCGGGAACCCAAGTTCATATGCAGTACCCGGCACGCTACTCCGCCATCGGCCCCACCATGATCCGCTGCCCCTCGCTATTGATATAACCGCGCAGCCCATATAAGGCGTCCGCGCACGCCGGCGAGGTCAAGATGTGGTTCAAATTTGCACGTGCACCTATTGGGCTTGCGCCGCCTCACCATGCGCGCGAATCATAGTGCTAGATTGAATGTCCTTCTCGACGAGGGAGCTTTCATGACAAGCAGACCTGCGAACCCAACCGAACCCGTGAACGCGCACTTGAAGATGAGTCCCGCTGCGCGCGAAAGAATGCGCGCCACGGAAAAGGCGGTATATCGCTACTACAACGACATGGGTAAAAACAAAGTGAACTGCACTTGGGGCGCCGGAATTCTTGCTCACAAAGGAGTGTGCACACCAGAAGAGCTGGCAACCAAGGTCAGCGTCCATGATCGACCATGAGTTCGAGCGGCGCGTTGCCGAGGCCGAACGCGCTGTTCGCCGCAACACAAGCGTGCCGCTCAACCAGGCGCAATTTGACGCCTTGTGCAGTCTCACCTACAACGCGGGAGCAAAAGGCGTTCGCGATACCTACCGATTTGTCAATCAGGGCGACTTTGCTGGCGCAGCAGCAAATATCTCGACCATGATCCGGGTCGGCATCGTTGAAGGTGGCAAAAAGAAGATGGTGATCGCACCTGGCCTGGTGAAGCGACGAGCCGAGGAAAGTGCGCCGTTTCGTGCTGAAAGCAGCGTTATCAGAGCAAACGGATAAGGAGGACTACATGCGTACTCAAGCTTGCCGGGCCTTGCTCCGGAATGGCTCGCTGATGCCGCTCGTCGCCGCGACAGCGCTCGTGTCATCCTCTCCTGCCCAAGCCGCAGGCAGCGTCGCGAGCAGCGTCACCGGCAAATGGCGCCTTACTGCAGCCCTCGATGCCGCCGATATCGCCTCGCTCGATGAGCACGAGGCACAGCAGCTGGTAGGACACGTTTTTGTGATTAGCAAAGAGAAAGTCAAGTTTGACGAACGTGACTGCGGACCGACAGGCTTTGAGGCCGTCGCCGTCGTACCAGAACTGCATCTGCGCAAAGAGTTTCACGCGAACGCACAAAAATTGCGGCTTCCGAATCCCGTTACGGTGGTCGACCTCAGCTGCACATCCGTATTCATCAAAAACCGAAACAAACTGGTCATCGCATGGAAAGGCTGGTTTTTTGATGCAGTCCGGCTGACACCCTAGCGAGTCTTCACGCTGGCGGAGGGGCGTGTTCCGCCAACGCCCCCGCCATAATCCGCTGCCTCACGATATTGATATGGCTCCTCAGTCCATACAAGGCATCCGCAAACGCCAGCGGAATCGAAATGTGATTCACCCTCTCCTCGATATCGTCCAGCCGGTGCAATAAGTCCTGCCGTACGATCTCGCGCTGGTCCCCCTGCGCACTCTCCATCGCCTGCTCCACGGCCCTGAGTTCCCCATACCAGCGATACACGCGCGAGCGCACCCGCCACACGTACAGCGGCGGCACGATCTTCGACAAGGGAATCAACAAAGCCGCCAGCGCCACCGCGATCACGCCCAGACGGTCGAGCAAATTCGCCAGCCAGAAGCTCATGTAGCGCTGCAGGAAAGGCGGCCCGTCGCGGTAGTAGCGCGCCGCCTCGCCCGCCACCGGGATCTCGGTGTACTTCGGCGAAGGGAACTGGCCCTGCTGCTGGAACCACCCTGCCCCGCCGTGAATCGCGTAGGCGGCCTTGACGAACAGCCCCACCAGCGCCGGATGCAGTTCCTCGCGCGCCACCAGGGTCGCGGTCGGCGCAATCAGGTGGTAGTCCTGGGCGGGGATATTGCGCCCCAGGTCGACGATCCCGCGCGGCAGCACCACATGGGTCAGGAAAGGCAGGCGCCGCGTGTAGGCTTCGGCCTGGGAAAAGTCGAACAGCCGGATGCCCGGCGTCTGCAGCAGCATCTGGATCAGCGGCGCTTCCGGCGCCGAGCTGAACACCAGGCCGTCGATGCGCCCTTCCAGCAATTCCACCGTGGCCGGGGTGTTGGCCAGCGTACCGATGCGCAGGTCCCCCGGCTCGACGCCATTGGCCGCCAGCACCTGGCGGAACAGGCGCGGCACGCCCGTCCCGGCAGGGCCGAGGTTGATGCGCTTGCCCTTCAGGTCGGTCAGCCTGGAGACTTTCGCTTCCGCACGCAGAAACAGCCAGACCGGCTCGGTGAACAGGCTGCCGAGCGAGACCAGGCCATGGCGTGCAGCCTGGCCGTCGTCGGTCGAGCCGCTCTGCACGAAGGCGATATCGGCCTTGCCCGCGATGAGGCGTTCGAGGTTTTCCTGGGAGCCCAGCGAGGGCTGGAGGGTGACTGCGATCTCGTCGCGCGCAAGGAGCCGGGCGTACTGCTTGCCGAACTCCTCATACGCGCTGTTTTCCTGCCCGGTGGCCAGCACCAGCCGGCGCGGCGGCGCCGGATCGACCCACCAGTAGGCCAGCGCAACGGCGGCAAGAACGATCAGGATGGTCGGCCCGGAGGCCACCAGCAGGTCGCGCAGGGACACGATGCTGAAGCTGCGCACCTTGAGTACCGCGCGGCGCATTGCGCCGCGCTTTTTCACCTCGCCCTGTTCGCTCAACGGACGCACGGAGGCCGTGCCGCCACCACCCGGGCTACAGGAGCAGGCGCCGGGGCCGGGGCCGGCAGGCCGGTCACCGGATCGATGACGGCCGGCGGCGCCGGCGGTGCGGGCGGCACCAGGCCGGGCACCGTGGTCAGCTGCGCGCCGCCCGGCGTCGGTTCGATCATCGGCATCAGGCTCGGCGCCAGGGTCGTCAGCAACTGCACCGGCAAGGCGCTGGTGAAGTCGTAGTCGCCCGATTGCGGGCCGTGCACATAGGCGGTCATGCTGCCGAAGAAGCGCTCGCCGATGTTGAAGACAAAGGTCGCCGAACGGTTCACGAAGCGCGACTCGATCACGCGGCCGCCGCGGGCATAGACCTCGAAGCGCTGGTCGCCGGTGCCGGTCTTGCCGCCCACCGCGATCACGCTGCCGTCGGACTGCACGAAGGCGGTCTTGACGCGCTTGGCGGTACCCTCCCTGACGACGCCCTGGATCGCATCCGCGACTTCACGCGCCACCTCGGGCGCCAGCACCTGCTCCTTGCCGCCGCCCTTGTTGCGCTTGACCAAGGTCTCGTAAGGCGTGTCCTTGGCGAAGTGCAGCGAGTCGATGCGTTCCACCGGCTTCCTCACGCCGCCGTTGACGATGATGCCCATCAGCTCCGCCAGCGCGGCCGGACGGTCGGCCGACGCGCCCAGGGTGGTCGCATAGGACGGCACCAGCGATTCGAACGGATAGCCCATCTTCTTCCACTGGGCGTGGATCTTGAGGAAGGCTTCCACTTCCAGCAGGCCGGCGATGCGCTTGTCCTGGGCGTGCTTGCGGTGGGTCTTGAACAGCCACGAGTACACTTCCTGGCGTTCCTTGACGCTGGCGTTGGTGACTTCGGTCCAGCCGGCCTGCGGGTGGGTGCGCAGGTAGCTCACCAGCCACAGTTCGAGCGGGTGCACCGAGGCCACATAGCCGCGGTCGGCCAGCGACATGTTCTTCGGATCGTACATCTCGTACATCTTGGGGATGCGGTCCGGGTCCATGTCGTGGGTCGAGGGCAGCGACTTGTCGATGAACTCGGCGAACTGTTCCAGGGTCGCGTTCGGCGCCACGGTGCGGTGCGCGGCGGCCAGCTTGGAGGCCAGCGGACGCACGCCCGAGAACAGCATGGCCTCGATCTCGGCCGGGGTCTTGCCCTTGTACTTGTTCCAGAACTTGGCCAGGAAGTCCTTGCCCTCGCGGTCGGCGAAGCGCGACAGGTACTCGGCGCGGCGCGGATCGTCGGCATCGGCCAGCAGCTGGGCCGAGGAGCCCGGCAGCTGGAACATGTAGTAGCGCACCACGTCGCGCATCATGCGCACGAACACCAGGTTGGTCGACTGGCGCAGCGCTTCGTGCACCGTCATGATCTTGCTGTTGTCCAGCTTGCTGAAGTTGCCGAAGGTGTGCAGGCCGCCGCCGGTAAAGAAGGCTTCGCCCGGGTTGGCCGAATACTTGCGCTCCATCGCGGCCTTCAGCATCGGGGTCAGGCCGCGGTCGGCGCTGTCCGGCAGGGTGCGGAAGTACTCGATCGCCCACTGCGACATGCGGTCCTTCGGATCGACGGTCACGCCCATCAGGCCGATCTTGTCCATCGGTTCGAAGCGCTTGTGCAGCTGGTCGACGATGTCGAGGTAGGTGACCAGGGTGCGCAGCTTGGCCGTCGAACCGAGGTCGAGCTTGGCGCCTTCGTTGATGTCCAGCGGCTGGTCGTAGTTGTCGGTCTGGACCCGCAGGTAGTTGACGTGCTCGCCCCGCTCCATCAGGGTGAAGCTGTACACCACCTTGGCCGGGTCGCCGTTGCCGAGCAGGCCCTTGCCGGTGAGGCCGGCTTCCTGGGCGTGGGCGGCGTCGGTCAGCTTGCGCAGGGCCGCGGTCACGGCCTGCTGCACCTGGGCGTCCAGGGTCGAGACCACCGACAGGTCGAGGCGGTCGATGTTGTACAGGCGCGAGTCGCCGATCAGGTAGCCGAGGTGGTTGCGCACCGCGTTGGCGGCCTTGCGCGACACGAAGGCGTCGGCCGGCGGCGGCGCCACGCCCGAACCCTGGGCCGGGTGCAGCTGGGCCTTGAGTGCGGCGTCGCGCAGCTGCGGCGAGATCACGCCGGCCTGGGCCAGCACGCGCAGGTGGCTGTTGGTCAGCGTTTCGAGGTCGTTCTCGCCGGCCCCCAGGTAATACGCCGGGCGGCGCTGGGCGATCATCAGCGACAGCGCCTCCTTGTAGGCCAGCACGGCGTCGGGGCTGGTCATCGGCCCTTTCAGCATCTCGGTGAGCTTGTCGAAGTCGCGGCCGTACCAGACCCACATGCCGTCGCCGATGCCGTTCACTTCACCGTAGCCGAGCTTGGCCGACAGCGGCACCGTGTTCAGGTAGTCGAGCACGATGCGGCGGCGCGCCTGGGTGGTGTCTTCGCCGTCCTGGTAGGCGCGCAGGGTGGCCGAGGCCATCTGGATCAGCTTGTCGGAGAGCGAGCTGGTGCGGCCTTCGGGCGAGTGGCGGTACTTCTCGATCTGGGTAGCGAGGGTCGAGCCGCCGGCCACGCGGCCTTCGCCGCCCAGGCCGACACTGGACAGCGACTTGTCGAACACGGCTTTCGAGAAGCGGTCCCATTCGACCGCCGGGTTGCGGCTCGGGTGCTTCGCATCGAGCAGCTCGCGGTTCTCGATGAACAGCAGGCTCTGGACCAGCAGCGAGGGGGCGTCGTCGAACTTGTGGTAGTAGCGCTCCGGGAAGCGCGAGGCGAACAGCGGCTGGCTGCGGCAATCGAGGATCTCGAGGCCGACCTTGGTCTTCTCGTGGAAGGTGGCGTACAGGCCGCGGTCGGCGAACTCGACCATCTTGGGCGACATGCGCGCCTGGGCCGCGACCGCATACTCGCGCGCCTGCAGCTTGTCGATGTACTGCGGCAGGCTGGCGTAGCCGAGGCGGGTGTCGTAAGGGCTGGCGGCCGGGAAGCGGATCGCGTCGCTCGGGCCTTTTTCGACGCGCCAGGTCAGGTCCTCGGCCATCTCGGCGAAGATCTTGGCCTGCAGGCGCGAGGTTTTCATCTCGAGCGCGGCCCAGGCGGCCAGCAGGGCCGCCAGCAGGGCCGAGCCGAAGAACAGCCAGAGCTTCCAGCGGCGCTTGCGCGGCTTGGGCTCGGGCGCGTCGGAGCCGCCGCCGCCCGGCGCGCCGCCGAGGTGGGGATAGGCTTCATACAAGGGAACGTCGTTGCCTCCGCTCGATGCCAGCACCGAAGCCGGCGCAGGCGCAGAAGCGGCCTGCACAGAGGGAGCCGCGGCAGCGGGGCGGTCGCGCCACCTGCCAAAGACATCGAACACAAAACTGGGCCGTCCTAAACGGCGAATACTTTCCATGATGGCTTAACCGGTCTGAATCGTTTTACGTGCAACCCCGCCAACCTGCCCGCCATCTGCTACTGGTCTGTTCGAGTGATCGAGGTGGTTATTGGTTCGCATACATCGGCGATGCGATCTCACTCCAGATGGCACCGTCCGTAGGTAATATTCCACCACATCAATACGACACGCGCGAGACACGGTTTAACAATTTTGATGTGTGTGGAATATTTTCGCAAAAAAACAACGGCGGTCTTAACTGCGCGACATGCCTATTTATAAAGGGCGATACTCTGCTTTTATCCGGTCGAGCTCCGCACACATCGCGGCATAGGCCGCGGCCACCGATTCCGGCCTTCCCTTCACTCCCAGCTCGATGTGGCGGCGCGTCTGCGCATCGCCCACGCTGGGCAGGCTGAACACCCGTGCACCTTCATGTTCGCGCTGCAGCCGCTCCATCAGAGGGGTGAGTGCTGCCTCCGCCTGTTCGTAGACCAGCAGCGCCCGTTCGGCGTAGGCGTCGCGGTGGAACAGGTGGGCGTAATGCGTGTCGAGCACCCAGGCGATCATGGGCCAGGCCATGACCGGAAAGCCGGGCACGAAATGATGCGGCGCGCCGCCCTCCAGGATCGAGAAGCCGGCGATGCGGTTGTAGGGATTCGGGATCAGCTGCGCGCCCTGCGGGAACTCGGCCATCTTGAGGCGCTGCAGGTTGTCCGGTGCGCCGAAGTCCGGCTCCCTGCCCGCTTCCATGCCCGACTGCAGCGCCGTCTCGCGGATGCGCTCCTCGATGTGGCGCCGGCCCTCGGCATGCAGCACCAGCGGCAGGCCGAGGGCCGCGCCCGCGCACTGGCGCGTGTGGTCGTCCGGCGTGGCGCCGATGCCGCCGCAGGAGAACACGATGTCCCGGCCGGCGAAGCTGCGGCGCAGGGTCTGCGTGAGGCGCACGGGGTCGTCGCCGGCGAACTCGGCCCAGGACAGCTGCAGGCCGCGCTCGGCGAGCAGTTCGACCACCTTGGAAAAATGCTTGTCCTGGCGCTTGCCGGACAAAATCTCGTCGCCCACGACGATCAGGCCGAAACCCATGCGTTCCCCCCGTTTTTTCTGAAGCTCGTTGAAGCATCCAGTGTGCCACTACGGGAGAATCGCCGTTTGTGGCCGCCCATGGCTTCAACGCGCGAACCCGTGCAGGCGTGCACACGCCGGGCTCACACCGGCTGCGCTACCTCCTCCGTCCTCAGCTCTTCAAGTGCTTGCAAGCAGTAGTACTGGAACCATAGCCCGGCAAACAGGAAGATCATGATGTAGAGCCAGAGCGAGAGCATGGCCAGCACGGGGAAGAGCACCACCGAGATCACCGCCCCGCCCATCCAGGCGATGCCGGGCAGCGCGCCGGCCAGGCCCGTGGCCAGGCCGATCGCCAGCAGCGGTATGCGGCGCGTGCGCATCAGGGCCTGGCGCTCGGCCTGGCTGGCGTGGGCGGCCAGCGCGTCGTAGCTCATCACGCGCGAGGTCACCCAGGCCCACAGGCAGGCCTGCACCAGCCAGGCCAGCGGCGGAATCGCGTACAGCGGCAAGGTAAGCAGCCACAGCACCGCGAACACGGCCGAACTGCCGAGGTTCATCGCGATGCTGCCGACGAAGCTGCCGCCCTCTTTCTTTTCGAGCTTGGGATACTGCCGGTTGCCGACGTGGCGCTCGATGGCCGGCATCGCGGCCAGGCCCATGAACAGCAGCGCGGATGCGATCATCAGGGGCAGCAGCAGCGCGATCGCCAGCAGCGGCACCACCACCACCTTGAGCACGCCCAGGCCCAGCTTGGACAGCATATTGCCGCTGGTCTCGAAGGCGTCGTACTGGGAGAACAGGCCGTGCAGCCAGTCGAGCAGCGGCTGCAGGCCGAACCACAGCACCACGCCCCACAGCAGCAGCGAGAGGATCAAGGGCACGCTCGACAACAGCAGCATGCGGCCGCTGAACTGGGCGCGCAGCGCGCGCCGGTAGGCGGCGGCGACGCCCTTCATGGCCGGACTCCGGGACGGGCGGCAAACAGCATGGATCCTCCTTGCAGGTCGGTTGGCGGTATTGTCATTTTACGCATATCGCGGCGCGTGACGCTGGGGCGCGCCATGGACTACAATCGCCGTTCAACTTGAACAACAAGGAATACCATGTCCACCATCACCACTGATTCCGGCCTGCAGATCGAAGACACCGTTGTCGGCGACGGCCCGGAAGCCAAGGCCGGCCAGTACGTCACCGTCCACTACACCGGCTGGCTGCGCAACGACGACGGCTCGACCGGCGCCAAGTTTGACTCCAGCAAGGACCGCAACGATCCGTTCCAGTTCGCCCTCGGCGCCGGCCACGTGATCCGCGGCTGGGACGAAGGCGTGCAGGGCATGAAGGTCGGCGGTTCGCGCCGCCTGACCATCCCGGCCAGCCTCGGCTACGGCGCACGCGGCGCCGGCGGCGTGATCCCGCCGAACGCCACCCTGATCTTCGACGTCGACCTGCTCGCCGTCTGATCGACAAGCACAAGGGACGCCGCGGCGTCCCTTGTCATTCGAGCTTCCCCTCTAAAATGCGGCCGTTTCCTCCGCCCGCGCCGAGCTCCTGCGCTAAGATGCCTGCCGCATTGACTAACCACACAGGAGTTGCCATGAGCTTGCAGGAACAGTTCACCCAGGCCCAGCAGGATTCGAAGAATCTGTCCGAGCGTCCGGACAACATGACCTTGCTGAAGATTTACGCGCTGTTCAAGCAGGGTTCGGTGGGCGACGTGAGCGGCGAGCGTCCGGGCATGACCGACTTCGTCAACCGCGCCAAGTACGACGCCTGGGCCGCCCTGCAGGGCACCTCGCAGGAAGACGCCCAGCAGCAGTACATCGACCTGATCGAAGAGCTGAAGGGCTGATCGCCCCGGCGCCGCCAGCCGGCGGCGCCCGCCGCCGTCAAGCGGGGGCGAACACCTTGCGCATCTTCTCCGTCACCTTGGCCTCGATGGCCGGCGCGAAGGCGCTCATCAGCATGCCCAGGCGGATGCGCAGCGCGGCGCTCTGCCCTTCCAGCCGCAAGTCCCCATCCACGCCGCTGCGCTCGAAACGCAGCACGTCGCCGTCCCATTTGCAGGCCAGTCCCAATTCCGCCGCCAGGCGCTGCGCCACCTGTTCCGCCGCCGTGCGCGCCGCCGCCGGGCTCAGGCTGTGCTCCTGGACGATCTTCAATTCCGCCATCTGACGCTTTCCTTCCTAATCGATTGCAAGACAATCCGCAATGATGCCAGCTGGAAGCGGTCCATGCCAGAGTCCGCCACATCCCACGGCTTGGATCGGCATCAATTGATGAGTGTCAATGCTTGAGCAGCGCAGCGCGCGACCATGAAAGCGCAGCCCGCGACCCATCAAGGAGTTGACATGGAAGCACATGCCCTGCTGCCGGAGACGACCGGCGAATCCGACAACGAAGTTGCCAACGACAGCATCGTCGAGCCCCCGCCCCTCGCCCAGGCCTTCGGCGCGCGCGTGCTGATGTGGAAGCAGGACCCGTCGGTGAGCGAGATCGGCACCCGCCGCGCCTACCTGCCGGGTGCGGTGCTGAGCGGCCCGAGCGACGCCCGCATCGCGCCCGGCGAACCGGGCATCGATCCGGTGGAGCCGAACGCGTCCGGCGACTTCGTCACCCAGCCCGACACGCCCCAGTTCGACGCCGTGCACACCTTCGCCGTGGTGCGGCAGACGCTCACCATGTACCAGCGCGCCCTGCTCGCGGCCGGCCTGGCCCTGCCCCTGCCCTGGCAGTGGAACAGCGGCATGGACAGCACTCCCCTGCGCATCTACCCGCACGGCCTGTCCGACGTCATGAACGCCTTCTACAGCCGGGCCCAGGGCTGCCTCAAATTCGGACACTTCATTCCCGACGGTAGCAACGAACCGGCCGAACGGGTCTACACCTGCCGCTCCTTCGACATCGTCGCCCACGAGACCGCCCACGCGGTGCTCGACGGGCTCAAGCCGCGCTGGCTGCTGGCCGACGCCCCGCCCCAGACCGGCGGGCTGCACGAATCCTTCGGCGACCTCACGGCCATCTTCCTGGCCCTGGCCCAGCTCGACCAGTGCGAAGCCGTGGTGGCCCAGACCAAGGCGCAGCTGCACGACAAGTCCTTCCTGGCCATCATCGCCGAGCAGTTCGGCGCCGCCATCGGCATGGGCGCCGGGCTGCGCAATGCCGACAACGACCTGAGGCTGAGCCAGGCCGGCACCCAGGTGCATGCGATCTCGCAGGTGTTCACGGGCGCCGTCTACGACGTGCTGGCCGACCTGTTCGCCTACGAGCGCGACCCGGGACGCGAGGACGACGCCGCCGTGCTGCATCGGGTCGCCGCCTACCTCGGCGGCGTGGTGCTGCGCGCCCTGATCGCCGCGCCGGACGACGGCGCCAGCTATGCCGACGTGGTCAACGGGATGCTGCGCCTGGTCGGCGAGGACGGCCGGCCGGCCGCCTATGCCAACTTCATCCGCAACCAGTTCTCGCGGCGCGAGGTGGTCGAGGCCGGCACCGCGTTGACGCAGGATGTCCTCCCGGGTGCCCGGCTGGCGCCCTGGGTATGCGACGCGCCGGGCGCCCGCCAGGACCGCCACGCCTGCTGCGGCACCATGCAGCTGCCCGAATATCGCCCGGACAGAGGCCTGAGCGCGGAAGGAGCGAAGAGCCAGCCATGAAGATCAGCGCGCGCGCCTGCGGCGGTTTCGCCGGCCTGGCCGAGTCCTACGAACTCGACACGGCCCTCCGGCCCGACGGCGCCGCGCTCGAAGACCTGCTGCTGCGGCTCGACTTCTTCCAGGCCGCCCCACCCTGCCCGATCGGGGCCGACCTGCCGCGCTGGGAAATCACCGTCGAGGACGGACTACGCTGCCACACCGTCTTCCTGCGCGAGGACGGCAGCGGCGGCGACTGGCAGCACCTGCTGGACGGGCTGCGCGGCAAAGCCTGAAGCAGGGCCCCCGGAGCCGGCCGCGGATTGCGCCGGGAAGCGCCAGGCCGTATTAAAATTGCACGATCGTGCGAGTTTTCGGGGGCACACACGCCTTTTTCCCCTCATTTGCTTATGTGTATTGTGTATAAGGCTAATTTGTAGGAAAACCCGAATTGCCCTAAAATACAGTGCTTTGCATTGTCCCGCCGGCCCAGTTCAAGCGCCCGGCGACGCGACACCCCCACCATTGATAGGACTGTTATGACCCACGTTGTCACCGAATCGTGCATCCGTTGTCGCTATACCGACTGCGTCGATGTATGCCCGGTAGATTGTTTCCGGGAAGGCCCGAATTTCCTTGCCATCGACCCCGACGAGTGCATCGACTGCGCCGTTTGCGTGGCCGAATGCCCGGTGAATGCGATCTATGCCGAAGAGGACGTGCCTGGCGATCAGCAGCAATTTATCAAGCTCAACGCGGACCTCGCGCGTTCCTGGCCGTCGATCACCAAGACCAAGCCCGCCCTGCCGGACGCGGACGAGTGGAAAGACGTCAAGGACAAGCTGAGCCAACTGGCTCGCTGACGCGAATGGCGCCCGGTTCCGCCTAGCGGACTGCGCCGCAGGGTGTCGCCACCGATGGCGGGAAGGTCCGCCATCGCCCAACCATCCAGAACATCACAGGAAGTAAGCATGACTATCAGTGCCACCCACGAAGCGGGCAGCATCGCTCCCAACAGTTCGTTTGCCGGCGCCATCGAAGCCGACGCCGTGATCATCGGCGCCGGTCCGGTTGGCCTGTTCCAGGTCTTCGAACTCGGCCTGCTCGAAATCAAAGCCCACGTCATCGATTCGCTGCCGGCCGTCGGCGGCCAGTGCGTGGAACTGTACCCGGACAAGCCGATCTACGACATCCCGGCCGTGCCGGTGTGCACCGGCCAGGAACTGACCGACAACCTCCTCAAGCAGATCGAGCCGTTCGAGCCGACCTTCCACCTGGGCCAGGAAGTGACCACCGTCCAGCGCCGTGAAGACAGCCGCTTCAACGTCGAGACCTCGACCGGTACCCGCTTCATCACCAAGACTATCTTCATCGCTGCCGGCGTCGGTTCGTTCCAGGCGCGCACCCTGAAGGTCGACGGCATCGAGAAGTTCGAAGCCGAGCAGCTGTTCTACCGCGTCAAGGATCCGGCTCTGTTCGAAGGCAAGAACCTGGTCATCTGCGGCGGCGGCGACTCCGCGCTGGACTGGGCCCTGAACTTCGTCGGCAAGGCCGAATCGGTCGTGCTGATCCACCGCCGCGAGGACTTCCGCGCCGCGCCGGCCTCGGTCGCCAAGATGAAGGCCCTGTGCGACGAGTACGAGATGCAGCTGATCACCGGCCAGGTGACCGGCTTCGACGAAAAGGACGGCAAGCTGAGCGAAGTGAAGGTGACCGGCGCCGACGGCGTGACCCGCCGCGTGCCGCTGGACATGCTGCTGGTCTTCTTCGGCCTGTCGCCGAAGCTGGGCCCGATCGCCGAGTGGGGCCTGGACATCGAGCGTCGCCAGCTGAAGGTCATGGACACCGAAAAATTCGAGACCAACGTGCCGGGCATCTTCGCCGTGGGCGACATCAACACCTACCCGGGCAAGAAGAAGCTGATCCTGTCGGGCTTCCACGAAGCCGCGCTGGCCGCCTTCGGCGCCGCGCCGTACATCTTCCCGGACAAGAAGATCCACATGCAGTACACGACCACGTCGCCGAAGCTGCACAAGATCCTCGGTGTGGAGACGCCGGTCTTCGACTGAACGATCTTCAGGTACCGATCAAATGCCGCCCGGTTGGGCGGCATTTTTTTTGTGCTGCGGTATGCGGGCAAACTTGGGGTTCCGGCCGCGGGGGACGCCGAGTCTCCCTCGGCCGGAACCCGAGTTTCCCAAACGACCACATACGCTTCCGTCCCCCGCGTTCAGTAACCCCCACACGACAACTCCCCGTTACAAGCACGGGCATATCAACTTATGTGGGGAGCCTCACCGAACCGCACTGCACAAATATGCTACAAGTGAACCATACGTAGCAGGCGACTGAAAACGACTGTTTCCACAAGTAAATCAGATCACCTATAATTGATTGCAGCTACGCGCAAACGATTGCGGCGCGCACCGTCTACTGAAGGATTTACCTATGCTTTACCAACTGCACGAGATGCAACGCTCCTTCCTGACCCCGCTGATGCAGTGGGCCGATGCGTCCTCGAAACTATTTTCCAACCCGGTCTCGCCGTTCGCGCACACCCCTTTCGCCCAGC
This sequence comes from uncultured Massilia sp., assembly GCA_966210615.1. GTDB lineage: Bacteria > Pseudomonadota > Gammaproteobacteria > Burkholderiales > Burkholderiaceae_D > Telluria. The sequence continues at coordinate 15,166 of CBIHLT010000114.1, forward strand.
GTATCGCTGCCGGCTATGAGCTGATGTACCGCCTGGGGAAAGACTACGAAAAGCCGGCGTTCGGCATCCATTCCGTAAAAATCAAGGGAGAAGACGTCGGCATCATGGAGCGTACGGTTCTTGAAAAGCCGTTCTGCAAGCTCCTGCATTTCAAGAAGGACTTGGGCGAGCAGGCCCTCGAGGCCCTGAACCAGCCGAAGGTGCTGGTGGTCGCTCCCCTGTCGGGCCACCACGCCACCCTGCTGCGCGACACCGTGCGCGCCCTGCTGGTCGACCACGACGTCTGCATCACCGACTGGACCGACGCGCGCATGGTGCCGCTGTCCGCCGGCCCCTTCCACCTGCATGACTACATTTACTACGTGCAGGACTTCATCCGCCTGCTCGGCCCGGACGTGCACGTGATCTCGGTATGCCAGCCGACCGTGCCGGTGCTTGCCGCGATCTCGCTGATGGCGACCAACAACGATCCCAAGCTGCCGAAGACCATGACCATGATGGGCGGCCCGATCGACCCGCGCAAGTCGCCGACCGCCGTCAACGACCTGGCGACCGAGAAGCCCTTCTCCTGGTTCGAGAACACGGTGATCTACTCGGTGCCGGGCAATTACCCCGGCTTCGGACGCAAGGTCTACCCGGGCTTCCTGCAGCACGCCGGCTTCATCGCCATGAACCCGGGCCGCCACGCCCAGAGCCACCGCGAGTTCTACCAGCACCTGGTGCGCGGCGACGACGACTCGGCCGAG
>CBIHLT010000115.1:0-15886 GCA_966210615.1 uncultured Massilia sp.
TCCGCCAGCTGTTGTTGAAGAACAGGCCGTAGCTCCTCCCTTCATGCAGGGCGATGAAGAAGGGAATCGCCTGGTAGGACGGATCGTGGCCGGCCGGGTAATCCGGCACATCCGCGTTCCACATCACCATCGATTGCTGGTGCCGCGACATCGGGAAGGTCTTTTCGCCGAAGCCGTAGTACAGCTCGTAGTCGTCGCGGCGCATCGAGGTCTCGACCGAGCCGTCACTGCTATTGAAGGCCATTGGGCGCGCCGGATCGTCCCCGACGACCAGCTGGCCGGCGCTGTCGTACACCGAGATCGCGAGTTCGGGCGTTCTGCGAATTACGACGCGCGTTCCGCTGTCGGAACGGAGCTCGGTCAGGGCGCCCTTGTTCGTCACCGTCGCGCGGGCCCTGGGCGGTGCGCCATCGATGGCGTAGGAGACATCCGGGCCGAAGCGGCCGGCGGGATGCATGCGCACGCGCACCGCGTCCGGGGTGGCGAAGCCGACGCGCACGCGCGCGCCGCTGGCCATGCGCAGTTCGACGCCGCCATCGAGCGGCAGGCTTCGGGCGACGGCGCCGACGGTGCGCAGGGCCGCGGCAGCGGGCGCGCCGGCCAGCGCCAGCATGAGCAGCGCCGCGTAACAAGCGGGTTTAGTAAGTCGCATCGGGAATGACCTTCCTGTCGGGAGCAATGAATTCGCGCATCAGCGTGATGGGCGCGATCGCGGACCAGCCGCAGAAATCGGGTTTGGCAGGCTGGCCGGGCCGGGCCGCGTCCGGGGCGTAGTTCTCCCAGAACGTGCCGGTACGTTGATAGACCTCGGCAACGCAGGCGTAGTAGCTGCGCGCCAGCCGCGCGGCCAGCGCATGCTGCCCGGTGCGTTGCAGCCCGCGGATCACCATGTAGTTGGTCGGCGCCCAGACGCCGCCCAGCCAGTAGCCGCCCGCGGGGTCGAATCCCGCCTGGTCGGCGGGGAAAGCCGCCACCGGAACCTTGCGCCAGAAGCTGGCCGGATCGGTCAGGTGGCGCAGCAGCCGCGCCACCCGCTCCGGCGGAACCAGGCCCGCCATGAGCATCCAGAACATGCCGATATGCTTGCGGCGGATCTGCTTGCCGTAGCCGAGGTCGTAATAGAAGCCGTCGTCCTCGTGCCAGCACAGGCGATTCAGGGCCTGCCCCATGCCCGCGTGGAAGCGCAGCAGGACCACGGCATCGTCCGGACGCCCGACAAGGCGCGCGATGCGCGCGAGGTGCTCGGCGCACAGGGCCAGCTGCGCCGAGGTGTCGACCGCCCTGCCCTGCACGTTCCAGGCGGGATGCAGTCCGGTGTAATCGAAGGGCAGCGCGTCGCGCGGCGTCAGCGGAATCCCCTGCCCGTCGTCCCGCCAACCGTCGGGATGGCGCGGAATGTTGTCCATGCCCGAGCCCAGCGCATCGTTGAAGCAAAGCCCGTCCTCGCGGACCAGGTAGCCGCGCAGGTAATCGAAATTGCGTTTCAGTGCGGGATAGACGCGGCGCAGGCGTTCGAGATCATGGCTTTGGTCGTACAGCTCCAGTTCCGCGAACGCGAGCAGCGGCGGATTGAGCGACACCGGATGCGCCTTGGGCCATACCGGCTTGCCCTTGCTGTCGTATTCGCGGCAGATGTAGCCGTCGGCCTCCTGCACCGTATAGAAATTGTCGAGCGCATTCGCGATCGGCAGCAGGTCGGGATGGTACTTCGCGTAGCAGGCAAGGAAGCAGGTATCCCATAGAAAGATGTTCTTGCTGAAGGCCGCATCGAGAAAGGGCTTGCCGAAGACCGACTCGCCTTCTTGCCGGATATGGCGGCGCGCGCTGGCCAGCGCCGCGCGGTACATGGCCTCGCCAGGCTCGGGCGCCGGCGGACGCACGCAGCCCGACAAGCCGGCGCCGGCGAACGCCAGCAGCAGGCGTCGTTTGGGTGTCATGTGAGGATCCTGGAACCGGCGGCCGGCAAAGGCCGGCCGCCGGAGTGCCAGGTGTATCAGGCGTGTTCGCCCTGCTGGTACAGGCCCGCGTACTTCAGGCCGAAGTAGAGGATGAAGGCATAGCATGCCGCCGGCACCGCGAAGGACCATTGCAGGCCGATGGTGTCGGCCAGCAGGCCTTGCGCGAACGGCACCACGGCGCCGCCGACGATGGCCATGCACAGGATGCCCGAGGCCTGGCCGGTGAATTTACCGAGGCGGTACAGGGCCATGCTGAAGATGGTCGGGAACATGATCGAATTGAACAGGCCGACGGCGATGATCGCCCACATGGCGGCCTGGCCCTGGCCGAAGATGGCGACCATCACCAGCGCGATCGAGGCGGCGGAGTTGAACGCCAGCGCCTTGCCCGGGCTGACGTAGCGGATGACCGCGAAGCCGATGAAGCGCCCGATCATGGCGCCGCCCCAGTAGTAGCTGACGTAGTGGGCGGCGGCGGCATGGCTCAATCCCGCGATCTGCGGCTCGCCGAAGAAGTTGATCAGGAAGCTGCCGATGCTCACCTCGGCGCCGACATACAGGAAGATGCCGATGGTTCCCAGCACCAGGTGCGGATGGGCCAGCACCGAGCGCTTGGCGGCACTGCCTGCCGCCGCCGTGGCGTCGTCGGTGTGCTCGATCTTAGGCAGGCGCGCAAAGGCGAACAGCAGCGCCAGCACCAGCAGCGCGCCGGACAGCGCCAGGTAAGGCCCTTGCACGCTGGCCGCCTGGGCCGCGCGGTAGGCCAGCTGCTCGGCGGCCGGCAGCTGCGCCAGCTCGGACGCGCCCAGCACGCTGCCCGACAGGATCAGGAAGCCGCCCAGGGCCGGGGCGATGGTCGTGCCCAGCGAATTGAAGGCCTGGGTCAGGTTCAGGCGGCTCGACGCGTTGCGCGGGTCGCCCAGCACCGTCACGTAGGGGTTGGCCGCCACCTGCAGCACCGTGATGCCGGCGGCCAGCACGAAGAAGCCGAACAGGAACAGGCCGTAACCGCTTTGGGACGCCGGGTAGAACAGCGCGCAGCCGGCGGCCGCGATCACCAGGCCGGCCACGGCGCCGTTCTGGTAGCCGATCTTCTTGATCAGCGCCCCCGCCGGCAGCGACACCAGGAAGTAGGCGCCGAAGAAGCAGAACTGCACCAGCATCGCCTGCACATAGGTGAGCGTGTAGAGCTCCTTCAGGTGCGGGATCAGGACGTCGTTCAGCGCCGTCAGCAGACCCCACATGAAGAACAGGATGGTGACGATGACCAGCGGACCGGTGTTCCCGGCTTGCGCCTGCGTTTGCTGCAGCCGGACCGGCTGCGAAATGTGTTCCATGTGAAGTCTCCTGATTATTTTTTACTTACACCCTTAGCGGGTCATTCCGGCGGGCGCCTTCGGCAGGTCGGCGGCACGCGTGCCCCAGCCCGCACTGTCCGGCTGCGGCGCCAGCTTGTAGCTGAGCGTACCGGCGGCCTGCAGCTGCTCCCAGTCCAGCCACACGCGCGACACCGGGCGTCCTGCGAAGCTCACCGACTGCACGTAGCGGCGCTCGCCCGGCCTGGCCTCGGGCGCTTCGATGCGCAGCACGCGGCCCGGGGCCAGGTCGATCTCGGCGCGGGCGAAGCGCGGCGCATGCAGCAGGAAGCGGCCGCTGCCCGGCACGTCAGGATACATGCCCAGCGCGCTGAACAGGTACCAGGCCGACATGGTGCCCAGGTCGTCGTTGCCGGTCACGCCGCCCGGACCGTTGCCGAACAGGGTTTCCGCCGCGCGCAGCACGGTGGTGGTCTTCCACGGCTGGCCCATCAGGGTGTACATCCAGGGCGCGTGCAGGTCCGGCTCGTTGTTCGGGTTGTAGCGGAACTGGCTGTAGTAGCTGTACGGTCCCACCACCCAGGACTTGCGCACGGCGGCCGGGTCGGCCACCAGGGCCTCGTAGTCGAAGAACTGGTCGAGGCGGCGCAGCGCCTGGGCGGTGCCGCCCATCGCCGCGGCCAGGCCGGGCACGTCCTGCGGCACCAGCCACTGGTATTGCCAGGCCGTGCCTTCGTGGAAGCCGTGGTCGCCGCGCGGGTCGAAACCGCTGCCGACGTCGGCGAACCAGCTGCCGTCCTGCAGGCGCGGGCGCGGGAAGCCGCGCTGGCCGGTCGGCTCGTCGACCACCGTGGGATCCCAGACCTTCTTCCAGTTGAGGGCGCGCTGCGCCAGCACCTGCGCGTCCTTGGCGTGGCCGAGCGCCTTGGCCATGGTCGCCAGCGAGCTGTCGGCCAGCGCGTATTCCAGGGTCGCCGAGGCGCCGTGGTGCGGGTCGGTGTCCATGCCCTTGGAGATGAAGCCGCGGTCATACTGGACGAAGCCCTGGCGCAGGTAGCTCGGGTTGCCCGAACGGCCCTGCGGGCGGATGCCGAAGGCCGGCACGCCGAAGGCGTTCTCGCGCAGCGCGGCATAGGCTTCGCGCTCGCGGCCCTTGAGGGCGCCGAAGCGCCACAGGTCGACCAGGAAAGGCGTGACCGGGTCGCCGGTCATGATGTTGGTCTCGAAGTTGGCATAGCCCCAGCGCGGCAGCCAGCCGCTCTGCTCGCGGATCTTCAGCACCGAGTTGGCGATGTCGCGCGCACGCTGCGGGCGCAGCAGGGCCAGCAGCTGGTTCTGGGCGCGGTAGGTGTCCCACAGCGAAAAGAACTCGTAATAGGTCCAGTCCCTGGCAGTGTGGACCACGTCGTCGTAGCCGCGGTAGCGGCCGTCGGCGTCGTTGCCGGTCAGCGGCTGCAGCAGCGCGTGATAGAGCGCGGTATAGAACACCGTGCGGTCGTCATTGCTGCCGCCTTCGATACGCACGCTGCCCAGTTCGCGCTGCCAGTTGGCCTGCGCCTTGGCCTTCATGGCGTCGAAGCTCATCGGCTTGCCGCCTTCCATGCCTTCGGCCTTCAGGTTGATGCGCGCACCTTCCGCGTCCACGTGCGAAATCGCGCTGACGGCGGTGACGGACTGTCCGTTCCTGAGGTCGAAGCTCAGCCAGACGCCGTGCGGCTTGCTCTCGCCCTGCTGGCTGGGGCCGTCCACGTTGGCCCAGCCGCCGCGGTCGTCCCAGATGCCGCGTGCGGCGAAGGGACGGTCGAACTCCATGCGGAACCAGGTGGCGTACTTGGCGCCGCCGCAGAAGCTCCTGGTGATGATCCTGCCTTCCACGGCGCGGTCGCCCACCACGCGCACTTCGCTGCCGATCACGGAATGGCGCTCGTTGGCCTGGCCCAGGTTGAGCAGCAGGTGGCCGGTGCCGGAGTTGGCGGCAAAGGTGTAGCGCTCGGCGGCGGCGCGGGTCAGCGCGGTCGCCTCGGCCGTGATGCCGCCGTAGCTGGTGAGCTTGACCTTGTAGTAGCCCGCCTGGCCGACTTCGCCCTCATGGCTGTACTCGGCGGCGTAGGTCTTGTGGTTGAAGGTGTCCGGCTTCCTGGTGTCGAAATTGCCGCCCGGGCCGATGGTGCCGGTGACCGGCAGCACCGACAGCTGCCCGCCCTGCTCCCAGCAGCCCGCGCCGGACAGGAAGGAGTGGCCGAAGCCGCGGATCTTCTTGTCGCTGTAGCGGTAGCCGGCGTAGTGGTCGGTGATCGGACCGACCTGGATCATGCCGAAGGGAGCCGAGGCGCCCGGGAAGGTGTTGCCTTCGTCCTGGGTGCCGATGAAGGTATTCACCGGCATGCTGTTGTCTGCCGGCGCGGCCTGCAGGGCCACCGGCAGCAGGAGGGCGGCCAGCAGGGCGCCCACTTGGATACGACTCATCACGTTCCCTCTCCTTCGAGCTGTTCGAACAATTGGTGCATGGCCGCCGGTTGCGGCGGGGTGGCGCCGGCCTGCAGGCAGGCGGCGGAACCGGCCGCCAGTGCGGCGTGCAGGTGAGATTGCAGCGGACGGCCGGGGTGGCGCGCCAGGCTGTGCAGCAGACCGGCCGCGCTGGCGTCGCCGGCGCCGACCGTGTCGACCACGGCCACTTTCGGCGCGCGCGCATCGGCGCGCTGGGCGCCGTGGAACAGGCTGGCGCCCTGGCCGCCGCGCGTGAACAGGCAGTAGGCGACGGGATTGAAGGCGCGCACGCGCTCCAGCGCCACATCGAGTTCGACGCCCGGGAACAAGCCGCGCAGGTCGTCGTCGGAGACCTTGATCACGTCGGCGAGCGAGGCCATGCGGCGCAGGGTCGGTCCGTAGCCCTCTTCCATCAGGTTGCGGTAGTTGGGGTCGTAGCTGATCGCCACGCCCTGGTCCTTGAGCTGCTGGGCCAGCGCCACCAGGCGCGTCGCCAGCGGCTCGCGGGCCAGGCTGATGCCGCCGAAGTGCGCCCAGCGCAGCCCGTCCGACCAGCCAGCCGGGAATGCGGCCGCATCGAAGTGCAGGTCGGCGCTGTCGTCGCCGATGAAGAAATAACGGGGCGGCTCGCACTTTTCCACGATGGCCAGCAGCGGCGAACGCTCCACGCGCTGCAGCAGGCGGGTGTCCAGGCCCACGGCTTCGCTGGCCTTCCACAAGGCGTCGCCGAAACGGTCGCGGCTGACGGCGCCGGCGAAGGCCGTCGGTTCGCCCAGCACGGCCAGCGCACGGGCCACGTTCCACACGGAGCCGCCGACGCGGCTCACCCAGCGCTCGTCGCCCTGGTCGATCATGTCGGTGAGCGCCTCGCCGGCGCACAGCATCAGGGGTGCGTCATGCATGGCCGGCCTCCCTCAGTACGCGCACGATATCGTAGCAGGCGCCCATGGTGTGGTAATCGACCTTGCCGGCGGGGCTCTTCTCGTCGCTCAGCTTGCGGTTCCGGCGGTCGAGGATGCGGTACCAGGCGCCATGGTGGTGATCGATGAAATGGGTCCAGCTGTATTCCCACAGGCGCTGGTACCAGTCCCAGTATTCGGCCTTGCCGGTGCGCTCGGCCAGCATGGCGGCGGCGGCCGCGCTTTCGGCCTGGACCCAGAAATACTTGTGCCAGTCGCAGATCGCCAGGTCGGGCGCCAGCGAGTAGCACAGGCCGCCGTTCTCCTGGTCCCAGCCCTTCTCCACCGCGACCTTGAACAGCCTTTCCGCGGTCGGCAGCAGCCAGCCCAGGTCCTTGCCCAAGTCTTTGGTCAATGCGTCGCCGCGTTCCTCCAGCTGCACCAGCAGCTTGGCCCACTCGGTGAAGTGGCCGGGCTGGTAGCCCCAGGGGCGGAACAGGTTTTCCGGATCGTCGAAGTTGAACTTCCAGTCGGGACGCCACTGTTCGTCGTAGTGCTCCCAGATCAGGCCGCCGCAGCGACCGGCCTGGCGCTGGGTGATGTTGTAGGCGATGGTATAGGCGCGCTCCAGGTAGCGCAGCTCGCCGGTGGCCTGGTAAGCCGCCTGCAGCGCTTCGCAGGCGTGCATGTTGGCGTTCTGTCCGCGGTAGGTGGAGAGCACGCTCCAGTCCTGGCTGGCCTCGTCGGCATACAGGCCGGCCTCGGCGCTCCAGAAGCGGCGCTCCATCAGCTTGAAGGTTTCTTCGATCCAGGGACGCGCCTCCTCCAGGCCCGCCATGGTGGCGTGCGCATAGGCAAGCAGCACGAAGGCCTGGCCGTAGGCGTGGTTGGTGCCGTCCTCGACCTCGGTCCCGTTCAGCATCCAGGCATAGCCGCTGCCGTCCGGGGCGCGGTGCGCCTCGCGCACGAAGCGCAGGGCATGCTTCAGGCCTTCCAGGTAAGCCGGGTCCTGGAAATGGCGGTAGGCCATCGCATAGGTGAACACGAAACGCGTGCTGCTCACCAGGTGGCGGTGCTGGGCGTCGTAAACCGCGCCGTCGTCCTTGAAGAAGTGGTACAGGCCGCCGGCCGGGTCGATCGCGCGCGGGTGGTAGAAGCGCATGGTATGGCGCGCATGGTCGAGCAGGACGGCCGGGCTGCGGAAGTTCGGAAAATTGGTCATGTTGGCAGGGTGAAGTGCGCTAGTCGTCGCAGCTGCTTTCGCGCACGATCATCTCGACTGGCAGGGTGATTTGGGAGGAGTTGTCTTCGGGCTTCTGGAGCAGCAGCTCGACCCCGGCGCGGCCCAGCGCTTCCTTGTCCACCCGGATGGTGCTAAGCGGAGGAATGGCGGCGGAGGCGGCGGCGATGTCGTCGAAGCCGACGATGGCGATGTCGTACGGAATTTTCATGCCTTCGTTCAGGCAGTACTTCATGGCCGCCAACGCGGTGCTGTCGTTGTAGCAGAACACGGCGTCGGCCCGCTTCGGCAGGCTGAGCAGGGTGCGCATGGCTTCCGCCACGGCTTCGTCGCCATCGCCCATGGTGGGCACGATGACTTCCAGGTCCGGGTCGGCATGGACCTTGGCATCGAACAGCGCCTGGCGGAACCCGCGGTTGCGCTGCTGGATACTGTAGTGGGCCAGCGAGCCGGACAGCATGGCGATGCGCTTGCGGCCGCAGCGCAGCAGGTGCTGGGTGGCCAGGTAGCCGCCGCGCATGTTGTCCGGATTGACGGAAGTGAAACCGCGGCGGTGCATGTCGACCAGCACCATCGGCTTGCCGACCTGCTGCAGGGCGGTCAAGACCTCCGGCTCGAAGAAGCCGGCGCACAGGATCGCATCCGGCTGGTGCAGGCGGATCTGGCCCAGCACCGGTTCGGCCGGGCCGACCGCGATGAAGGACAGGGCGATGCCCTCGCGGCGGCAGGCTTCCTCGGCGCCGTGCAGCACCGGCGAAAAGAAGGGGCTGGACGACAGGGTATTGTGCTGGCTGTGCAGCAGGAAGGCGATGCGGCGGATGCGGCCTTTTTTCAGCTGGCCGAAATCGTAGCCCAGGCGAATGGCGGCCTCGCGCACCTTGTCGCGGGTGACCTCGGTCATGCCGGCCTGGTTCTTCAGCGCGCGCGATACCGTGCCAATCGACAGGCCGGTGGTTTCCGCGATGTCGCGCAGGGTAACCTGGCTCACGGCTGGCCTCGCGAAATCAAGTGCATGAGGAGTCTCCAATGTTCTGTTTTAATAAACGCATCCGGAGGCGTCTGCGGCGCCCTTCGGTACTGTTCGATGCGCGCCGTTTTGATAGATGGCGATAGCTGAGTTTTATATCAGCGGCGTTTCGGGGGAGTCAATCAAAGTTGCGCAAACAGGGGGCTTTTTCGCTTGTTTTACTAAACAAATACGGCATTCCTCAGGGCGGCGTCACTCCTGGCCTCTGGCGTCCGCCGCCGAGGGCGCCGAGCGTGATACCGCGGACACCGAGCGCAGCTGCAAGGCCTTGCGCAGGGCCGCCAGGCCGGCCCTGGAGCGCACGCGCAGGGTCAGCCTCTCCCCCGGCAGCAGGGTCAGGGCGTTGTCGGACACCTCGGCGTCGAGGTCGCCGAAATCGACCCAGACGCCGCGCGCGAGCGCCGCCGCACGCAGCTCGAGCACGTAGCCTTTGCCGTCGGCGCGCAGGGCGGCACGCAGGCCGGCCTCAGGCCAGCGCAGGTCCTTGGCGGCCTTGAAATACACCACGCGGCGCGAAGACGGCTCGCCTTCAGGCTTCAGCTCGAACACGGCGACCGTGGACGCCGGATCGGCCTGGCCCAGCAAGTCGGCATCCGGGTAGTCGGCCACCTTGGCCGCCGACAGCGGCGCGAGTTCCACCGGCTTGCGCTCGTCGCGCAGCAGCTTGCCATCCAGGGACATCACCCGCAGGCGCAACTCGCCCCGAACTGGCCGGGTGCGGTCGTTGAGCAGGCTGACCGCCGTGACGCCCTGCGCATTGCGCAGCGCGGCGACCGCCACCGGCGCATAGAAGCGGCGCGCATGGAACTGCAGCGCCTTCCAGCGCCCGAACCAGTCCACGCTCGACCAGGACGCGCCCGGCCACACGTCGTTGAGCTGCCAGTACAGCGACCCCATCGTGAACGGACGGCTGGCGCGGTGGTGCAGCGCCGCCAGCTCGATGCCTTCGGCCTGCGCGACCTGGCTCAGGTAGGCGAACTGCGCGAACTCCCGCGGCTCATTGAATTCGTCCTTCACATACTTCATCAGCCGCTCGTTGCCTTTACCAGCGAGAAACTTCTGGTGCGCCTCGATCACCGGCGAGGCGATCCCCTGCTCGCTGCGCCTGGCGAAGGCATCGATGGTGCGCTGCACCGGCCAGGCCTGCAGGCCGTATTCGGACATGAAGCGCGGCGTGATCTCCAGGTATTTGGTGACCGGATGGGCCGGGTTGCCCCACACTTCCCAGTAATGCATGTCGCCGCTGGCCGGGGTATTCGCCACCTCGGCCAGGTCGTCGCCCGGCGAGCTGGACCAGTAGCCGATGCCGCCGCCCTCTTCCGCCACCACCTCGCGCAGGTCCGTGCCGAACAGCTGCACATAGCCCTTCCACACCTTGTCGGCGAAGGCCGGGTCGGCTTCCTTCAGCGTCTTGCCATGCCCCCAGTACTTCCAGGCGATCTCTTCCTCGTTGTTGCCGCACCAGAGGACGATGCTCGGGTGGTTGCGCAGGCGCCGCACCTGGTCGCGCGCTTCCGCCACGACATTGGCGCGGAAGGCGTCGTCGTACGCGGGCTGCATGCCGCCGCCGAACATGAAGTCCTGCCACACCAGCAGGCCCAGCTCGTCGGCCAGGTCGAAGAAATCGTCGCTCTCGTAATAGCCGCCGCCCCAGCTGCGCACCATGTTCATGTTGGCGTCGCGCGCCGATTCGAGCACGCGGCGCAGCTTCGCCCTGGTCACGCGCGGCTGGAACATGTCGAAGGGGATGGAGTTGGCGCCCTTGGCGAACACGGGGATGCCGTTGACGGCGAAATAGAAGCTCCTGCCCTTGTCATCGGGATCGCGGCGCAGTTCGACCTTGCGCAGGCCGGTGCGCGCGCTGCGCTTCGCATCGCCGGCTTCGACCTCGTAGCGGTACAGCGGCTGGGCGCCGTAGCCGGCCGGGAACCAGCGTTGCGGGCGCTCGACCTGCACCGGCAGTTCGATGCGGTTGGCGCCGGCGCGCAGCGCGACGCGGCGCCGTGCCGCCAGCGAGCGCTGGCCGCCGGGCGCGGTCTGCCACAGGCGCACTTCGTGGGCGCCGTCGCGCACCGCGTCGACCGTCACGATCGCGGCGATGTCGGCGCGCGCTTCCTCGACGCGGTCCTGGCGCAGCTGCAGGTCGTCGATGCGCAGCGCGTCCCAGCTCTCCAGCACCACCGGCTTCCAGATGCCGGCGGTCACGTAGCGCGGCCCCCAGTCCCAGCCGTAGTGGTAGCCGGGCTTGCGCGCGAAGTTGCCGGTCATGGCATCCTTCGGTTCGTCGCCATAGGGCGAGGGATAGTTGCCGGCGATCTTGTGCGGCATCGCCTGCACCTGCGGCAGCAGCCTGGCGATGGGCGAGCGCAGCACGATGCGCAATTCGTTGTCCCTGGCGCGCAGCTTGCCCTGTACCGGCACGCGCCAGGTGCGGAAGGCGTTGTTCGCGTCGAGCAGCTTCTCGCCATTGAGCCACACCTCGGCAAAAGTATCGAGCCCTTCGAACACCAGGTCGCTGCGCGCCGCGCCCGAGGCATTGCGCGGCGCATCGAAGCGCGTGCGGTATTCCCAGTCGGCCAGGCCGATCCATTGCAGGCCCGCTTCCGGCGCGCCGACGTAGGGATCGGGAATCAGCCTGTTCGCGAACAGGTCGGAATGCACGGTGCCCGGCACCGCCGCCGCCTGCCATGCGGCGGCTTCGGGATGCGCGGCCAGCTGGGCATTGCCTGGCGCGAGGCGGAAGCTCCAGCCCTTGTCGATGACGAAGCGGTCCGGCGCTGCCGCCATGACCGCACTGGCCGCCATGACGAAGCAGAGCATCACGAACAGGCGCAACAGGGAATGCTTGCTCATGGCGCGGGAGCCTTCCAGTATCGGTTGATCCATTCCTGGTGGGTGGGCATGGTGGCGACCGCCTGCCTCAGGTTCGCGCGCAGGCCTTCGACGACCTCGACCAGCCTGTCTTCCGGCATCTCGTCCACGATCGGGTGGTAGCCCCGCGGGACGATGCGCTGGCCCAGCATCACCTGCACCCAGCTCGGCAGCGCGAAGAAATCCTCGCCGTTGCGGAAGTAGCGCCCGTCGGCGCGGAACAGCTCGACCGTCTCGCGCAGGCTGTCCGGAATCGGCATCGTGCGGCAGTAGTCCCAGAACGGCGTGTCGTCGCGTTCGGTCGCGTTGTAGTGGAGGATCAGGAAATCGCGGATCCGTTCGTATTCGAAGGCGGATTCGCGGTTGAAGCGCTCGGCCAGCAGCGGATTGAAGTCGCGCTGCGGGAACAGCGCCAGCAGGCGCGTGATGCCCGACTGGGCCAGGTAGATGCTGGTCGACTCGAGCGGCTCCAGGAAGCCGCTGGCCAGGCCAAGCGCCACGACATTCTTGTTCCAGAACTTCTTGCGCATGCCGGTGGTGAAGGCCAGCCTGCGCGGTTCGGCCAGCGCCTTGCCGTCCAGCTTGGCCAGCAGGGTCGCGGCGGCTTCGTCGTCGCTCAGATGGCGGCTCGAATACACATAGCCGTTGCCGACCCGGTGCTGCAGCGGAATGCGCCACTGCCAGCCGGCGGCGAGCGCGGTCGAACGCGTGTAGGGCGTGATCGGATCGACGCCTTCGCTGGGCACGGCCATCGCGCGGTCGCAAGGCAGCCAGTGCGACCAGTCCTCGTAGCCGGTCTCGAGGGTCTGCTCGATCAGCAGCCCGCGGAAGCCGGAGCAGTCGATGAACAGGTCGCCGCCGATGCGTTCGCCGTTTTCCAGGGTCACCGATTCGATGAAGCCGTCCGCGGCGCGCTGCTGCACGCCGACGATCCTGCCTTCGATGCGGCGCACGCCGCGCTGTTCCGCCAGCTCGCGCAGGTAGCGCGCGTACAGGGTGGCGTCGAAGTGGTAGGCGTAGGCAAGGTCGGCCAGCGGGGAGCCCGGCGCGGCATTCCTGTCGCCGGGCGCGAACTTGCCCTGCGGCGCCATTACGGTCTGCGGCGAATACTCGCCGATCGGGCCGGCGCGCCCCTGCTGGTGCAGCTTGAGCCAGAACTGGTGGAAAGGCAGCGGTCCCAGCGAGCGGCCGATGGCCCCGAAACCGTGGATGTAGCTGTCGCCGATGCGGCTCCAGTTGTTGAATTCGATGCCGAGCTTGATGGTGCCCTGGGTGCGCTTGACGAATTCCGCCTCGTCGATGCCCAGCCACTGCCCGTTGAACATCTTGATGTGCGGAACACTGGCCTCGCCGACACCGACGATGCCGATTTCCTCGGACTCGACCAGGCGGATCGAGGCGCCCTTGCCCAGGTAGGTGGCCAGGGCTGCCGCGGCCATCCAGCCCGCGCTGCCTCCACCGACGACCGTGATATTGCGGATCCGGTTTTGCGTATCCATTGCGCCGCCCAACGAAAGATGGCTTTGCCCGAGGAACGGGCAAAGCCTTTTGAAGAGAGTTCCCCGGTCCCTTGGGACCGGGGAAGGACGTGGCTTAGAACTTGTAGTTCAGGCCCGCGTACACGACACGGCCGGCGTAGCCGTTGGAGTAGAAGCGCGCCTTGGTGTCGTTGCCCAGGTGCGAACGCGACTCTTCTTCGGTCAGGTTCAGCACCGACGCGGTCAGGCTGAGCTGCTTGGTGAAGTTGTACGCGAAGTTCACGTCGACCTGGCTGAACGGCTCTTGATACACGTTCAAGCCGTTGACCAGGCCGTTGACCACTTCGCCGCGGCGGTTGTAAGAGGCACGGGCCAGGAACTTGTCGGTCTCGTAGAACACAGTCAGGTTGAGCTGGTTCTTGGCGCTGCCGACCAGCGGCGACTTGCCGATCTCGGTGCCGTCTTCCAGGATGATGGCTGCCTGGTTGGTCTTGTTGTACGTGTAGTTGAACTGGAAGCCGAGGCCGGAATCCAGGGTGTGCTGCGCGTACAGTTCGACGCCTTCCGACACCGCGTCGCGGCCGCCGGCGCTGGTCGAGTAGTTCTGCACCGTCACTTCCTGGCCGCCGATGGTCATGTTTATGTCCATCACGACCGGCACCGCGAAGTTGCTCACGTTCTTGCGGAACACACCGGCACCGAGCACCGAGCCGCGGTCGAAGTACCATTCCAGGCCCAGGTCGTACTGGGTGGCCTTGTACGCTTCCAGGTTCTTGTTGCTGCCCGAACCGAACCAGCCCTGCTGGTCGCCGCCACCGATCAGGCGGCGGTCGTTGACGTATTCCTGGCTGTAGTAGTTCAGGCCGCCCGGGGAGGCGATGTCGCCGTAGCTCGGACGCGCCACCACTTTCGACGCCGCGGCGCGCAGCAGCAGCGTGTCGGTCAGGTCGAACGCGAGGTTCAGGCTGGGCAGGAGGTCGTTGTAGGTTCGGTCCAGCGAGCTGACTTCGAACGACCGAACACGTGCGGTGCTGTCCGGCAGCCTGGTGAAGCCGCTGGTGCAACCCGAACCGGCCGGTGCGCCGGCAGCCGGCAGCCCCCCTGCCTGGCAAGGCGCCGGTGCGCCGTTCACGTTGTAGAAGTAGTCGTTGTAGCTCTCGACCTGGTCGGTCGAATCCGCATGCTGCTTGGTACGCACGTAACGCATGCCCAGGTTGCCGCGCAGGCGGTCGGTCTTGATGTTGGCCTGGAAGTAGAGCGCCGAAATCTTCTCGTCCACGTGGTAGACGAAGTTCTCTTCGTCGCGGGTCTGCATGTCGCCGTAGGTCGCATTCAGGTGCGCGATATAGGCCGGGTAGTTAATCGCCGGGAAGGCGCTGGCCGCGATACCGCCGGTGAGGTTGCCCAGCGACTCGCCGTACAGGAAGGACGGCTGGAAGCGGTTGGCGGTCGGGTCGCAGCCGGCCTGGTAGCGCTGGTCGTAGTCGCTCGGATCGGCGCCGTTGCAGACCCAGTAGTTGTTGCCGGTGCTGCGGCTGGTGCCGCCGTCGCGGTACTTGGCGCCGAACTGCAGCGAGTCGATCCACTTGCCGTCGTTATGCCAGGTGAAGTCGGCCTGGGCGTACTTCTGCTGGGTGCTGTTCTTGGTCCACGACGAGGAGGTCGAACCCAGGTCGATTTCGCCGATGCCGTTCATGAGGTTGGTCATCAGCTGCGGCGCGAAGGTCATGGTCGGCGTGCCGTTGGTGGTCCAGGCGCTGGCGGTGTTGCCCAGTGCCCAGCTGCCGTCCGCGTTCTGGCGGCGCGGCTTGATCGGCATACCGAACTGCATTTCGGGACCGCCGCTGGCCCAGGTGCGGCCTGCGGTGACGCTGGCGTCCAGCGACTCGCCCTTCCATTCGGCGGTGAAATCGAAGACTTGCGAGCGCGACTTCTCGCGGTTGTAGCTGCCGGTGATCTGCGGGGTCGGGATGGTGCAGTCGTCCGGACCGAAGCCGCCGGTGTTGGTCAGTCCGCCGGCTGCCGCCTGCTCGCCGCTGCAATAGTAGGTCTTGCCCGGGTGGAGGCTGTACTGCGCGCCGGTGACGATGGTGCCGCTCGGGTCGAAGCTCAGGCCGTCCAGCAGGCGGCCGCCCGGCCAGTTGCCGTCGCCGTCATAACGCGCCATGTTCCATTCGGGGATCTTGAGCGTATTGGTCTGCGAGTCCTGTTTCAGGTCGAAGCGGAAGTAGTTGGCGGTCAGGTTCAGGTTGCGCATCGGCTTGAACTGCAGGGTCAGCTGGCCGCCCTTGCGCTCGCGCTGCTCTTCCTTGACATCCAGGTTGACCGAGGTCGGCATCATGAAATTGGTGTAGTACTTGCCGTTCTGGTCGTAGAAGCCGGACTGGCCCCACCAGTAGGACGTCAGGTCCGATTCCTTGCCGTTGACGTCGGTCGCCGGGTTGGTGCGGTAGTTGTCGCCGTACCACTGCCAGTTTTCGGTGCTGGCGCCCATGGTGCGCGTGGTGCGCTTCTGCTGGGTCAGGCCGACCAGCACGCCGAAGCGCTTGCTTTCGTCGTGCCAGGCGTACTGGCCGGAGAACTGGCCGTCGGTCTTCTTGGTGGTGTCGG
>CBIHLT010000116.1:0-15848 GCA_966210615.1 uncultured Massilia sp.
ACCCTCTACATCGGCCTGATGTCCGGCACCAGCCTCGACGGCGTCGACGGCGTGCTGGCCGACTTCGCGGACGGCGCCATCCACACCGTGGCCGCCGCCTTCGCCCCCTTCCCCGCCGCACTGCGCACCGAACTGATGGCCCTGCAGGCCGCCAGCCCCAACGAACTGGAACGCGAAGCCCTGGCCGCCAACGGCCTGGCCCTGGCCTACGCCGACTGCGTGCGCGCCCTGCTGCCCTCGGCCACCGGCCCGGTGGCCGCCGTCGCCGTCCACGGCCAGACCATCCGCCACCGCCCGGAACTGGGCTTCACCCGCCAGACCAACAACCCTTCGCTGCTGGCCGAACTGAGCGGCATCGACGTGATCGCCGACTTCCGCAGCCGCGACATCGCCGCGGGCGGCCAGGGCGCGCCCCTGGTGCCGGCCTTCCACGAGGCCGCCTTCGGCAAGCCGGGCACGCCGCGCGTGGTGGTCAACATCGGCGGCATCGGCAACATCAGCGTCCTGCACGGCGACGGCCGGGTGACCGGCTTCGACACCGGCCCGGGCAATGTCCTGATCGACCTGTGGATCGCCCGCCACCAGGGACGCGCCTACGACGAGGACGGCGCCTGGGCCGCCAGCGGCAGCGTCAACGGCCCGCTGCTGGACGCCCTGCTCGACGAGCCCTACTTCCGCCAGCCGGCGCCCAAGAGCACCGGCCGCGACTTGTTCCACGAACAATGGCTGGACGCGAAATTAGTGGAGTTCCCGGACGTGGCGCCGGCCGATGTGCAGGCCACGCTGACCCTCCTGACGGCAGTGACGATCGCGCGCGCGATCCAGGGCGAAGGGGTGAAGCCCGAAGCGGTCTACGTTTGCGGCGGCGGCGCCTACAACGGCACCCTGCTGCGCGACATCGGCGCGGCGCTGGACGGGGTGAAGGTGGAATCGACGGCGGCGCTGGGCGTGGCGCCGAACCGGGTGGAGGCGCTGGCCTTCGCCTGGCTGGGCTGGCGCTTCGCCCAGCGCGAACCGGGCAACCTGCCCGCCGTCACCGGCGCGCGCGGTCCGCGCATCCTGGGCGCGCTCTACCCGGCCTGAGAACCGGGCCCGGAAATGGAAACGGCCCGCAGGATGCGGGCCGTCGGACTACCCGGCAGTGCGCCGGGGCCTGGGGGAACTTAAGCCGAGAACGACGAGCCGCAACCGCAGGTCGAGGTGGCGTTCGGGTTCTTGATGACGAACTGGGCGCCTTCGAGGTCGTCCTTGTAGTCGATCTCTGCGCCGACCAGGTACTGGTAGCTCATCGAGTCGATCAGCAGCTGGACGCCGTTCTTTTCCATCGTGGTGTCGTCTTCGTTGACGATTTCGTCAAAGGTGAAGCCATACTGGAAGCCGGAGCAGCCGCCACCCTGCACGAAAACGCGCAGCTTCAGGTCGGGATTGCCCTCTTCCTCGATCAGCTGTGCAACTTTCTGTGCGGCGCTGTCGGTGAAGTTGATCGGCGTGGGGATCGTGTCGTGCTCTTGCACTTCGGCGACTGCGGTCATGGATAAACTCCTGAATAAATTCAACTAGCGCCATTATAGACCGTTGGCGCAAGTCATGCTGCCAACCCCGCTATAGACTTTCCGCGGCGTCGGCCAGATGAAACACCGGCTCGCCGGCTGGTTCGTGGGTCAGTTTCCCTGTTACCAAGGCCCCGCCATGCATCTCGAGCAGCCGGTAGTGTACATCTCCATGTATGCGGCCTTTCGGCTGTAATTCAAGCAGTTCCGACGAATACACCGAGCCGGCGATGTAGCCGTTGACCACCAGGCTGGCGCAGCGCACCTCACCCTCGATGCGGGCATGCTCGGAGACGATCAGCATGCTGTCGGCCCCGTCTGCGGCCACCACGTTGCCGTGCACCTCGCCGTCGATCCGCAAGCCGCCCGTGAAGCACAGGTCGCCCTCGATCCGGGCCGAAATGCCGACCAGGCTGTCAATTTCGCTTTTCGCTTGTCGACCGAACATAGCGCCACCCCTGTAGAAAGTTGATCTGTGCATCGGTCAATTTACCGTGCTCAACAGGGTGCGCCTTGATCCAGGTCGTGTCGGGGGAGTTGCGGTTGCGCAACGTGCGGCCAGGGTCGTGCGGAGGGGCGGCGGCGCCCCTCCGACACAAGGATGGGTTGTCGAAACGCTTAGGGCAGCAGCGCGACCTGCTTCAGGCCCTTCGACTCTTCCAGCCCGAACATCAGGTTCATGCACTGCACGGCCTGGCCCGCCGCGCCCTTGACCAGGTTGTCCTGCACCACCAGGATCACCACGGTATTGCCCCCTTCCGGACGGTGCAGCGCCAGGCGCAGCATGTTCGAGCCGCGGGTCGAGCGGGTTTCCGGATGCGAGCCGAAGGGCATCACGTCGACGAATTCGCTGTCCTTGTATTCGTCTTCGAACAGCGCCTGCAGGGCGGCGTTGTCGATGTCCCTGGTCAATCGTGCGTACAGGGTCGAGTGCATGCCGCGGATCATCGGCACCAGGTGCGGGGTGAAGATCAGGCCGACCTGCTGGTCGGTGTAGCGCTGCAGCTGGGCCGAGGTTTCCGGAGTGTGGCGGTGGCCGTGCACGCCGTAGGCCTTGAAGTTGTCGCTGGCTTCCGAGAACAAGGTGCCGATCTCGGCCTTGCGGCCCGCGCCCGACACGCCCGACTTGGCGTCGGCGATCAGGTTGCCCGCATCGATGATGCCGGCCTTGAGCAGCGGGTAGAAGCCCAGCTGTATGGTGGTCGGGTAGCAGCCCGGGTTGGCGATCAGGCGCGCCTTCCTGATGTCTTCGCGGTTCAGTTCCGGCAGGCCGTAGACCGCTTCTTCCAGCAGTTCCGGCGCGGTGTGCTCGATCTTGTACCACTTTTCGAAGGTAGTGCGGTCCTTCAGGCGGAAGTCCGCCGCCAGGTCGATCACCTTCACGCCCGCCGCCAGCAGGGCCGGGGCCTGGGCCATGGCCACGCCGTGCGGGGTGGCGAAGAACACCACGTCGCACTGGGTCAGGTCGGCCTTGTCCGGGCTCGAGAAGGCCAGGTCGACCACGCCGCGCAGCGAGGGGAACATGTCGGCGACCGGCAGGCCGTCTTCCTTGCGCGAGGTGATCGCGGTCAGCTGGACATCCGGGTGGACGGCCAACAGCCGCAGCAATTCCACGCCCGTATATCCGGTTCCGCCAACGATGCCAACTTTGATCATGTTCTTTCCTTCGGTAATGGTTAAGGCCCCTGCCGGGACAAGGCTGAAGGCTGCAATTTTAACAGTCTTGTTCGCAAGGCGCGCCGCGGCGCCCCGCTTGCCGCCGGGGCCGCCGCCGCTATAATTTCCTTATGAAAATGATCTCCATCGGTGAGCTGGCAAAGCAGACCGGCGCAAGCGTGCGCTCGCTGCGCCATTACGAACAATCCGGCCTGCTGGCGTCCAGCCGGCAGGCGAACGGCTACCGCCTGTTCGAGCCGTCGGCGGTCCAGTTCGTCGAGCGTATCCGCGTACTGCTGCGCAATGGTTTCACCCTGGAAGAGATCCGGCCGGTGGTCTCCATGCTGAGCCCGCAGCCGCCTGACCTGCGCGGCATTTGCGGGGACGTCATTGCGCTCTATCACGGCAAGCTGGGCGAACTGGACCGGCGCATCGACGCCCTCCAGCAAATCCGCGACAGCGCGGCCGCGCGCCTGGCTTTCCTGGAAGCGCAGCGCCGCGGCGGCGGGCCCTGAATCAGGAGGCCGGGCGGTCGAGCGCCGCCGGGATCGGATGGGCGGGCGTTTCGGCGTCCCACGTGATGGAGAGCACGCACCAGCGTGCGCCGTCATGCATCAACTGCAGGCTGTTGACGCCGCGGCGCTGCACCGGGCCGTCGGGACGCTCGCGCGTCTCGTAGCTGCTGTACATATGCGCGATGTGGCCGAACTGGCTCACCTGGTGCGCCACTTCGCGCTCGAAGAAGCCGCGCTGGCCGAGCAGGCGGTCGTTCAGGGCCGCGAACTGGCGCGGCGTCTGCGGCGCCGCCTGGAAACCGGGTGCGCGGTGCGAGGTGGGCGTCACCACGGCGCCGGGCGCGAACAGCCTGTCCATGCGCTCCCAGTCCTTCCTGGCGCCGGCCGGGCCGGAGACGATCTCGTACAGGGCCTGTACGACGGCGTGCGGGCTGCGGCTGTCCGGATTGCCATCCTGGGCGGGGCCGCAGGCGGGCGAGGTGCCCAGCGGGTTGTCCTGGGCATGGGCAGCCAGGGAGAAGGCGAGCAGCGAGGCGGCGATCAGGGTCTTGCGGGACATGGGAGCGTTCCTTTCGTTGAAGCGCGAACTGCGCGGAACACCCATGGTGAAGGCTGACGCCAGTGGCAGAGTCAAGGGCTGGCCGTGCAAAGCATATTTGCACTGCAGGCGCCCCATGCAAATATTGTTTGCCCGTCGTACGCGGACGGCCAGAGATATAAAACCACCGGCAAACGCCCAAAACAAAAAGCCGCCCACCTTGCGGAGGACGGCTTTTGCGACAGCGCACAAGGCGCTGTGTAAGCGATTAACGCTTCGAGAATTGCTTTGCGCGACGTGCTTTGCGCAGACCAACTTTCTTACGCTCGACTTCACGGGCGTCACGGGTGACGAAACCGGCACGTGCCAGGTCGCCCTTGAGGCCTGCGTCGTAGTCGATCAGAGCGCGGGTGATGCCGTGGCGGACGGCGCCTGCCTGGCCCGACTCACCACCGCCGTGCACGTTGACCTTGATGTCGAAACGCTCGACGTTGCCGGTCAGTTCCAGCGGCTGGCGGATGACCATCAGGCCGGTTTCGCGCGAGAAGTATTCCGACGCCGGCTTGCCGTTCACGATGATCTGGCCGGTGCCGGCCTTGATGAACACGCGAGCGACTGCACTCTTGCGACGGCCGGTGCCGTAGTTGTAGTTACCGATCATGTCAGTTCCTTAGAGGGTCAGTGCTTGAGGTTGCTGTGCTGCGTGCGGGTGGGTGCCTTCCGCGTACACTTTCAGCTTCTTGATCATGGCGTAGCCCAGCGGGCCCTTCGGCAGCATGCCTTTGACAGCCTTTTCCAGGGCGCGGCCCGGGAAGCGCTGTTGCATTTTCAGGAAGTTGGTTTCGTAGATACCGCCCGGGTAGCCCGAGTGACGGTAGTAGGTCTTGGCGGTGGCCTTGGTGCCGGTCACGCGCAGCTTGCCTGCATTGACGACGATGATGAAATCGCCGGTATCGACGTGCGGAGTGAATTCCGGCTTGTGTTTGCCGCGCAGTCGGAGTGCCACTTCGCTGGCAACACGTCCGAGGACCAAGTCCGTCGCGTCAATCACAAACCAGTCGCGCTGGACTTCATGGCCCTTAGCGGAAAAAGTTTTCATGTTGACTTCCTAATAAAAAAATTGCTCAAATGGTGGTTCCGCCCCCAACATCAGCGGACTCTGCCTTATTGTCTTTTCCTGAGCAAACGGAAAGCCCACGATGATAGCCCAACAGGGGTGGCCACGTCAATCCGCACTCCGGATGCTGTCGTTTTTTCCTTTTCTCGCACGCGTTAGCGCAAGATTGTTTCCACCGAGCTACCCCACACTCATATTTTCATGCAGCAGCGAAACAATAGATTGACCCCGTGAAGAGGGCCAACTTACCATCGTGGCAACATCAAGGAGACTCAGTGAAGAAGCAACTCGTCTTATACGCCGCCCTGCTGCCCCTGCTGGCGGCCGGCCCCGCGGGCGCCGCCGCGCCCAAGGCGGCGGCCCAGCCAGCGCCGGCGGCCACGGTGCGCAGCTGCCACCTGCCCGGCGCTTCCGAAGCCCTGCGCTGCGCCGCCGTGCCGGTGCCGCTCGACTATGCCGACCCGCGCGCCGGCACGCTCACCCTGCATGTCACGGTCGCCCCCGCGCTGCGCGAAGGCACGCGCACCGACCCGCTGTTCGTGCTGGCCGGCGGCCCCGGCCAGGCCGGCAGCGACGTCCTGGGCCTGCTGCCGGCGCTGCAGCGCGTGCGCGCCACCCGCGACCTGGTCTTCATCGACCAGCGCGGCACCGGCCGGTCGGGCAAGCTCGACTGCAAGAGCAGGCCCGAGCACGAACGCATGAGCGAAGAACAGCTCGAAGCCGAGCTGCGCGCCTGCATCAGCGGCACCAAGGCGCGCTACAGCGCCTACACCACCGCCGCCAGCGCGCGCGACCTCGAGCAGGTGCGCCGCGCGCTGCGCTACGGCCCGGTCAACCTCTGGGGCGGCTCCTATGGCACGCGCCTGGCCCAGGCCTACGCCCGCGCCTTCCCGGCCAGCGTGCGCAGCATGGTGCTGGACGGCGTGGCCGCGCCCGACCAGGTGATCCCCGCCGGCGCCAGGGATGCCCAGGCCGCGCTGGATGGCCTGTTCGCCCAGTGCGCCAAGGATGCCGCCTGCCACAAGGCCTTCCCTGCCCTGCGCGCCGAATTCGATGCGCTGGTGGCCAGGCTGGAACGCGGCGGCATTCCCCTGACCCTGCCCGACCCGCGTACCGCCGAACCGGTCAGCTTCACCATGACCGCGGGACGCTTCCTCGGCACCGTGCACAACATCCTGTATGCGCCGGCCGACGCGCGCCGCCTGCCCTTCCTGATCCACAGCGCCAGCCAGGGCCGCTGGGGGCCCTTCGTCGCGCGCCAGAACCTGAGCACCGACTTCGGCATGGACGCCAGCATGTCGATGCTGCTGCACCTGGCCGTGGTGTGCGCCGAGGACGTGCCGCGCATGACGCCCGCGCTGCTGGCGCAGGACGTGGGCCAGCTGACCAAGACGCTGGCGGCCCAGATCCCCGGCATGTGCAAGACGATGAACGTGCCGGCCGCGCCGCTGGCGGCGCCGACGCCGATCGAGGCCCCGGCCCTGCTGCTGTCCGGCGCGCTCGACCCGGTCACGCCGCCGCACCGCGCCGCCAGCGCGGCCAGGTACATGCCGCGCGCCCAGCAGGCCGTGGTGGCCAACGCCGGCCACGGCGTCTCGCAGCTCGGCTGCGCGCCGCGCCTGCTGCGCGAATTCCTCGACAAGCCGCAGGCCAAACTCGACACGTCCTGCCTGGACGAGATCCCGGCCCCGACCTTCCAGCTCGGCAGCGCCGGGCCGCAACCCTGAATAGCGACCCACCATGATCGAAGTCCACGATGTCCGCAAGTCCTTCGGCGCCGTCCAGGCGCTGGGCGGCGTTTCCTTCACCGCCCGCGACGGCCAGATCACCGCGCTGCTCGGCCCCAACGGCGCCGGCAAGACCACCCTGCTGCGCACCCTGGTCGGCCTGCTCAGGCGCGACCACGGCAGCATCTCGGTCGGTGGGGTCGACCCGGAAAAAGACCCGATGGCGGTGCGCCGCGACATCGGTTTCCTGACCGACCAGTTCGGCCTGTACGAGCGCCTGACCACGCACGAATACCTGAGCTACTTCGGTGAGCTCAACGGCATGGGCGGCGCGCCGCTCTCGCGCCGCATCGAGGAAGTGTCCGAGCTGCTCGGCATGGACGACATCCTCGCGCGCCGCACCAAGGGCTTTTCGCAGGGCCAGCGCATCAAGGTGGCGCTGGCGCGCACCCTGCTGCACCGCCCGCGCCACCTGCTGCTGGACGAGCCGAGCCGCGGCCTGGACGTGATGAGCACGCGCGCCCTGCGCACCGCGCTGGCCGCCCTGCGCGCCGACGGCTGCTGCGTGATCATGGCCACCCACGTGATGCAGGAAGTGATCCATCTCTGCGAAGACGTGATCGTCATCGCCAAGGGCCATACCGTGGCCCAGGGCTCGCCCGATGAACTGTGCCGGCGCACCGGCATCGCCAACCTCGAAGACGCGTTCGTGAGCCTGGTCGGCACCGAAGAAGGAATCGCATGAACTCCAAACTCCTGATCGTATTCCGCAAGGAGCTGCGCGAGACGCTGCGCGAGAAGCGCACCCTGGCCACCCTGGTCCTGATGACCCTGATCTACCCCTTCATCATCGGCCTGACCCTGAACCAGATCATCAGCAAGAACACCACGACCGAACGCGAAGGCATCGACATCGCGGTGATCGGCGGCGCCAGGGCGCCGACCCTGATGGCCCAGCTGGGCCAGAAGAACATCAGCGTCAAGGACCAGGCGCCGATGAGCGACGAAGCCATCGCCGAACTGCTCCGCGCCAAGCAGGCGGTGGCCGTGCTGCGCCTGTCCGAGGACTTCGCCGACAACTACCAGGCGATGCGCCCGGCGCGGGTCGAGGTCTGGTACGACTCGGCGGCCGAACGCGGCGCGCAGCGGCGCGAGGTCGAAGAGGTGCTGGAAGCCTACGGCAACAACATCGCCAGCGCGCGCCTGCTCGCCCATGGCGTCTCGCCCGCGGCCCTGACCCCGATCCAGGTGCAGCGCTACGACACCGGCACCAATGCCTCGCGCTCGGCGGCCCTGATCGGCGGCATGATCGGCGTGCTGTTCTTCCCGGCCTTCATGCTGACCATGTCGTCGGCGATCGACAGCACCGCGGGCGAACGCGAGCGCCGCTCCTTCGAAGTGCTGATGGCGCAGCCGGCGCACGCCTGGGAACTCATCGGCGGCAAGTGGCTGGCGGCCAGCGTGCTCGGGGTGCTCGGGGTGACCGCCTCGCTGGTGCTCGGGCACGTGATCTTCAAGTGGCTGCGCCTCGAGGAGATCGGCATGTCCTGGAGCATGGACTGGGGCACGGTGCTGGGGATGTGCCTGATCGCCGTGCCGCTGTCGCTGCTGGCGGGGGCGCTGTACGTGGCGCTGGCGATGAACGCCCGCACATTCAAGGAAGCCCAGACCCTGCTGAGCATCGTGCTGATCGTGCCGCTGATTCCGGGCATGGTGGTGTCCTTCCTCGACCTCAAGACCGCGCAGTGGATGTACCTGGTGCCGATGCTCTCGCACCAGACCCTGGCCAAGGAAGCCGCGAAGGGCGGCGACGTCGGCACCCTGCCCTGGGCGCTGACCTTCCTGTGCTCGCTGGTTCCCGCGCTCGCCGTGATCGCCTTCGCCGCCTGGCGCATGAAGAGCGAGAAGTACGTGCTGTCGGTGTGAGCGGGGCGGTCCCCGGCGCGATTCCGGGGGCTGCCTTACAATAGCCCGGGCATCTGTACCAACCGCGGAGAATCTACATGGAAGTGAAAGTCAGCTGGAATGGCCCGTCGGGCATGAGTTTCCGGGCCGAGACCGGCAGCGGCCACATGGTGGCCATGGATGGCGCGCCCGAGGGCGGCGGCCATAACCTGGCCCCGCGCCCGATGGAGATGGTGTTACTGGGCACCGGCGGCTGCACCGCCTACGACGTGGTCCTGATCCTCAAGCGCAGCCGCGAGGACGTGCAGGGCTGCGAGGTCACGCTGCAGGCGGAGCGTGCGGAGACCGATCCGAAGGTGTTCACCAGGATTAACTTCCACTTCGTGGTCAGCGGCCGCAACCTGAAGCCGGCGACGGTGGAGCGGGCGATCAACCTGTCGCACGACAAGTACTGCTCGGCGTCGATCATGATGGCGAAGACGGCGGAGATCACGCACTCGTACGAGATCGTGGAAGTCTGAGTTAGCCTAAAAACCGTCATCCCCGCGCAGGCGGGGACCCAAGTTTGCATGCGTTTTGTCTGCGCTAGAGACTTGGGTCCCCGCCTGTGCGGGAAGTCATTGCCGCCAGTGGCGGGGATGACGTATTTGAAGCTGGTATCCGAGTTACACGTAATACGCCGTCGTCGTCATCACCTTCGACATCGCCGTCATCGCCATGCGCACCGGCAGCGGCGTCTCCGCCGCCCCCAGCGCCTCGGCCTTGGCGCCATGCGCCACTTCATCCGCCCGC
Organism: uncultured Massilia sp.; assembly: GCA_966210615.1. Lineage (GTDB taxonomy): Bacteria > Pseudomonadota > Gammaproteobacteria > Burkholderiales > Burkholderiaceae_D > Telluria. Next base: position 9,801 of record CBIHLT010000116.1, read on the forward strand.
ATCTGCTCGACGATCGCGCGCGACTTGGCGTCCTGCGGCGGCAGCAGGCTCAGATGGCTGTTCAGGTGCGCCTCCACCTGGCGCTCGGTCTCCACCACGAAGCCCAGGCTGTGCCTGTCGCCGATCTTCGCAGCGATGCTGCCCAGCACATAGGCGCCGGCATACCACAAGGGATTGAGCACGCTCGGCTGCGAGCCGAGTTCCGACAAGCGCTGCGCGGTCCAGGCAAGGTGGTCTTCTTCCTCGCGGCCGGCCTGCTCGAACTGGGCGCGCATTTCCGGCGTCTGGGCGAAGCGCGCCTGCGAGTCGTACAGCGCCTGGGCGCAGACTTCGCCGACGTGGTTCACACGCATCAGGCCCGCGCTGTGGCGGCGCTCCTCGTCGCTCAGTTCGCAGTCGACGGCGTGCACGCCCGGGTTCGGGCGCGACATCGAGGCCACGCCGCCCACCACGCGCAGGGCTTTGTCGAAGCCGACGATCAGATGGTCCAGGGGAGTAGTGAAACGATTCGATGACATAGGATTCACGGTACAAGTCGCCAAAGCGCCATTATATTCCCTGCGCCGCATCGGGGCCGCCGCCCTGGGCCCCGCCCTGCTCCGCCGGCGGCTTCATGCGCGCGATCCAGTCCGCCAGCGGCCCCGCAGGCTCCAGCCCCGAGATATTCTTCGCCACCCCCAGGTTGAGCTCCAGCAGGAAGGGAATCGATTCCAGCGGCACTTCCGGGCAGTGGCGCCGGAAGGCGTCCATGAAGCGCCCGGACTCGACCACCGGCATCACCTTCTCCCCGCTCATGTACTGCAGCACGCTGGCGATGCTGTGCCCCTTGCCGAGGGTGTGGTAGATGAAGCGGTTGTAGTCGCGGTCGACCTTGCCGAAGTCGATCGTTTCCTTGGTCATCAGCCCGGCCAGGTACACCAGGCCCAGCGCAACGCGGAACCAGTCGGTCGATTCGACCCGGCCGCGCCCTTCGCGCATCAGGATCAGGAGCCTGTCTTGGATGGCAGTATTCATATGTCCATTATCCATATTTCCCGGCTGAGCGCGAGGAGCGTTTACGTAGAGAAACTAAATGTGCCGCGAAACATCGATTTTTTGCAGTCCAGTCGCCTTATTCGTCCGTGCGTCGCATTAACGCCACGCTCTGAGTGACAATTCAATACAATGCAAGTGTCAAAAAAGTGCTTGCAATAAATACATACGTCTTTGCGCACAGGGTTCAGGAGTTTTCATGGAATTACGCATCCGCAATTTGTCCAAGACCTACGCCAATGGCGTGGTAGCCCTGGACCGCGTCACGCTGAACATCCCGGCCGGGATGTTCGGCCTGCTCGGGCCCAACGGCGCCGGCAAGTCGACCCTGATGCGTATCCTGGCCACGCTGCAGGAATGCGACTCCGGCTCGGTCTTCCTCGACGATATCGACGTCCTCGACGACAAGGACGAGGTGCGCCGCCTGCTCGGCTACCTGCCCCAGGATTTCGGCGTCTACCCGAAAGTGACCGCTTACGAACTGCTCGACCATTTCGCCCAGCTCAAGGGCGTGTCGAACAAGGCGCGGCGGCGCGAGGTGGTCGACGGCCTGCTCCAGCAGACCAACCTGTGGGAAGTGCGCGGCCAGCGCCTGGGCACCTTCTCCGGCGGCATGCGCCAGCGCTTCGGCATCGCCCAGGCCCTGCTGGGCGACCCGCGCCTGATCATCGTCGACGAGCCGACCGCCGGCCTCGACCCGCAGGAGCGGGTGCGCTTCCACAACCTGCTGTCCGACATCGGCGAGGACCGCACCGTGCTGCTGTCGACCCACATCGTGTCCGACGTGGCCGACCTGTGCGCCAACATGGCCATCATCAACAAGGGCCAGGTGCTGCTGTGCGGCGAGCCCCAGGACCTGATCTACGGGATCGAGGACTATATCTGGGCGCGCGTGGTCACCAAGCAGGAGCTGCCCGAGTTCCAGAAGCGCTACGCCGTGATCTCGACCCGCCTGCTGAGCGGGCGCACCCTGATCCACGTGTATTCCGAGGACGATCCGGGCGAGGGCTTCGAGCCTGCCCGCGCCAGCCTGGAGGACGTCTACTTCGCCACCATCGCCGGCCGCTACAACCCGGCCGCGAGGACCTGCTGAGGTGAAAGCCGATCCCTTGACGCCACTGCTTGCCATCGCCCGTTTCGAGGCGGGACAGCGCCTGCGCCTGCTGTCCACCTGGGTGTATTTCGGGGTCTTCCTGGCCCTGGCCATGCTGTGGATGGCCGCCGCCGGGGGCGTGTTCCGCGATGCCGTGGTTTCCTTCGGCGGCCGGGTCCTGATCAACGCCCCGCGCCAGATCGCCCTGACCGCGGCCTTCCTCGGCTGCTTCGGGGTGGTGGTGACGGCGGCCGTGATGGGCCGCTCGGTGCAGCAGGACTTCGAATACCAGATGCACCACTTCTTCTACAGCGCGCCGATCCGCAAGTACCACTACGTGTTCGGCCGCTTCCTCGGCGCCTTCATCGTGCTGGCGGTGATCTTCTCCAGCATCCTGCTGGGCGCCTGGCTGGGCAGCTTCATCCCGGGCATCGCGCCCGACCGCCTGGGGCCGGCCAGCCTGGCCAGCTTCGTGCAGCCCTACCTGTTCACGCTGCTGCCCAATATCTTCATCTTCGGCGCGATCTTCTTCGTGCTGGCGGCCCTGACCCGGCGCATGCTGCCGGTCTACGTGGCCAGCGTGGTCATGATGATCGGCTACGTCATCGCCCCCTCGCTGGCGCGCGACCTCGACTACAAGACCCTGGCGGCGCTGATCGATCCCTTCGGCACCACCGCCCTGATCCGCCTGACCGAGTACTGGCCGATCGCCGAGCGCAACACGCGCGCGATCGGGCTCGAAGACGTCTACCTGGTCAACCGCCTGATCTGGACCGCCCTGGGCGCCGTCGTGCTGCTGCTCGGCTACTGGCGCCTGCACCTGATCGGCGACCTGGACGTGCGCGGCCGCGGCCGCGGCCTGGCCGAGACGCCTGTCGAACTGGCCCATAGCGCGGTCGACACCCGCGAGCCGCCCGACTTCGCCGGCCGCAGCCTGGCGGTCCTGCTGCTCACGACCGCCTGGACCAACCTGCGCGAATCGGTCAAGAACATCTATTTCGCCGTGCTGACCCTGGCCGGCGTGCTGGCCCTGGTCGCCAGCTCGCTCGACCTGGGCTCGATCTACGGCACGCCGACCTATCCGGTGACCTACATGGTGCTGGACATGATCCGAGAAGTGTTCGAGCTGTTCCTGCTGGTGGTCACCATCTTCTATGCCGGCGAACTGGTGTGGCGCGACCGCGACCAGCGCATCGCCCAGATGCTCGACGCGCTGCCGGTCCCGACCTGGCTGCCGCTGGCCGCCAAGACCCTGGCGCTGGTGGGCCTGCAAGCCTTCCTGCTCCTGATCGCGATGGTCGCCGGGATGCTGATCCAGCTGTTCAAGGGTTACTTCGGCCTCGAGCCGGGCCTGTACCTGCGCACCCTGTTCACCGTGATGCTGCCGGAGTACGCGCTGATCGCCGTGCTGGCGATCGCGGTGCAGGTGATCGTCAACCACAAGTACCTGGCCTACTTCCTGCTGATCTCCTGGTACGTGCTGGTGGTGACCCTGGGCGCCCTCGGCGTGGACCATCCGCTGGTCCTGTACGGCATCAGCCCGGAAGCCAGCTACTCGGCGATGAACGGCTTCGGCCACTACCTGCTGCGCGAGCACCTGTTCCAGCTGTACTGGGCCGGCGCCGCCATCATGCTGCTGGTGGCGGCGCGCGTGCTGTGGCCGCGCGGCGTCGACACCGGCCTGCGCGAGCGCCTGCGCCTGGCGCGCCGCAACCTGTCGCCGCAGGTGCTGGCCGGCTTCGGCGCCGGCTTCGCGCTGTTCGCCGGCATGGGCATCCTGCTGTGCTACGAGATGGCGGCCTCGGACTGGCAGACCCCGTGGCAGAAGGAAGCCACGCGCGCGCGCTACGAACAGCGCTACCACCGCTACGCCGCCCTGCCGCAGCCGCGCATCGCCGACGTCAACGTGGAAGTCGCGATCCGCCCGGAACAGCGCGCGCTTGGCATCAAGGGCTACTACCAGCTGGAGAACCGTAGCGGCAAGCCGCTGGCCGACATCATCCTCTACCAGCAGCGCGGCGCCACCCTGTCGGCCAAATTCTCGCAGCCGGCCACGCTGGCGCGCGCCGACCTTGAGCACGGCTTCTACCACTACCGCCTGGCCACGCCGCTGGCGCCGGGCGCGCGCCTGGCGCTGGAATTCCGGGTCGACTACGCGCCCGGCGGGCTGCTGGGCGTGATGCAGGACACCCCGGTGGTCGGCAACGGCACGTTCTTCACCAATGCCGTCATGCCGCGCATCGGCTACCAGCCTTCGGTGGAGCTGGACGACGAGCGCGAGCGCAGCCGCCACGGCCTGGCCCCGCGCGAGCGCATGGCGGCGCGCGACGACGCGGCCGCGCGCGCCAACAACATGGTCGGCAACGACGCCGGCTGGGTCAACTTCGACGCCGTGGTCAGCACCAGCCCGGACCAGATCGCGATCGCGCCGGGCACCCTGGAGCAGGAGTGGATCGATCGAGGCCGCCGCTATTTCCACTACCGGATGGACAAGCCGATCCTGAACATGGTCGCCTTCCAGTCGGCGCGCTACGAAGTGCGCCACGACCGCTGGCGCGACGTGACCATCGACGTCTACTACCACCCGGGCCACGAGTACAACGTCGACCGCATGATCAAGGGCGCCCAGGCCGGCCTGGACTACGCGTCGCGGCGCTTCAGCCCCTACCAGTTCCGAGAGCTGCGCATCGTCGAATTCCCGCGCTACGAGCGCTACGCCCAGGCCTTCCCGGGCACCATCCCGTTCTCGGAGAGCGCGGGCTTCATCGCCAAGGTGGATTCCGGCTCGCCGAAGGACATCGACTACCCGTTCTACGTCAGCGCCCACGAGACCGCGCACCAGTGGTGGGGCCACCAGCTGGTGGGCGCCGAGACCCGCGGCGCCACCGTGCTGTCGGAGAGCCTGTCCGAGTACACCGCGCTGATGGTGATGAAGCGCGCGCTCGGCCCGGACAAGATGCGCCGCTTCCTGCGCTACAACCTGGACGCCTACCTGATGGGCCGCGCCACCGAGCCGCGCAAGGAGCTGCCGCTGGGGCACAACGAGAACCAGGACTATGTCCATTACCGCAAGGGCAGCCTGGCGCTCTACCTGCTGCAGGACTTGCTGGGCGAGGAGGTGGTGAGCGGCGTGCTGCGCCCGCTGCTGGCGCAGCACGCCTACCAGGGCGCCCCCTACCCGACCGCCAGCAACCAGATCGGCGCCCTGCGGGCGGCGACGCCGGCGGACAAGGCCTACCTGATCGACGACCTGTTCGAGCACATCGTCCTGTACGAGAACCGCGCCGAGAGCGCCACCATGCGCCAGCGCCGCGACGGCAAGTTCGAGGTGACGATCCGCGCCCACGCCGCCAAGGTGCGCGCGGGCGAGCTGGGCGACGAAAAGCCTGCCGCCTTGCGGGACTACATCGAATTCGGGGTCGACGACCGCAACGGCAACCCCCTGGTGCGCGAACGGCGCCTGGTCGACAAGGCGGAACAGACGGTGGTGCTGGTGGTGGACGTGCGTCCGGGACGGGCCGGTATCGACCCGGACAACAAGCTGATTGACAAGAAACCAACAGACAACATGCTTACAGTCGACAACCCCTGATTCTCGCGCTATGATCGGCTCATAACACTCCGGAAGGAAGATCATGTCGAACGTGGTTGCCGAGATCGCAGAAAAGATCCAGACGCTGAGCGCTTCCGAGAAGCACGAGCTGCTGCGTTTGCTGCTGCAGGATATCGATGGTACCGACGAGGACGCGGACGAAGCCTGGCGCAACGAAGTGGTGCGCCGCGTGAAGGCGATCCGCAACGGCGAGGCCGCCATCCGGGCGCTGCAAGAGTGGCAGGAATAAGCGTCCCGGCTTACAGGGAATAAAAAAACCGCGGCTTGACCGCGGTTTTTTGCGTGGGGCTCGCGGGTGCGGGCCCTTTTC
>CBIHLT010000117.1:0-15804 GCA_966210615.1 uncultured Massilia sp.
CTGCAAGGCCTGGCGCGGCAATCGGAGATGTTCGATCGCCAGGCCTTGCAGGATGCGCTGGCGCCCGACGCTCCCAGGTTCCGCATGCTGGTGGCGCACGCCCTTGCCGTGCCTGTGCTGCTGGAAGCCAGCGACATGCTGGCCGTGCTGCCCGCGCCGCTTGCCAGGAAGTTCTCGCTCAGCCATGGGCTCGCCGAGAGCGTCCTGCCTTATCCGTCGCGTCCCGTCCAGGTGCACGCGGTCTGGCACGAGCGAAGCGAACAGGATCCCGCGCACGCCTGGCTGCGCGGCCGCCTGGCGGAGCTTGCCGGCGGCATCGGCTCCTGAGCGGCGGGCCGGGTCAGAAGCGATAGGCTTCCCCGTCTTCCGGGACCAGTACGCGCCCCGGATCCATGTGGCGCTCGGCGATATAGGCGCGCAGGTCCTTGCGGTCATGCGTGCAATGCGCGATCGCTTCCATGTGGCTGGCGACGATGCGCGCGCGGGGCGCGGCCTGGTAGGCGCGGTACAGGTCTTCCTTGCCCATGATGAAGGCGCCGTCGTAGCCAAGCAGGCGTCCGTAACAGGCGTTCAGCACGATCACGTCCGGCCGGTATGCCTGCAGGGCGTCTTCGACGTGGCGGTTCCACAGGGTATCGCCGGCCACGTAGACCGTCTTGTAGCCGGGCCGCTGGAACACCACTCCCGAGGACTTGCCGAGGCGCTTGCCGCGGCCGGCAACCATCGCGTCCGTCCCGTGCTGGCCGCCGGTCCTGCTCAGGCGGGTGCCGTGGAAGTCGGCGTTTTGTCCCAGCACCTGGACGTTGACGAAGCCGGCCTTGCGGATGCTGTCCGCGTCGTCCTCGTCCTGGGCGAAGATCGGCATGGTGGAGGGCAGGCCGCGCTTGGCGGCCTCGTCCCAGTGGTCCAGGTGGGTATGGGTCACGATGACCGCATCGGCCTTGATCACTTCGGTCAGCGGCAGAGGCAAGTCCACCAGCGGATTTCTCAAGTGGCTGTTGTAGGTGCCCTCGAAAGCAGGGTAGGCTCCCTTGGCGCCCAGCATCGGGTCGATGAGGAAGGTGGTGCCGGCATAGTCGACCTTGATCGTGGCGTTGCGGATCTGCTGGACCTGGACTGCCGGTTCCGCGGAACGGAGCGCGGGCGCGCATCCGGCCAGAGCAATGGCCGCGGCGAAGGCTGCGCCGGTACGCAGGGTGGTCGGAATCATCGTGGTCTCCTTGGCGAGCGCTTGTCAGCGATAGTGGGCATCGTCGAGCAGCATGTCTTCGAAGAAGGCGCCGAAGCGGCGCCGGGGATCGAGCAGGTGGATTTCCAGGATCCAGCGCATCGCCGAGGGGTGTCCGTCGAAATCGGCCAGCGCGCCGGTATGCACGGCGGCATGCGGGAAGTCCGACACCCGGTGTCCTGGGAGTTCCGGGTCGAGCACCCATCCCATCTCGGCGGCGCGGCGCGCGGCGAAGTCGTACAGGGCGCGGCCGCTCGTACGCGTCGTCTGCCAGACATGGCGGACCTCGTGGAACAGGCGCTCGGCATCGCCCGCGCAGCGCGCATACTCGGGCGCCTCGCCGATGACGAAGCTTGCGCCGCCATCGCCCTCGCAATGTCCGATGCGCGGTGCGATGTCGATGAAGAAAATGTCGTTCTCGCCGAGCACGGCTCCGGGCGGGGACGAGCGCTTCATCGGCAGGATCGTGTTGGCGCCGAAGCGGATCCGCACCGGATGCCAGCTCAGCGTGTGTCCCTGTTCGGCGATGATGGTCCTGGCCAGTGCAACCGCGTCTTCCTCCACCATGCCGGGGTGGATGCGCGCCGCGATGGCGGCGATCGCACGGCGGGTTTCTGCGCGCGCCAGCAGCATTCCCTCCACCGAGAATGCCGGGCCCACCCGTTCTGCCGGAATGTTCATGTCTGTCCTTTCAATGTGAGTCGATGACAGCGACATTCTGCGGCCCTGGTGCGGGCCGGAAGCGGCCGGATGCGGCGGAAAAGCGCCAAGCATGGCCGATTTCCCGCCACCGGACGCGCCATGCCTTGCGGGCGCCTGCGGCGCCGCTATAGTGGAGACTGAACCTGGAGAAGACCTTGCCGACCATCGCGATCCTGACTTATCCCGGCGTCCAGGCCCTGGACGTGACTGGCCCCATGGACGTGTTCTCGGAAGCGAACCGCTATCTGGAGCCGCCCGATCACTATCGCCTGCGCGTGCTCGGCACGGAGCCGGGGCCGCAGGCCTGTTCGAACGGGATGTTGATCCATCCCCATGGGATCTACGACGAGACCGCGGAGACGCCCGACCTGCTGCTGGTGGCGGGCGGGCCGTCGCTGCCGCGCCAGCCCCGCGAGGAGCGCCTGAGCGCCTGGCTGCGGCAGATGGGCGAGCGCTGCGCACGCATCGCTTCGGTGTGCAACGGCGCCTTCCTGCTGGCCCATGCGGGCCTGCTGGACGGCAGGCGCGCCACCACCCATTGGAACGATGTGCAGAACCTGGCGTCGCGCTTTCCAAGAGTGGCCGTACAAGCGGACCGGATCTTCGTGCGCGATGGGCATGTTTACACCTCGGCCGGCGTCACGGCCGGCATCGACCTGGCCCTGCATCTGGTGTACGAGGACTGGGGAGCGGACGTTTCGCTGAACGTGGCCAAGCGCCTGGTCGTGTTCACTCAGCGCAGCGGCGGACAGTCGCAGTTCAGTCCCTACCTGGCGCCGCACGTGGGGGAGGAGTCGGCCATGCAGACGGTGCAATGGTATGTGCTGGGCCACCTCGACCAGGACCTCAGCGTGGAGCGCCTGGCACGGGTAGCCGCCATGAGCGAGCGAAATTTCGCTCGCGTCTTCGTCAGGGAAACCCGTATCACGCCTGCCGAATTTGTGGAAAGAGCCAGGGTGGATGCCGCGCGCGTGCTCCTCGAGAGTGGCAGCGAACCGCTGAAGACGATTGCGCACCGCTGCGGCTTCGGCAGCCCCGCGCGCATGCGCGCGGCCTTCCTCAAGAACCTGGGGGTAACGGCGCGCCAGTATCGCCAGCATTTCGGCGCCTATGCCAGCGCCTGAGTGAACGCCTCAGACGAGGCCCAGGCTTTCGGTACCGGCCGAGAAATCGCGGTTCTTCGCGTGCTTGCTATTGAGCTTGATGTTCAGGCGCAGGTCGTTCACCGAGTCCGCATTGCGCAGCGCGTCCTCATAGGTGATCTTGTCCGCCTCATACAGGTCGAACAGCGCCTGGTCGAAGGTCTGCATGCCCAGCTCGCGCGACTTCTTCATGATCTCCTTGATCTCGTGGACTTCGCCCTTGAAGATCAGGTCCGAGATCAGCGGGGAATTCAGCAGGATTTCCATCGCCACCACGCGGCCCTTGGCTTCCTTCTTTGGCACCAGGCGCTGCGAGATCAGGCCCTTGAGGTTGAGCGACAGGTCCATCAGCAGCTGCTGGCGGCGCTCTTCCGGGAAGAAGTTGATGATACGGTCGAGCGCCTGGTTGGCGCTGTTGGCGTGCAGGGTGGCCAGGCACAGGTGGCCGGTTTCCGCGAATGCGATCGCGTGCTCCATGGTTTCGCGCTCGCGGATCTCGCCGATCTGGATCACATCCGGCGCCTGGCGCAGCGAGTTCTTGAGCGCCGCCTCGAAGCTGTCGGTATCCACGCCCACTTCGCGCTGCGTGATCACGCAGTTGCGGTGCGGGTGCACGAATTCCACCGGGTCTTCGATGGTGATGATGTGGCCGTGGCTGTTCTCGTTGCGGTAGCCCACCATCGCCGCCAGCGTGGTCGATTTACCCGAACCGGTGGCGCCGACCATGATGACCAGGCCGCGCTTGGTCATGATCACGTCCTTCAGCACTTCCGGCAGCTCGAGGTCTTCGAACTTGGGGATGGTGGTGGTGATCACGCGCAGCACCATGCCCACGGCGCCCATCTGCATGAAGGCCGAGACGCGGAAGCGCCCCAGGTCGCCGGGGCTGATCGCGAAGTTCGATTCCTTGGTCAGCTCGAAGCCGGCCGCCTGCTTGTCGTTCATGATGGCGCGCGCCAGGTCGGCGGTGTGCGTGCTGCTCAGCGCCTGGTTCGACACCGGCGTCATCTTGCCGTCGATTTTCATCGCCGGCGGGAAGCCGGCCGTGATGAACAGGTCCGAACCGCCTTTCGCCGTCATCAGGCGCAGCAGGTCGAACATGAATTTGGATGCCTGGTCGCGTTCCATCGTTGTTCCTTAGCCTGGGAAGTTTTCCGGGATCTTCGCCGCAAAGCGGGCCGCGCTGCTGGAAATGACGTTGCGGCGCACCAGGTCGGTCAGGTTCTGGTCCAGCGTCTGCATGCCGACGCTGCTGCCGGTCTGGATCGCCGAGTACATCTGCGCGATCTTCGCTTCGCGGATCAGGTTGCGGATCGCCGGGGTGCCGATCATGATCTCGTGCGCCGCCACGCGGCCCGAGCCGTCCTTGGTCTTGAGCAGGGTCTGCGAGATGACGGCCTGGAGCGACTCCGACAGCATCGCGCGCACCATTTCTTTTTCCTCGGCCGGGAACACGTCGACGATACGGTCGATGGTCTTGGCGGCCGACGAGGTGTGCAGGGTGCCGAACACCAGGTGGCCGGTTTCGGCCGCCGACAGCGCCAGGCGGATGGTTTCCAGGTCGCGCAGCTCGCCCACCAGGATCGCGTCCGGGTCTTCGCGCAGCGCCGAGCGCAGCGCGTTGTTGAAGGACAGGGTGTGCGGGCCGACTTCACGCTGGTTGATCAGGCACTTCTTGGAGTCGTGCACGAATTCGATCGGGTCCTCGATGGTGAGGATATGGCCATACTCGTTTTCGTTCAGGTGGTTGACCATCGCCGCCAGCGTGGTCGATTTGCCCGAACCGGTCGGGCCGGTCACCAGCACCAGGCCGCGCGGCTTGAGCGCCAGCTCGGCGAAGATCTTCGGCGCGTTCAGTTCTTCCAGCGACAGGATCTTGGACGGAATCGTGCGCAGCACGGCGGAGGCGCCGCGCTCCTGGTTGAAGGCATTGACGCGGAAGCGCGCCAGGCCCGGAATCGCGAACGAGAAGTCGCACTCCAGCACTTCCTCGTACTGCTTGCGCTGGCCGTCGTTCATGATGTCATAGATCATCCCGTGCACGTCCTTGTGCTCCAGCGGCGGCAGATTAATGCGGCGCACGTCGCCGTGCACCCGGATCATCGGCGGCAGGCCGGCCGAGAGGTGCAAGTCCGAGGCTTTGTTCTTGACCGAGAAGGCGAGTAATTCCGAAATGTCCATTTATAATCCCTGTGCCGTGGCGAGCCGGTAACAGCGCGCGTCGCGACTGAAAAATATTTCCTATAGAAAATCATTATGTCCATAATCGCTGAGAACTTGCAAGCTGTCGAAGCGACAATCGCCAGTGCCGCCGAGGCCGCAAACCGGCCCCGTTCCAGCGTCCGGCTGCTGGCGGTGTCGAAGACCTTCCCAGCGGAGGCGGTGCTCGAAGCGATGGCGGCGGGCCAGCGGGCCTTCGGCGAAAACTATCTGCAGGAAGCGCTCGACAAAATCGCGCTCGTCGCGCGCGCGCAACCTCAGGCGCCAGTCGAATGGCATTTCATCGGTCCGATCCAGAGCAATAAGACAAGACCGATCGCGTCCAGCTTCCAGTGGGTGCACACGGTGGAGCGCCTGAAGATCGCCCAGCGCCTGTCCGAACAGCGCCCGCCGGAACTGGGGCCGCTCAATGTGTGCATCCAGGTCAACATCAGCGGCGAAGCCAGCAAGAGCGGCGCGCAGGAGGACGAGGTGCCGGAACTGGCGCGCCAGGTGGCGCAGCTGCCGAACCTGCGCCTGCGCGGCCTGATGGCGATTCCCGAACCCCAGGCCGATGCCGCGCTCCAGCGCCAGGCCTTTGCGCGCCTGCGTGCGCTGGCCGAGCGCCTGCGTCTCGAGGGCCTGGCGCTCGACACCCTCTCGATGGGCATGTCGGGCGACATGCAGGCCGCGATCATGGAAGGCGCGACCATCGTCCGCATCGGCAGCGCCATCTTCGGCGCCCGCAACTACAATAAGTAAGGATTGAGATGAAGATTGCATTTATCGGCGGCGGCAACATGGCCACGGCCCTGATCGCCGGCCTGGCCGGACAGCTTGCCGATGCGACCGACCTGCACGTGGTCGACCCGAACGCCGAGGCGCTGGCGCGCCTGGCGCAGCAGTATGGCGTCAGCACGGCGTCCGGCATCGGCGCGCAGGTGGCGGACAGCGACGTGGTGGTGCTGGCGGTGAAGCCGCAGCAGATGCGCGACGTGGCCGCCAGCCTGGCGCCGCAGCTGCGCGGGCAGTTGCTGCTGTCGATCGCGGCGGGCATCCGCATTGCGGACCTGTCGCGCTGGCTGGGCGGCTATGGCGCCATCGTGCGCTCGATGCCGAATACGCCGGCCTTGATCGGCATGGGGATCACCGGCATGGTGGCGCAGGCTGGGGTGAGCGAGGCGCAGCGCAATGCTGCCGACCAGGTCATGCGCGCGGTCGGCAAGACCGTGTGGCTGGATGACGAAGCCAAGATCGATCCGGTGACGGCGGTATCGGGCAGCGGGCCGGCGTATGTGTTTTTCTTCCTCGAGGCGATGCAGCAGGCGGCGCTGGAGATGGGCTTGAGCGCGGAGCAGGGCAGGGAGCTGGCGCTGGCGACCTTTACCGGCGCGGCGCAGCTGGCGGCGCAGTCGGGCGATCCGGTCGAGGTGCTCAGGCAGCGCGTGACCTCTAAAGGCGGCACGACCTATGCGGCGATCACCAGCATGGAAGGTGCTGGTGTGAAGCAGGCGATCATCGATGCGATGAAGGCGGCTGCGGCGCGTGGGCGTGAGCTTGGCGACGAGCTGGGAAAAGATTGACATGCTGCCGGCGAGCCGGCAGGCGAAAGCAACTTGGGTCCCCCTTGGCGGGGACCCAAGTTTTCCAGCCTACCGATTACTTCCGCCCTATCGTCACCTGCTTCACCGCCTGCTGCCCCCCGGCATCCACGGCGCGCACCTCGACAGTCCACGGCGCCTTCCCCGACAACAGCACCGACTTCGAGAACACCAGCGCGTCGCCCTGCTGCACGAAGGCCGACTTGTCGAAGCTGTGCAGCACCTTGCCCGCGCTGGTCGTCACCGTCACGCGCGCTTCGGTCACGTTCGCCACGCCATTGGCGTCGCCAACCTTGGCAGTGACCGCGACCGGCTGGTCGCCACTGACCTTGGTGCTGCCGACGCTCAGCTCCGCAGTCGGCGGCACATTGTCCGGCACCGTGACCTCATACTTGCCGGTATAGGCCGTCGACAGCAGGTTCACGCGCCCATCGACCCGCACATGCCACTCGCCCGGCGCCGGATACTTGACCTCGACCGAGCGGTACTTCTGGATCGTGGTCAACCCCGCCGATTGCGCGGCGAAGTTGACACCGCTGGCCGGATCGACGCCCGGCGCGTACAGGGTGATGTACAGGTTGTTCGCCTCCAGGTCCCACTGCGCATCCGCGAACAGCTTCATGGCGCCAGGCTCGACCGTGATCTTGTGCAGGCCATAGCCGGTATTGGTCTGGAACGAGTTGATCGTTGCCGTGCCCGCATAGGTGCCCCCGGAAACGAGGACCGGGCCCGGGTTGAAGCGCACCAGGTCGTCCGCGGTGACGGCGGTCGGGATATTACCGGCGTTGACCGCTTCCACTGCCTTGTGGGCATCGACGAAGCCGGCGCCGGCGTCGAAGCTGTCGTAGCCGGTCATGACGGTCTTGTTGGCGGTGACTTCCAGCAGGCGGATCACGTCGAGCGGCGCCAGGCGCGCGCCGCCCCTGGCGTCCTGGGCCTGGTGCACCAGTGCCGCGATGCCGCTCACGTGCGGCGTGGCCATCGAGGTGCCGGACGCGGCGCCGTAGTAGGTGCCGCTGGTGGTCATCGGGTGCACCGGGTTCTGGCTTGATACGATGTTCTCGCCCGGCGCCACGATGGCCGGACGGTCGATGCCGAGCGGACGCGCGGCGTGGTCCCACGCAGCCTGCTCCTCGGCGCTGGCGGCCAGGAAGGCCTTCAGGTTGGCCAGCGCCAGCTCGCGGTCATGGTTGCCCTCCGGACGGCCGCGCGACGAGAAGCCGGTCATCCCGTAGGCCTTGTTGGTGGCGCCGATGCCCAGCGCGTAGGGCGCGTTGGAATACGGGTTCATCGTGTTCGGGCTCGGCCCGTCATTCCCCGCCGCGAACACGGACAGGATGCCCGCTTCGTACGCCAGGCGCGAGGCGACGTTGGTCGAGCGGTTGGGGTTGAAGGGTTCGTAGGACGAGCTGCCCCAGGAGTTGCTGAGCACCCGGATGTCGGCTTCGCCGCTGCGCTTGCTGGCGATCACGTGGTCGTAGGCTTCCAGCGTGAAGGGCAGGTTGATGCCGGTGCTGGTGGCATAGCTGATGATGTTCGCCTTGGGCGCCATGCCGCGCAGGTTGCCGTCGGATTCCATGCCGGTGCCGGCGATGGTGCCGATGCAGTGGGTGCCGTGGCCGTATTCGTCGGTGTTCCACTGGGCGCCGAGCGCGCCCGTATGCTGTTCGATGACCGAGGTCTCGACGTCGATGCCGTCCGGCGTCAGCGAGATGTAGACCTGGGTCGGATCGATGCCCAGCGCGCCCGCCACCGCGTAGTTCTTCTTGACGTTGCCGAGGTCGGGATGCAGGCCGTCGGCGCCCGTGTCGATGATGGCCACCGTCACGCCGGCGCCGTCCAGGCCAAGCACGCGCTGCACTTCCTCGGCCTTGGTCATGACCCGGCCTTCGGCATTGAACAGGCGCTGCGAGCGGCTCGGTTCGATGAAGCGGGTCTCGGGCCAGCCGGCCACCTGGTTGATCTCGGCCTTGGTCAGCAGCATGCGGGCCATCGGCAACACCTTGTAGGTCTTGATCTTGCGGCCCAGGACCGACAGGCGCGAGGTGCTTTCCTTCTTGTCGAACACGACGATGACATCGTAGTAGACGTTGGCGAGCTGCTTATTGAGTTCCTGGGCGAACAGGCTGTCGATCTTGGCCGCGGCCAGCGTGCCGGAGGATGTGCCGGGCAGGATACCGGCGGAGGCGGCGCCGGCGAGCGGGCCTTGCGCGCCCAAGGCCAGGACCAGTGCTGCAACGAGTGAAAAACGACGACGGGATGATCTCACGACTGTGCTCCTCTTGATTTGTTGTTGTTCAGGGATGCTTCCGGTGAAAAACGGCATTTCCGTGATGCCGCCTGATGAGTATTCCGTCGGCATACATGCACGTCAAACGTGCATACATACGTTGAAAATTTATTTTTGCAAACAGCAAAAAACGTTGCATCTGCGCCAATTTTCAATCGTGCGCGCAATGCTCTGTGCTAGGTATGGATGAGCTGGCGGAAAAAGAAACGGCCCGCGCGAAGGCGGGCCGCAGGGGAGGGAAGAGGCGCGCACTCAATGCACCTCGAAGCCCTTCCACCTGAGTACGGGCAGGGCGCGCCGGGCGAACTTGTAGAGCGAGACGCCGGCAGTGACGAGGCCGACCGCCCACTTGGGCTTGGTGGCGAGGAAGCCCGCCGCCACGCCGGCCACGATCAGGGCCGTCTTCTTGTGCTCGGTGACGTAGGCGGGAACGACGCCCAGCGTCTCGGGCGACTTCAGCATGGCGAAGTCGTGCGCGATGAGGGCGCGCTGCTCGGCGCAGCGTGCCACCAGTTCGGCGCGGCGGGCCGCAAGCATCCCGGATTTAGTGCCCATCTACTTGTTCTCCTTTCGCGAACTCGACGTCCTTGCGCAGCTCGGCCAGGGTGGCGCCGAGCAGCGGCGGACGCGAAGCCAGTCCGCCGCGCAGCTTCGTGACCGCGAAACCGCAGCCAAGCGCGAACAGGACCGCCATGCCGCCCACCGCCAGCAGGCGATGGGTGTCCCAGAACAGCACCAGCACGAACAGCACGGCGAGGACGAGGGCGCCGAGCGCCAGGACGGCTGCCGCCAGCGCCCAGGCGAGGTAGCCGAACAGGCGCTGCGTTTCTTCCTGCAGCTCCACCGCCGCCAGCTCCAGGCGCGTGCGCGCCATGGCCAGCACGGTGCTGCCTATCCTGCCTACCGCCGCGGAGATACTCATTACTTGCGGGCGATCAGCATGCCGACCACGACGCCGACCGCGGCGCCCAGGCCCACCGATTTCCACGGATTCTCTTTGACGTACTCGTCGGTCTTCTTGGCCGCGTCGACCACGGTTTCCTGGTAGTGGGCCAGGCCGGCCTTGGCGCTGGCCAGGGTCGACTCGAACTTGGCCTTGAGTTCTTCGCCGCCCAGGGCGCCACCATTGCGCAGCCAGGCTTCCGCGTCATGGATCACGGTCTTCAGGTCGGCCACCAGTTGCTCGCGGGTGCCGGTTTGGGTAGGGATCTTTTCAATCATGGGGAACCTCTTTGTGGTGGAGTGAATGCCTTTTAAGCAATATTACCTGAATGCATAGTCTAGTGCGACACCGCTGAACAGTGCAGCGCCAAGCCAATTGTTGTGGCGGAAGGCTTTGAAGCAGGCCATGCGTTCGCGGTGGCGGATCAGGGTGTAGTGGTAGAGCGCCAGCCCGGCGGCCACGACGATGCCGGCCACGAACCACCAGCGCAGGCCCAGGACCCAGCCGCACACCAGGTCGATGGCGAGGGCCGCGCCGTAGCACAGCATCACGGCGGCCACGTCGAAGCGCCCGAAGGTGATGGCCGAGGTGCGGATGCCGATCTTGAGGTCGTCGTCACGGTCGACCATGGCGTATTCGGTGTCGTAGGCCACGGCCCAGAACACGTTCGCCGCCAGCAGCCACCAGGCCACTGCCGGCACCTGGTCCTGCACCGCCGCGAAGGCCATGGGGATGCCGAAGCCGAAGGCGATGCCCAGGTAGGCCTGGGGAATGGCGAAGAAGCGCTTGAAGTAGGGATAGGTGCCGGCCACCACCAGCGCCACCACCGACAGCTGCTTGGTCAGCGTGTTCAGCGGCTGGATCAGCAGGAAGGAAACCAGGGCCAGCACCAGCGCCACCATCACCGCTTCCCAGCCGCGGATCTTGCCGCTGGTGAGGGGGCGGTCGACGGTGCGCTTGACGTGGCGGTCGAAGTCGCGGTCCGCGTAGTCGTTGATGGCGCAGCCGCTTGATCGCATCAAGGCGGTGCCGAGCACGAAGATCGCCAGCACCATCATGTCGGGCACGCCGCCGGAGGCCATCCACAGCGCCCACAGGGTAGGCCACAGCAGCAGGAGGATGCCGATCGGCTTGTCGGCCCGGACCAGGCGGAAATAGAGCGCCAGCTTGTTCATGGATGAATCCTGTCTTGTCGTGCAAGAACTGTTGAGCAGAAGACAGCGATTCTAAAGCTTTTGCAGCGCCTGCGGCGAGCCGCCTCCGCCGCTGCCAAAGCGGCAATATTGCCGTTTTGTTGTCATTGAACCGACATTTTTGTTTGTTTAAATGCATCGGTCCGTGCCATCGGGGGTGTGGACGGAAGGCATCCAACAATGGAGAACTCAATGACTGACAAAGAATTGTCGCCGTCGCGACGCAATCTGCTCAAGGGCCTGGCCGGCGCGTCCGCGCTGCCTTTCGTCGGGGCTTTCGCCGCCATGCAGGCCCAGCAGGCCATGGCCGCCAGCGGCTCCACTGCCCTGGTGGACAGCCCCTATGGTCCGATCGCTCCGGTCGCGGACCTGACGACCGGCCTGCCGTTGCTGCAGCTGCCGGCCGGCTTCAGCTACAAGAGCTTCGGCTGGCGCGGCGACCTGATGACCGACGGCCATGCCTGCCCGGGCGGCCACGACGGCATGGGCGTGGTCGTCTCGCGCAAGGTGGGCCGCAGCACCGAGCTGGTGCTGGTGCGTAACCACGAAATCGGCGGCACCGGCGCCGGCAACTTCATCAACGCCATCGGCGTCTACGATGGCGGCAATGTCAGCAACTCCTCCGGCAACAAGTTCGGCGGCGGCACCACGAACCTGCTGTTCCGCGACGGTCACTGGGTCAGCATGACGCCGAGCCTGGGCGGCACCCAGACCAACTGCGCCGGCGGCATCACGCCCTGGGGCACCTGGCTCACCTGCGAGGAAGTCGGCTCGGACGCCGTCAGCGCCTCGGGCAGGAAGCACGGCTACGTGTTCGAGGTGACGGCCGACCCGGCCCGGACCACCGGCCAGCCGATCGTCGGCATGGGCCGCTTCGCCCACGAAGCCGCCGCCGTCGACCCGGCCACCGGCTTCGTCTACCAGACCGAGGATGCGGGCGGCAAGTCGGGCTTCTACCGCTACGTGCCGGATATCCGCACCGGCGCCCCCGGCTCGCTGGCCCGGGGCGGCATCCTGCAGATGGCGCGCGTGCGCGGCATCCAGAACGCCAACCTGGCGGTGGCATCGGTCAACGCCGCGTATGAACTGGAGTGGGTGCCGATCGCCAACCCGGACGCCGACCGCGGCAACGCCACCGGTCCTTCGGGCGTGACCATCACCAACGCGGCCGGCCCCTTCCTGCAAGGCTGGCTGCAGGGCGCGGCGCGCATGAACCGGGGCGAAGGCATCTGGTACGCGCAGGGCAAGATGTACGTGATGGACACCTCGGGCGGCGCCGTGCAGCGCGGCGCGATCTGGGAGCTGGACCTGGCCACCCAGGTGCTCAAGTGCATCTACTCGAGCCCCAGCCCGCTGGTCGGCAACATGGGCGACAACCTGACCGTCAGCCCGCGCAACGCCATCCTGATCTGCGAGGACGCCTCGACCGCCGCCACCGACATGTACGGCTTCGGCCAGCGCCTGATGGGGCTGACCGGCGCAGGCGATGCCTACATCTTCGCCAAGAACAACATCAACCTGACCGAGGCCCAGTTGCAGGGCGCGGGCAAGCTGGCATCGCTGGCGGGCGACCGGCGCGGCAACGAGTTCGCCGGCGCCTGCTTCGACCCGACCGGCCGCTACCTGTTCGTGAATATCCAGACCCCGGGCGTGACGTTCGCGATCTCCGGTCCGTGGGCCAAGGGACCTTTGTAACCAAGACCATCCATCACAGGAGAATGAAATGCACATTATCAAAATGATCGCCGCCGCCTTCGCGGCATTGATGCTCTCCGGCGGCGCGCAGGGCGCGGTCCTGCTGTCGAGCACCGGCTCGCCGGCCAACGCCGCCACCGACTACAGCGCACCGGGCCTGGTGTCCTTCAACCTCGACCTGCAGAACTTCAGCGGCACGAAGCTCGATTTCGTGCTGCAGGAAGAAGACCTGCTGGGGCCGCTGAACCTGAGCGCCATGGTGCTGAACCTGAGCGGGGTGCCTTTCTCGCAGTTCAATTTCTACCTGCAGGGCATCGGCATTGCCGGCGCCGGCAGCGTGACCCCGGCGTTCGGCGTCCTGGACAGCGTCAGCCACGGCGCCGACAGCGTGGGCATCCGCTTCGCCCAGGCTGAGCCGGCCGAGCTGCACTTCGGGAATCCATTGGGCCTGCAGGGCCAGGCCGATTGGGTGCTGGACACGTCCGGCCTGCGCGCGGGCGACAGCTTCTCCATCGTGGCGCAGGTGCCGGAACCCTCGACCGTGGCGCTGGTGCTGCCGATGCTGTGCATGGCCGGCCTGATGGCCGCGCGCCGCAAGAAGGGCTGATGCCCGGTTGCCCATGCCGCGCGCCCGCGCCGGCATGGGCGCTCATGCATCTGGAATTGCGCAGGCGGCTTGCTTATGCAATGATTCCGCGCTTTAGGCCCAGGGTTCCATCATGTCCATCCGCACCAGGGAAGCGTCGCACGACGATCTCCCGCACATTGCCAAGCTGTTCGACCTGTACCGGCAGTTCTACGAGCAGGTTCCGGATGCGGAACTCGCCCGCAGCTTCGTCGAACAGCGCTTCCTCAACCGCGAATCGCGGCAGCTGGTGGCGGAGAATGCGGCCGGGGAGATCGTCGGCTTCTCCCAGCTCTATCCGGGTTTCTGCTCGGTCGAAGCGGCGCCCATCTACGTGCTCTACGACCTGTTCGTCGCGCCCGATGCGCGCCAGGGCGGGGTGGGGCGTGCGCTGCTGCTGGCGGCCGAGGCGCTGGCCAGGGCCGAAGGCAAGACGCGCATGGACCTGAGCACGGCCAAGACCAATCTCGTGGCGCAGTCGCTGTACGAATCGCTCGGCTGGACGCGCGACGAGGTGTTCCACGCATACAGCCGGCGACTCCTTCCTTGATCACAGGCCCTGGACCGAGCCTTCCTTCGGATAGTCGATCACGTAATCGACCTTGAAGCGGGCGGTCTCGTTCGGCTTGAGCGAACGCTCCCAGCCGACCAGGCCGCGGCGCTGCTCCCAGTCCCTGACGTTCGGTTCGGGATCGAATGCGATCTTCACGTGGATCTTGTCCGACTGGCTGACCGGGGTCGGCTCCAGCACCAGGATGTCGACCGGCTGGCGGTGGAAGCTCGTCACCGCGTAGGTGTCGGCGATGCGCTTTTCGTTGTCGCGCTTGAAGAAGCCGGTCTGGCCCGCCATCTCGTTGCGGTGTTCGATGGCGACGCGCATGAGCGGATCGCGGCCGAAGGACAGCGTCAGGCGGTCGCTGGCCTGGGGATCCCAGTGCATGGCGCCGACGTAGGAGCCATCGCGGCGCAGCTGCACGGAGCCGGGCAGCCATACGCCGCCGGGGCGCGCCGTTTCGGCGGTCAGGACCGCCAGTTCGTCGCTGCTGCGCGGAGCGATGCGGACGCGCTGCCTGACCTGCAGGCGCTGCTGGCCCAATCCCACCGTAATCTCGCGGCCGTCCGAGGCCAGGTCGACCTTGGCCGGGACGTCGAATTCGGTGGCGAAGTTCCCCTGCGTTTCCAGGACTGGCGCGACGTAGTCGTCGGCCGCCGCGCCGGCACGCCTCGCCATCATCGGCGCCGCCGCGACCGGCGGGGGAGGGGGCGCGGACGGCGCGTACGCCATTTCGGCGATGGCTTGCGGCGGCTGGTACTGCAGCAGCCAGGGCGAGGGATTGGGCGCGTGGGCGGACAGGGTGGGCTGGCCGGTCGACAGGCGCAAGCTGACCCGGCTCCAGTCTTCGCCGGTCTTCTGCGAAATCGACGCCAGGCGTTCCAGGTCGATGGTGGAAGCGTTCGAGTCCAGCGAGGCGCGGTAGGTGGGCTTCCAGCCTGCGCGGTTGACCTGGTAGGACAGGACCAGTTTCCCGGCCTGCTTCGCCGCCACCGCGATCGTCATGATGCGGCTGTCCCGCGTGTTCGCCTGCACCTTGGCGAGGTCGCGCTTGAGGACGTCGAGCTGCCTGGCCAGCGCGCGCTTCCTGACCTCGGCATTGTGCATGCGTTCCAGCGCATCGCCGCCGCCCTTGCGGATGGCGTCGAGGGTGCCGAGCAGCGATTTTCCGTCGGCCGGCGCGGCGCGTCCTGCCGTGCTTTCGCCGCCGCCCAGGCGCTCGAGGTAGCCCTGGACCAGCTGCGCCGCCTTGTAGTCCGCGTCGATCACGGCGATCTGGTCCTGCAGCGCCTGGATTCTGGCTTCCAGGTCCGCCACGCGCGGGCTGGGGCTCTCGGTCCTGCCCAGGTCGCGCGTGACGACCTGGCCCACCTGGATGCCCGCGTCGGCCTGCAGGCGGACCGTGTCGGTATTGAAGTTGGCGAGCAGGCCGGTGATCTCGACCTGGGTCGCGCCGGGCGCCACCTCGACCACGCGCTCCACGGTGGCGCTGCCGGGATACAGCGTGACGCTGCGGATCGGGGCCTCGATCGCCGAGGCGGACGAGGCGGCGAGCGCCCAAAGGAGCGCCCAAGCTTGTTTGGCCATCATTTAATGCCTCTCGGAAATGGATGAGATGTTCCGAGCGTAACAG
>CBIHLT010000118.1:0-15739 GCA_966210615.1 uncultured Massilia sp.
TCGATCCCGACACCGGCTCGACGATGACGGCCGCGATGGTCGAGGCGTCGTGCAGCGCCACCAGGCGTTCCAGTTCCTCGGCCAGCTCCGCGCCGAAATCCGGCTCGCCGCGCGAGAAGGCGTTCTTGAGCAGGTTGTGGGTGTGTGGCAGGTGGTCGACGCCCGGCAGCAGCGGACCGAACTGCTTGCGGTTGGGGCCGATGCCTCCCACCGACAAGCCGCCGAAACCGACCCCGTGGTAGCCGCGCTCGCGGCCGATCAGCCGGGTGCGCCCGCCCTCCCCGCGCGCCTTGTGGTAGGCCAGCGCCATCTTGAGCGCGGTGTCCACCGCCTCGGAACCGGAGTTCGTATAGAACACGTGGCCGAACTTGTGTCCGGTGTATTCCATCAGCTGTTCGGCCAGCTCGAAGGCGGCCGGGTGGCCCATCTGGAAGGTCGGCGCGAAATCGAGCTGGCCGGCCATGGTGGCGATCGCCTCGGTGATGCGCGGCTGGGCATGGCCGCAGGGCACGCACCATAGCCCGGCGGTGCCGTCGAGGATGGGATTGCCGTCGACGTCCTTGTAGTACATCCCTTCGGCCGAGACGAGCAGGCGCGGACTGGACTTGAAGTCGCGGTTGTTGGTAAATGGCATCCAAAATGAGGACATCGACTGGGGCCTGGACTCGTTCATGCGGTCTCCTTCGCCGTCGCGGCAAAATTTTTACCAATTGGCAAAATACTGGTCAATAATAGATAGCAAGGCAACATTGGCAACAGATACACCACCGGCAAAAGCGACCAACCGTAGCGGTCACGCGGCCTGTACAGTTCTTAACCCGTCGAGCGGAGCGCGATGATGGAAGAAGCGGTGTTGATGGAAGATGTCTCATGCACGCCACCCGGCGCGGCCTGGCCTCAGCTGGACATAGACCGTGGCAGGCGCGGCGGCCTGGTCGACCAGATCGTGGCGGCCATCTCGGCGATGGTAAGCGAAGGCCAACTGGGCGCCGGAAGCAAAATGCCCTCGGTTAGACAATTCGCAAAGTGCAACGCGGTCAGCACTTTCACGGTGGTGGAAGCCTACGAGCGACTGCACCAGCTTGGCTTGTTGTCCTCGCGCCGCGGCTCGGGCTTCTTCGTGGCGCGCACCCAGCCGCAGACAGCGCCGTCGCCCGCGTCGGCGCAGCCCGGCCTGGCGACCGAGATCGACGCCCTCGCCCCCGACCTGTATTCCGGCCAGGCGGAAGCCTTGCCGGTCGGCGCCGGCTGGCTGCCGCCCGAGTGGTATGGCGAGAACACCATCCTCGACGCCGTGCGCCATGCGATGAAGATCCCGGCCGGCCGCCTGCGCGGCTACGGCCATCCGCTCGGTTTCCCGGCGCTGCGCCAGCACCTCGCCGCCAGCCTGTCCGCCGAGCTGTTCCCCGTCGACGCCGACCAGGTCCTGCTGACCCATGGCGCCACCCATGCCTTCGACCTGGTGCTGCGCACCCTGACCCGCCCCGGGGACGTGGTCTTCGTCGAGGATCCCGGCTACAGCAACCTGCTGGCCCTGATCCGCCACCATGGCTGCGTCCCGGTCGGCGTCAGGCGCGGCGCCGAGGGGCTCGACCTGGACGAGCTCGCGCGCCAGGCCGGCGAACTGCATCCCAAGCTCATGTTCGTCAACACGGTGCTGCAGAATCCCCTCGGCACCTCGCTCACCCAGCGCCAGGCGCACCATTTGCTGGGCCTGGCCGAGCAGTTCGACTTCTGGCTGGTGGAAGACGACATCTACCGCGAACTGGCGCTGCCGGGAGAAGCCTCGCTGGCGGCGATGGACGGGCTGCGCCGCGTGATCCGGGTGGGCAGCTTTTCCAAGACCCTGTCGCCGGTGCTGCGCGTCGGCTCGCTGTGCGCCTCCGGCTCGCTGCTGCCGGAACTGCTGCGCGTGAAGATGGTGGCGGGTCTCACGACGTCGGAAATCAACGAGCGCGCCGTGCTCGACGCCATCGGCACGCGCGGCTACCGGCGCATGGTCGAGCGGCTCGCGCACCAGCTGGCGGACGCGCGCGAACGCACCCTGGAAGGCCTGCGCGGCATCGGCATGGCGCCGCTGGCCCAGCCGCGCGGCGGGATGTTCGTCAGCGCCGGCTGGCCGGAGCCGCCCGGCGCAACGCGCAGTGGGCGCAGCATCGCCGACGCCGCCCTGAAAGCCGGCATCCTGCTGGCGCCGGGCGAGTTCTTCACCCAGCGCCCGCCCGCCGGGACCTGGTTCCGCTTCAATGCGGCCTATGCGGACGACCAGCGCCTGCTGGACTTCCTGCGTTCACAGCGCTGAGGACAGCATGGACATGCACGCCAAACGTCGCGACAAGGCCGAGAGCGCGATCCTGGGCGCCGCCACCCGCCTGTTCGCCGAGCGCGGCTTCGAAGGCACCAGCATCGCCGCCGTGGGCGAGCATGCCGGGATCTCGAAGCAGAACCTGCTCTACTACTTCCCCACCAAGCAGGACCTGTACCGGCGCGTGCTCGACGACGTGCTGGACGACTGGCTGGCGCGCATGCGGCACCTGGCCGAGGCCGAAGGCGAGCCGGGCGACGTGCTGCGCGCCTACGTCGCGGCCAAGCTGCGCTTCTCGCGCGAGCAGCCCTGGGCTTCGCGCGTGTATGCGATGGAAGTCATCGGCGGCGCCAGCTTCTACGGCGCCCAGATCCGCGCGCGCGTGGTGCCGC
Source organism: uncultured Massilia sp. (assembly GCA_966210615.1). GTDB lineage: Bacteria > Pseudomonadota > Gammaproteobacteria > Burkholderiales > Burkholderiaceae_D > Telluria. The sequence goes on from CBIHLT010000118.1 coordinate 2,698, forward strand.
TGCTGCGCCGCGATATCGAGGTGTTCGAGCGCTGGATCCGCGAAGGCCGCATCGCGCCCGTGAACGCGACGCATTTGCTGTTCGCGCTGTGGGCCATGACCCAGTCGTATGCCGACTTCGCCGCCCAGATGGCGCTGGTGCTGGGCCGGGACGAGCTGCTGGCGGCCGACTTCGAGGAGGCCGAGCGCACCATCGGCGACCTGGTCGTGCGGGCAGTGGCGGCCGCCGGCTGAGGTTCAGGGTTTTAAGGGTTCACCCAGGCAGATGCCGAGCTCGCGCGCCGTGCGCACCGTGTCGCCGCCGAGCGGCACGCGCTTGGTGCGGCCGGCCACCTCGGCCAGCGGCGCGGTGCCGATATCCTGCCCGCCCAGGGTCACCATCACGCCCGACTGGCCGGCGGCCAGCGCCCGCACCGCCGCGGCGCCGAAGCGCGCCGCGATCACGCGGTCGACCGCGGACGGGCTGCCGCCGCGCAGCAGGTGGCCCAGCACCACGCTGCGGCACTCCTTGCCGGTGCGTTCGGCCAGCCGCGCCTCGACCCAGGCGGCGATGCCGCCCAGGCGCTCGGCGTGTCCGCCTTCGGCCGCCGCCTGCACCATGCGCTGGCCGCCGAGCGGCTGCGCGCCTTCGGCCGCCACCACGATCGCATGGTGGCGGCCGCGCGCATCGCGCCGCCGCACCGCGCCGGCGACGGCATCGATGTCGAAGTCGAGTTCGGGCAGCAGGATCGCATGCGCGCCGGCCGCCATTCCCGCGTGCAGCGCGATCCAGCCGGCGTAGCGACCCATCACTTCCACCACCATGATACGGTGCTGGCTGTCCGCGGTCGTGTGCAGGCGGTCGATGCATTCGGTGGCGAAGCCGACCGCCGTATCGAAGCCGAAGGTCTGGATGGTGCGGTCGAGGTCGTTGTCGATGGTCTTGGGCACGCCGATCACGCGCACGCCCTTGCGCTCCAGGCAGGCGGCGATCTCCATCGAACCGTCCCCGCCCACCACGATGAGGGCATCGAAGCCGCGCCGGCGCAGCAAGGCCGCCAGCTCGTCGCTGCGGTCTTCCTCCGCCAGGCCGCGGTCGGCGCGCCTGACCGGGTAGCGCAGCGGGTTGCCGCGGCTGGTGCTGCCGAGGATGGTGCCGCCGAGATGGCCGATGCCGTGCACATGGTCGGCCAGCAGTTGCGGCACCGGATCGCCGAGGCAGAGTTCCGGCGCCAGCAGGCCGTTGAAGCCGTCGCGGATGCCGTAGCACTCCCAGCCCAGCCGGTCGGCCGCCAGCACGGCCGCGCGGATGACGGCGTTCAGGCCGGGGGCGTCTCCGCCGCCGGTGACGATGGCGATACGTCGGATAGTCGCATCCATGGGGCCTCCGGGATCGAGTGTGACGGGCCAGGCGCCATTATCCGCCGGGCGCGGGACCGGACGCGCACCGCAGCGCCGTTTCAATCAGGACCGGCCGGCCCCGCCCTCCCCCGAACAGCTTCAGTCACGGCATCGGGAATCGGTAGTGTTCGCCTAGCGGTGCACCAGGACCGGGATCGCGCTGTGGACCAGCACCTTGTGGGTTTCGCTGCCCAGCAGCAGGCCCTTGATGCCGTGGTAGCCGTGGGAAGCCATCACGATCAGGTCGCAGCCGCGCTCGCGCGCCGTGGCGATGATGGCTTCGTAGGGGCTGTCCGCCTCGACCCGCAGGCAGGTGCAGGGCACGCCGACGCCGCGCGCGGCGTCGGCGATCTCGTCCAGCAGGCGCTGCGCGCGCGCGGCGCTGGCCGCTGCGTAGCTTGCCGGGGTCTCTTCCAGCATCTCGGCACTGACGGTGAAGCTGTGGAAAGGGGGCGTGGCCGTCATGCCCACCACTTCCGCCCCTACGCTCCGGGCGAAGTCGATGCCGGACTGGACGGCGCGCCCGGATGCCTCGGAACCGTCGGTCGGCAGCAATATGCGCTTGTACATATCAACCTCCCATGCGGGCGGCGGCCGCGGCGGAAGTCGTCAGGCGGCTTCGTCCCCTTGACTCCAGCATATGCGCTGGCGCCGAATAGGCAAGGCCCATCGGTATCGGGCCCGGCGGTGCAAGCCGCTGCCACTTCGTGATACGCAATTCCGCGTACCCGCACGTTTCCTGTGTCATATCCCTTCGATCTGAGCGCCGGTGGCTCAAGACCGTTTCGTGATACCCACGCGATACGGCTTGTGCCCGGCAGACAGCAGCCTAGACTGAAAGCAGCGCTACTGGCGGAGACCAGGGTGCAGACCATGCCCGAAGGCGCGCTCGCGCTGCTCCAACGCGACACGCACCACGAAGGCCCATCCGTGTCTTGAAGGAGCAACGATCATGCGTATCCATTACCTGGCAATTCCCGCCTCCCTGCTGCTCATGGCCCAGGCCGGCGCACAGACGGCACAGTATCCCTCCCTCGCACCAGGCTCCACCGTGCAGGTGACGGCGCCGGCCCCCAGCTACGACATCTGGCCCCACGAGCAGGACCGCGTCAGCGGCGCCTATGCCTTGTCGAACGGCTGGCGCCTGGACATCGAACCCTCCAGGGACGGCATCGAAGCGCGCATCGACAAGCGCCGCCCGATCCGGCTGGTCGCCCTCTCGGCGGACAAGTTCGTCTCGCTCGACGGGAATGTATCGATGGAGTTCAATCGCGGCGACTACGGCACCGATATGCTGATGAGCTACGTGCCGGAATCGCGCGACCCGCGCCTGGCCCAGGTCATCGTGGTCAAGGCGACCATGGCCCAGCGCTGAACGGCGCTGGATCCGAACCGGCCCGGTGGCGGCGGCTGGCCGCCGCCGGGCCGTTCGCTTGCCGTGCAGCCTGCCCCTCAGCGCCGCGCACGCACGAACTTCATCACCACCCCGGTCGTACCGAGCAAGGTGCCGGTTCCGTTGGCCAGCAGGTAGAGCTCGCCCCTGTGATCCTCGGCGAAGCCGAGCACCGCGAGGTCGAAGGGATTGCGGTTGACCGGGGTCAGGTTCTCGACCCGGTTGTTCCGGCCCAGCACGAACAGGTGGCCCTGCGGGGTCGGCCCGCCCCTGCCGGAATAGTCGCCGAACACGTACTGCCCCTTCATCTGCTGCAGGCGGTTGCCGCGGTAGACGTAGCCGCCGATGACGGCGACCCGGCTCGGGGGCGCGCCGGCGCCGTCGGCGTGGTCGTACTGGGCGATCGGATCGACCAGGCCGGGCGGCAGGCCCGGACTGTCGGCAAACACAAAACCGGGCGCGTCCGGTCCGGCGGTATCGAACAGGAAGGTCCCTTCCTTGATGCGCCAGCCGTAGTTGCCGCCCGCGCTCACGACATCGACTTCCTCGATCTGGTTCTGGCCGACATCGCCCACGATCAGGCGCCCCAGCGGGTCGAAGGACATCCGGAACGGGTTGCGGAAGCCATAGGCAAAGATCTCGTCGGCGCCGGCCCGGTTGACGAATGGATTGTCGGCCGGGATGCCGTACTTGCCGTTGGCAGCATTGCGTCCGAGCGGATCGATGCGCAGGATCTTGCCCAGCACATTCCCCGGGGCCAGGCTCTGCGCATTGCCGCCCGGGACATGACCCACGCCCTCGTCGTCGGCCGCGCCGCCGTCGCCGAGCGACACATACAGCATCTGGTCGGGGCCGAAGACGATCGCGCCGCCGTTGTGGTTGAACTGGGGCTTATCGATGCGCATCAGCTCGCGCGCGCTGCCCAGGTCCACCGGACTGTTGCGCCGGCCGGGACGCTGGACCCGCCATTCGGTCAGCACGCTCTGGCAGTTCGGCGCGGCGCCCGCCGGCATGGTGCTGAAGTCGGCGCGGCCCTTCACCGGCTGCGAGGTAAAGGTGTAGAACAGGCCGTTGAAGCGGAATTGCGGGTGGAAGGCGATGCCGAGCAGGCCGCGTTCGTCGAATCTTCCCGGCCCCAGGCCAAGCGGGCTCACCAGCAGGCTGCGCACGTCCAGGAACCGCGTGGGCTGACGCGAAGCGCGGTCGTCCTCATCCCGGTCCTCGGCGCCGTCCGCGCCATCCTCCACGCGCTGGCCGGTGTGGACGCGCCAGACCAGGCCGATCTGGTCGGCCACGTAAAGGTGGCGGCGATCGCCCGGCGCGACCGCCGCGGCTACCGGGGAGACCAGGCCGGAGATCACGGTCTCGAGGGCCACCCGGGCGTGGCTTTGGGCAAGCTGGCCCGGTATCGGGTCGGCGAGCGGCGTTGGCGTCCCTGTCTGGGCGCTCACGGCAGTGGCGACGATGCCGGCGAGCGCCGGCATCAGGATGCGGAAAATCCTGGGGTTCTTCATGGCATGCCCTTTCCTTTGGCCGGACGGCCGTCGACTAGACAGCCGGTTAATTCCGCGCACGCGGTGAAAGGTTCATCCATGACAAACGACATTACGGGCCCTCGACGGGCCCGACCGCGGGAGGACGTCTTGCGGACCGCTCAGGCCGGCAGGTCGCCCTTGCCGATATCGGCCGCAGCGAGCGCCGTCATGTTGACGATGCGGCGCACCGTCGCGCTCGGGCTCAGGATGTGCACCGGCTTGGCCGCCCCCAGCAGGATCGGTCCCACCGTCACGCCCTTGCCCGCCGTGACCTTGAGCACGTTGAACAGGATGTTGGCGGCGTCGACGGAAGGCATCACCAGGAGGTTGGCGCTGCCCGCGAAGCCGTCCTCGATCTTGTAGATCGAACGGATGTCTTCCGACAGCGCGGCATCGCCGTGGATCTCGCCGATCACCGACAGTTCCGGCGCCGTTTGCTTCAGCAGTGCGTGCGCTTCGCGCATGCGCAGGGCCGACGGCCTGCTGGACGAGCCGAGCGAGGAATGCGACAGCATTGCCAGCTTCGGCTCCAGGCCGAACTGGCGCACTTCGGCAGCCGCCAGGCGCGCGATCTCGGCCAGTTCAGCGCTTGTCGGCTGGTCGTTGACATAGGTGTCGGTGATGAACAGCGTGTACTTGTCCAGCACCAGCGCGTTCATCGCCGCCAGCACGCCCACGCCGGGCGCCGTGCCGATCTCGTTCTGCACGTGCACCAGGTGGCTGTCGTAGCTGCCCTGCATGCCGCAGATCAGCCCATCGACCTCGCCCGACTTCAACAGGCGCGTGCCCTGCAGGGTCGCGTCGCCGTCGAGCTCCACCAGCGTGTAGTCGGCATCGCGCTTGAGCCGCAGCCCCGCTTCCTTGATCGCACGTTCGACCTGGTCCGCCTGGCCGATCAGCACCGGCCTGGCGAGGCCTTCGTCGACCACGGTCTGGACCGCGCGCAGCACGCGCACGTCGGCGCTTTCCGCATACGCGATCTTGCGCAAGGTGGCGCGGGCCTTGTTGAACACCGGCTTCATGAAGAAGCCGGTGTGGTAGATCATCTGCGCCAGCTTGTCGCGGTAGGCCGCCATGTCCTCGATCGGACGGGCCGCCACGCCCGATGCCGCCGCCGCTTCGGCCACGCGCGGCGCGATCGCCGCCAGCAGGCGCGGGTCGAAGGGCTTGGGGATGATGTAGTCGGGCCCGAAGCTCAGGTCCTGGCCCTCGTAGGCCGAGGCCACCACGTCGCTGGCTTCGGCTTCGGCCATCTCGGCGATGGCGGTCACGCAGGCCAGCTTCATCTCGTCGGTGATGCGGGTGGCGCCGCAGTCCAGCGCGCCACGGAAGATGTAGGGGAAGCACAGCACGTTGTTGACCTGGTTCGGGTAGTCCGAACGGCCGGTGGCGATGATGCAGTCGGGGCGCGCGGCTTTGGCGACTTCCGGACGGATCTCCGGTTCCGGGTTGGCCAGGGCAAGGATCACCGGCTGGGTGCCCATGGTCTTGACCATCTCGCCGGTCAGCACGCCGGCGGTCGAACAACCCAGGAAGACGTCGGCATCCTTGACGATATCGGCCAGGGTGCGGGCGTCGGTCTGTTGCGCATAGCGCGCCTTGTTGACTTCCATGTTCGCTTCGCGGCCCACGTAGATCACGCCGCGCGAGTCGGTGACATAGATGTTCTCGCGCTTCACGCCCAGCAGGACCATCATGTCCAGGCAGGCGATCGCCGCGGCGCCGGCGCCGGAGGCGGCCAGCTTGATCCGGCCGATGTCCTTGCCGACGACTTTCAGCGCGTTGAGCAGCGCCGCGGTGGAGATGATCGCGGTGCCGTGCTGGTCGTCGTGGAAGACCGGGATGTTCATGCGCTCGCGCAGCTTCTTCTCGATGTAGAAGCACTCCGGCGCCTTGATGTCTTCCAGGTTGATGCCGCCCACGGTCGGCTCCAGCATGGCGATGGCGTCGACCAGCTTGTCCGGGTCGTTCTCCGCCAGTTCCAGGTCGAACACGTCGACCCCGGCGAACTTCTTGAACAGGCAGCCCTTGCCTTCCATGACGGGCTTGGAAGCCAGCGGGCCGATATTGCCCAGGCCCAGCACGGCCGTGCCGTTGCTGATCACGGCCACCAGGTTGCCGCGCGAGGTGTACTCGGCAGCCATGTTCGGGTCGGCGGCGATCTCTTCGCAGGCGTAGGCGACGCCCGGCGAATAGGCGAGCGAGAGGTCGCGCTGGTTCGACAGGGGCTTGGTGGCCACTACCTCGATCTTGCCGCGCACGGGGCTGCGGTGGTAGTCGAGGGCATCGGCGCGGAGCTGGGTGTCCGCAACTTCGTTAAGGCTGGATTCTGTACTCATGGCAGTTTCTGTCGTGTAAATAGAATTCGGGTGCAATCCGGGCCGGCGGTCGACGAAAGCCTCGGCTCACGGATCGCTCGTGCATGGCATGGCGTTGCAGATGCGCTCCAGGCAGGTCTTCTGGTGCAGCTGAACAGCGTGGAGATGCCGGGAAGATGCCCCGGCATTCTTGGATCGGTCCACCGGTACGGTGCGATCTTTCTTGCGCTAACCCCGACAGATTACTAAGAGCGGGCTGCTCTGTATACAAGCTTGGCCTTTTTTTAATCCGATTCCTCCGCCGATGATTCGGAAAATACCGCGTCTTGCCGGCAGAGCTACGCCAGCCGGCAAGACGCGGGTGCGGATCAGTTCACTGCGGGGAAATCGACGACGGTATCGTTCACCCGGTTGAGCAGGTTGGTGAAGGTGATCGCGGCCACCGTCAGCAAGGTGTCGACCACCTGGGCGTCGCTGTAGCCGGCCGCCCTCACCTCCTCGAGCACCGCGGCCGGCACGGTGCCGGCGCTGCCGGCCACCTTGCGCGCGAAGCCCGCCAGGGCATCGACGGCCGCATCGCCGCTCGGGCTGCCGCTGCGGATCGCCTTGATCGCCTCGATGCCCAGGCCGGCGCGCTTGCCCATCAGGGAGTGGGCGGCCAGGCAATAGTCGCATTCGGCGGCCGCGCTGACGGCCAGTTTGACGACCTCGATCTGCTTCGCCGACAGGCTGCCCCTGCGCAGGGCCTGGTCCAGGCCGAGGAAGGCTTCCAGCGCGGCCGGGCTGTTCGAGCCGATCGTGGCATAGGCGTTCGGGACCATGCCGATCGAAGACTTGATCGCGGTGAACAGTTCGGCGGCGCGGCCGGTGGCTTGATCGGGCTTGATGGTATGCAGACGGGACATGATCTTCCTTTCGATGTTGGTCGGTGAATGCCGGATTTGTTCTGGCATGGAAATCAGTGTAGGCTGCGGACCTTGGAGTTTGAATGCTCGAAATCGGCAATAATTTGCTCCTTCGTCTCAACCGACCATTTTCCTTCTCTATTACGCATGGATACCCTGAGCCGCCTGCTGTCGCTGTGCACCCTCCGGACCACGCTCGACATCCGCTGCAGCCTCGCCGCCCCATGGGTGCTGGACGATCCGCCGGCCGCGCCGGGCGTCGCGCCCTACCACCTGATCGTCGACGGCCATGCCACGGTCGATGTGCCCGGCGGCGAACAGCACGAACTCGGCGCCGGCGACATCGTCGTCTTTCCGCACGGCGGCGCGCACCGGCTGCACGCGGGTCCCGCGGCCGCCGCGACGCCCGTCCATGAGGTTCCCGGCCCCGACATCGTGCGCTGGAAGGCGAACAGCGGGGACGGCGCGCTGACCGGCATCCTGTGCGGGCAGTTCATCTTCGACGACAATGCGCGCCGCATGCTGCAGCCCGCCCTGCCCGAGGTGATGGTCGTGCGCACCTCCGGCCGGCCGGACTTCGGCGGCCTGCACGCCTTGATGATGATGCTGCGCAGCGAGACGGATGGGGTCCGCGCCGGGTCCGCCATCGTGACCGCGCAGCTGTCGGCGGCGCTGTTCGCGCTGTTGCTGCGGGCCTGGCTGGACGGGAATGCGGCCATGCCGGGGCTGCTGGCCCTGCTGGCCGATCGCCGCCTCGCCGCGGCCCTGCACAAGATGCTGGAACAGCCGGGGCATGGCTGGCTGGTCGAGGATCTGGCGCAAGCCTGCTTCATGTCGCGCGCCACCTTCGCGCGCACTTTCCGGCAAGTGGCGGGGCTGACGCCGGCCGCCGTGCTGACCCAGCTGCGCATGGCGCAGGCCGCGCACTGGCTCCTGCGCGACAGGCGTCCCATCGCGGAGGTCGCGGAAGCGGCCGGCTACCAGTCGGAAGCGGCCTTCCACCGCGTATTCAAGCGCAGCCAGGGCGTGGGGCCGGGAGAATTCCGGCGCGCCGCGCGGGCCGGCAGCGGGAACTAGCGGCGCGGCGCCGGAACCTGGGCCTGCGCCGGCGCTTCCTGGCGCAGGATCTTGCCCCGCGTCGCGGACAGCACCAGCTTCGCACCGGCGTCACCGGTCCTGACCTTCAGCCAGTCATGGATGCGCTTGATGTCTCCTGCGCCGGGCCGGCGCCGGCAGTCGGCGCTCAGGATCGGCACCAGCGCGCCCTGCCCGGCATCTTCCCCGGCGGCGGGCGCCACCGCCCTGCCCACCAGCACGTTCCCGCACTGCGGATACTGGGCCTCGAACTCGCGCGTGACCGCCGCCGCCTGCTCCACCCATTCCTGCTGTCCGCTCAGCTGCGCCTGCAGCGCGGCGATGCGCGCATCCTTGTCCTGCAGCGCCTGCTGGTTGTTGCGCACGATGTCGGCCAGGATGTCCGCCTTGAGGCTGCGCACGTCGATCTTGTTGTCGGTCTCGGCCTGGGCCTGGTGCACCGACAGCCGCGCCCCCTCCAGGCCGGCCGGCGCCAGGCGCGCCTCGATCGAGCGGATCGTGGGCGCGGGCAGCCGGGCGCCGATCAGGGTCACCTCGATGTCGCGCGAGCCGGGCACCACATTGGTGTCGAGCACGTGGACCTGGGCCGCGCTGAACTCGCGCCGCACGAACTCGCGCGCCCGGTTCTTGAAGACTTCGTTGTCGACCAGCTTGGCCGCCAGGTAGATGCTGGGCAGGCCGGTGAGCAGCACGATCGCCAGCAGCGCGCGCTTGACGTGGCGCTCCCTGCGCGGGTCGAGGAACTTGCGGTGCGGCAGGCGCAGGAATTCGATCACGACCACCGCCGCGAAGGCGATGAACACGCAGTTGATCGAGAACAGGTAGAAGGCGCCGCCGAACACCGACCAGTTCCCGTTGGCGAGGCCGTAGCCGGCCGTGCACAGCGGCGGCATCAGCGCGGTCGCGATGGCCACGCCGGGGATCACGTTCGATTTCTCGCGGCGGGTCTGGCCGATGATCCCCGCCAGGCCGCCGGCCAGGGCGATCAGGACGTCCCACAGGGAAGGCGTGGTGCGCGCCAGCAGTTCGGACTGGGCCTCGTCGAGCGGGGTCAGCGCGAAATACAGCGTCGAAGTCAGCAGGCTGATGCCGGCCGCGATCCCGAGGTTGGCCAGCGAACGGCGCACCAGGGCGAAATCGTAGATGCCCACGCCGTAGCCGAGCCCGACGATCGGCCCCATCAGCGGCGACACCAGCATCGCGCCGATGATCACCGCATTCGAGTTGGTGTTCAGGCCGACCGAGGCGATCACGATCGCGAACATCAGGATCCACGGCGTGGCGCCGCGCAACTCCACGCCGGCGCGCAGGCTGCGGTCGATCTCGTCGTCGTCGGCCTTGTCGTCGAGCAGGCTGAAGCGGTGGGCGATGGCCTCGCGCAGGGAGGCCGTGCGGGATGTCGTCTGGGGCAAATTCATGTCGGCTAGTCGGTATTCCCTGATGGAAAGCCGAGATTTTCGCCGGGAATTCCCGTTCGTACAAATGTTTCTTGCCGCGATGCTGCCAGGGTGGCAAGCTTTGTGTCCCCCCGCCGACAGCCCCGCCCTATTCCTGCACGTCGGACCCGGCCTTGGCCCGCGCCAGGTACACGGTCTGGGTCGGGTAGGCGAAGTCGATACCTTCCTCGGCGAAGCGCTCGAACAGGGTGATGTTGATCGCCTGCTGGATGTCCATGTAGGCGTTGTAGTCCGAAGTCTGCACGATGTACACGGTCTCGAAGTCGATCGAGGACGCGCCGTAGGACTTGAAGTGGGCCCGGTCGAACTTGGCCTGCGGCTGCGCTTCCACGGCTTCGCGCAGGATGGCGGGAATCGACAGCAGCTGGCGCTTGCCGATCTCGTAGGTCACGCCGATGCCGAACACGATGCGGCGCGTCTCCATGCGCTTGTAGTTGCGGATCCGGCTGCCGAGCAGGTCGCTGTTCGAGAACACCACCTGTTCCCCGCCCAGCCCGCGGATGCGGGTGGTCTTCAGGCCCACGTATTCCACCGTGCCGGCAATGTCGTCCACCGCGATGAAGTCGCCCACCACGAAGGGCTTGTCGAGCACGATCGACAGCGAGGAGAACAGGTCGCCCAGCACGTTCTGGAGCGCCAGCGCGACCGCGATGCCGCCGATGCCGAGGCTGGCGACCAGGGTGGTGATGTTGACTCCGAAGTTATCGAGGATCATCAGGACGACGATGACCCAGATCGCGGTGCGGGCCACGAAGCCCAGCGCCGCGGTGGAGGTGGTGCTGGCGGCATCCTGCGCGCTGCGCCTGGTCCGGTAACTCTGGAGCCAGCCGTGCACCCCGACGTCGCCCCAGCGCGCCACCTGCAGCAGCAGCGCGGCGATGGCGAGACGGGACAGCAGTGTCGCGCTCTTGTCCGACAGGTCCAGCCAGTGCGAGCCCACATACAGGCCCATCGCCAGCAGGAACAGCGGGTGGGTGGCCGACAGCACGCCGGCGGCCAGGTCGTCCAGGTAGGTCGAGGTATTGCCCGCGAATGCCCGCAGGCGACGCACGAGCAGGCCCTTGGCGAGGTGCAGCAGCAGGTAGACCGCTGCGCCGATGCCGAGGGCGATCGACCAGGCAAGCGGGTCGTTGTCGAGTATCAGGTAATCCATGGTCTTCGCTCCATTCAAGGGATCCCGGCCTCAGGCGGCCAGTGGCTCGGTCGCCGTCGCCGTGGCCGCGTCCGCCGCCGCCCCGCCGGCTGCCGCGATGAAGTCCCTGCCCCAGCGCGCCACGTCGTGATCGGCCGCGATCATGGCCATGCGCGCGGTGCGGTAGGCGCGCTCGTCCTCGCCCATGCTCAGGGCCTGGTGCAGCGAAGCGGTCATGGCGTTGGCGTCGTAGGGATTGGTCAGCAGGGCTCCGTGCAGCTCGACCGCCGCGCCGGCGAACTCCGACAGGATCAGCACGCCGGAACGCGCGCTGGCCTTCTTGGCCGCCACGAATTCCTTGGCGACCAGGTTCAGGCCGTCGCGCAGCGGCGTGATCCAGGCGATGTCGCAGGCCACGTAGTGCGCCAGCACTTCCTCGAACGGCAGCGAGCGGTAGAAGTAGCGCACCGGCACCCAGTTCAGGGTCGAGAAGCGGCCGTTGATCCGCCCCACCGCCCGGTCCACTTCCACGCGCAGGCTTTCGTAGATCTCCATGCCGGGCGCGGCCGGCGTGATCACGTTCAGCAGCGTGACCTTGCCGATGTGCTCGGGATGGCGCTCCAGCAGGCGCTCGAAGGCTTCCAGCTTCTCGAGCGTGCCCTTGACGTAGTCGAGGCGCTCGATCGACACGATGCCGGTCGCGCCGCCCAGGTAGGCCTCGATGGCCGCGGCCTGCTCCTTCAGCGCCGCGCCGGCCACGACCCGCTCGATCATCGCGACATCGGTGCCGACCGGGTGCGCGCCCAGGCCGACCCGGCGCCCGCCCGCTTCGATGGCGGTGGTCATGGTATCGACCCCGAGCGCGCATCCGTAAGTGAGGAAGCGCGGCGCGCAGGCCACCTTGCCGCAGGCGTCGACGGGCGCATAGGTGCGCACCGCGTCGACGAAGTTCTCGACGTAGCGCGGGATATGGAAGCCCACGTAGTCGCACTGGAGCAGGCTGCCGATGATCTCGCGGCGCCACGGCAGGATATTGAACACGTCGCTCGAGGGAAAGGCCGTGTGGTGGAAGAAGGCGATGCGCAGGTCCGGCCGCAGCGGGCGCAGGAAGGCCGGCACCATCCACAGGTTGTAGTCGTGCACCCAGACCAGCGCCCCTTCGGCCGCCTCGCGCGCCGCCTGCTCGGCGAACAGGCGGTTCACCTCCAGGAAGCGTTCCCAGTGCGCCTGCCTGAACTCGGCCTTGTCGGGGAAGGAGAAGATGATCGGCCAGAAGGCTTCCTTCGAAAACTTCTTGTAGAAGATGTCGATGTCCTCGGCCGTCAGCGCCACGCGCGCCGCCTGCAGCAGCGGATAGCGTTCGGGGTCGACCTGGACGTGGGTGGCGAAGCCCTCCGGATCGCGGCTATCCTGCTGCGACCACGCCACCCAGGAACCGGCGCGCTCCCCGGCGAAGAAGCGCAGCAGGGTCGGAATGATGCCGTTCGGGCTGCGCGGGCGGCGGCGCTGCGGCACGCCGTCCTCGATCACCTCGTCGAAAGGCTGGCGGTGGTAGACCATCACCAGCTCCGCGCCGCCGCGCGGCGCCGGGAGCGCTGCGGGCAGCCCCGCCGACGCGATCGCGCCATGGCGCACGAGTCCTTCCAGGATGCCGTCGCAGCCTTCGCCGCCGGCCACGTGCACCAGCGGCCACTTGCGCACCTGCTCCACCAGCGCCGGCTCGGCGCCGCCCACGACGATGCCGCGCAGGCCGGTCTCGTACATCGACAAGTCGTTCAGCGTATCGCCCGCGACCACCACCGTGGCCGGATCGAAGCCGGCCGCCTGC
>CBIHLT010000119.1:0-15605 GCA_966210615.1 uncultured Massilia sp.
GGGCGCGCGGCATGCCGCAGCGGTTCACGCAGATGTCCAGCACGGCGCGCTCGATGGCGCGCACCTCGTCCATCTGATGGCGCAGGGTGTCGCACAGCTTCTCGACCACCTTGGCGGTGAAACGGATGCCCAGCAGCTCGTTCGAGATCACTTCCTGGGCGTCGTTGTAGGCCTCGGAGCCGTAGCCCTGGGTCTTGAACGCGTGGCCCATCTTGTCGAACTGCTTCTCGATCAGCGCGAACTTCTCCAGCGCGCCCTTCTTCAGCGCGGCGAGCTGCTCGGCCGAGTAGCCGGCCGCGCCGCCGCCGCCGCCTTCGCCCTCTTCTTCTTCCTCGACTTCCACTTCTTCCTCGTCCTCGTCATCCGAGGAGGAGGCCGCGGCCGCAGGGGCCGGCGCCGAGCTTTCGTTCAGGTCGACGAAGCCGTCCACCACGTCGTCGATCTTCAGCTCGTCGCTGGCGATCTTGTGCGACAGGGCGATGATTTCCGAGATCGTGGTCGGGCAGGCCGAGATCGCCTGCACCATGTCCTTCAGGCCCTGCTCGATGCGCTTGGCGATCTCGATCTCGCCTTCGCGGGTCAGCAGCGACACGGCGCCCATTTCACGCATGTACATGCGGACCGGGTCGGTGGTGCGGCCGAAGTCCGAATCCACGGTCGACAGCGCGGTGGCGGCGGCGGCTTCCACTTCGTCTTCGCTGGTGGGGGTCACGGCCTGGTCCGACAGCAGCATCATTTCCGCTTCCGGGGCGCGCTCGTAGACGGCGATGCCCATGTCGTTGAAGGTCGCGATGATGCCTTCGATCGCTTCCGGATCGATGATGTTTTCCGGCAGGTGGTCGTTGATCTCCGCATGGGTCAGGTAGCCGCGCTCCTTGCCCATGTTGATCAGGTTCTTCAGCTGCTGGCGGCGCTTTTCCAGTTCCTCGCCCGAGAAACCGGCTTCGTTCAGCACGCCCAGGCCCTTGGCCTTGCGCTCGCGCAGCTTCGAGGCCGCCTTCAGTTCGGCGCGCTCGACCGCGTTCAGCGCCGCGACTTCGTCGTTTTCCGGCACGAACTCGCTCGGCTTGCGGCCGCGGCGGCCCGGCACCTTTACCTGCGGCAGCAGGTAGCCCGTGGTATCGATCGAGGCCAGCACGGCCGCGTCGGTGGTCTGGCTGACGGCGCCGACGGCGCCCGGGGCGGCGGCCGGGGCCGATGCCTCGGTACGGCGTGCGGTGCGGGTGCGCACGAGCTTCGGTGCGGCGGTTTCGGCAGCCGGCTCGGCGGCGGCCTCAACGGACGCAGCGGCGGGCGCGGAGTCCGGCGCCGCTTCCGTCTCGGCGGAGGCTTTCAGGGCCGCCAGCTTGCCGCGCTTGCGCACGATGACCGGCGGCGCGGCCGGGGTGGCAGGCGCCGCCGGCATGTAATCATCGGCAGCGTCTGCACCTGCGGCGTCATTGGCGGCTGCGGCGGCCGGCGCCACGTCGACGACCGGTGCGGCGACTGCTTCGACCACTTCGGCCTGGACGTCGGCGACCTGCTCCGCGACCTCCTCGGCGGCATGGGCTTCGGCGGCCTGGGTCTTCAGCGAGGCCAGGCGCGAACGGGTCTTGACCACCGTCACCTTGGCCGCAGCTTCCGTTTCCAGGAAATAAGAGGTCGCGGTTTTCGGCACTGCCAGCGGCGCCGAGCTCTTGGCCGGTGCTTTTTTCGCTGTCAGTGTCAAGGTTTTGGCGGTGTTCTTCATCTAAAGCTCTCCAGTCGAGGCGGGCGCGGCGCCTGCGAAGTCAATAATCCAGCGGGACCCGCGGAGCGGGTCCTGGCAAAAGTGGGTCGGAAGTGGCCCTACCTTAGGGCGAAGGGCGGGACTTCAAGCACGGATTTCCTCGTCCTGCACGCAAAGCAAGAAAGCGGCAGGAACAAGAATGGATCGGTGATCAAAATCGCGGTGTGCATGTCGGAACGAAAAAAAGCCCGTCGGCTGAAACGGGCTTGCATCTATTTTTCTAGAAGAATAGAAGGAGGCGATATTATGCCCCAACGCAAGATTTGGTGATAATTGAAATATCCGATAATGGATATAAGCAATCCATATATTAGCAAGCCTTCCTTCGGTTCCCCTTCGGGTTCTGCGTCGGCGCAAGCCTCACGCAAGGCAAGGGGCGGATCATACACGATTTCGCGGCCGCGCGCCCGTGCATCCTGGCGTAAAACCCAACAATATCCTTGGAACAAGTACAATACGCGCCCGAGCGACGTGCTATCCTTCGCTTTCCCGTTCTTACCATGAAGTCAATGAATACCAATACCGCTGCAGAGTCCGCCGACATCACCGCCACCCCAGCCGCTCCGGAACAGGCCAAGGCGCCCGCCCTGTCGGCCCGTGCACTGCTCAAGCAGCTCCAGCAGGAGTTCCCCGCCTTCCGCGATTGCCTGCCGCTGGCGATCGGCATCGACAAGCAGCTGCTGGCACGCATGCCTGGCCTGGACCGCAAGACCATGCGCGCCGCGCTGGGCATCCACACCGGCTCGATGCGCTACCTGCGCGCCATGGAAAAGGCCAAGGTGCGCTTCGACCTGGACGGCACGCCGGGCGCCGAGGTGACCGACACCCACCGCCTGCACGCCAAGGAGCAGCTGCAGGAGCGCTTCAAGAAGGAAGCCGATCGCAAGAAAGCCGAGCGTGAAGCCGCCGCTGCCGAGGAAGCGAACCGCAAGCGCCAGGAAAAGCTGGAGGCGCTGGCCAGCAAGTTCTCGCGCAATTGATGACGGTCGATCCGGACGAGCTGCTGCCACCCTATGTCGGCATTGAGCTGGCCGACGTGCGCATCGTCCGGACCGAAGCGGAAGCCGCCGCGGCGCTCACCGCGCTGTCCGCGGCCGACGTGATCGGCTTCGACACCGAATCCAAGCCCACCTTCGCCAAGGGCGAAGTGTCGACCGGCCCGCACCTGGTGCAGCTGGCCACTGACCGGATGGCCTATCTGTTCCAGACCGCCACGCCGGCCGCCAATGCCACCGCCCTCATCGTGCTCAAGCCGGTGCTCGAATCCGACCGCATCCTCAAGGTCGGATTCGGCCTGGGCGACGACGTGCGCCGCCTGCGCACCAAGCTCGGGATCGAGCCGCGCAACGTGCTCGACCTGTCCACCGCCCTGCGCCGCGGCGAGCGCAACTCCCTCGGCGCCAAGAGTGCCGTGGCGCGCTTCTTCGGCCAGCGGCTGCAAAAATCCCGGCGCATCACCACCACCAACTGGGCCATGCCGCGCCTGAGCGAGAAGCAGGTGCTGTACGCGGCCGACGACGCCCATGTGGCCCTGCGCATCTACCGGCACTGGCGCGCCAACCCGCCTGCATGAACACGCCGTCGACAGGCCGTTGCGATCCGCACGGGATGGGGCTGACTTACCATCCGCAATGGGGATCGCTTCGGCGGCGATAACGAAGAGCTGCGCAAGCGCCTGATCTCGACCCTGCAGGACGATGGGAGTCCTCCGGCGTCAAGGTAGCCATCGCAGGACACCAGGTTGTCGCACAGAATCATTGATACGCGTTATCATTCATGCATCAACCATGCTGGCGTGACCTGATGACCTTCCTACACTTCCGCCTGGGCGCCGCACTATGCCTTGCCCTGCTGACAGCTTCGGCCCTCCCTGCCTGGGCGCAGCCGTCCCAGACCGTGCCCGACACCCTGGCCCAGCGCCTGGTCGCCTGCACTTCCTGCCACGCCCGCGTCGATGCGCGCGGCAATCCGGTCAACGACGCCTACTACCCGCGCATCGGCGGCAAGCCGGCAGGCTACCTGTACAACCAGCTGCTGAACTTCCGCGAAGGCCGGCGCCAGTATCCCTTGATGACCTACCTGGTCGACCACTTGCCCGATCCCTACCTGCGCGAGATCGCCGGCTGGTTCGCCGCCCAGCATCCGCCAGCGCCGCAACCTGCGCCAGGCAGCATGCCGCCGCAAACACTGGAACGCGGCCGCCAGCTGGTCTTCAACGGCGACAAGTCGCGCAATGTCCCGGCCTGCGTCGCCTGCCATGGCCAGCGCCTGACCGGCGTCGAACCGTCGATCCCCGGCCTGCTCGGCCTGCCGCGCGACTACGTGAACGCCCAGTTCGGCGCCTGGCGCGACAAGCTGCGCCGCGCCCATGCGCCCGATTGCATGGCCCAGATCACCGCCCGCCTCACGCTGGAAGACGTGAACGCGGTGTCGAGCTGGCTCGCCGCCCAGCCGGTACCGGGCGACCCGCGCCCGGCGGCCTCGATCACGCGCCCGCTGCCGCTCGAATGCGGCAGCGCGAAGGATGCGCCATGAAGAAGACATCCATTGCGCTCCTCGCCGTCGCCGGCGCCGCCCTTGCCGCCATCGCCGTCGCCTGGCCGCGCGCCCAGCATGTCCCGGCCGCCTCGCCCGCCGCCTATGCCGCCACGCCCGGGAACATCGCGCGCGGCGCCTACCTGGCCAAGGCGGGCGACTGCATCGCCTGCCACACGGCGCGCGGCGGCCCGGCCTATGCCGGCGGGCGCGCGCTCGACACGCCCTTCGGCCGCCTGATCGGCCCCAACCTGACGCCCGACCGCGAGACCGGCATCGGCGACTGGAGCGCGGACGACTTCTGGAACGCCCTGCACAACGGTATAGGCCGCGACGGCCGCCTGCTCTACCCGGCCTTTCCCTACACGAACTACACGCGGGTCAGCCGCGCCGACTCGGATGCGCTGTATGCCTTCTTCCGCAGCCTGCCCGCGGTCCGCCAGGCGAACCGCCCGCACGAACTCGACTTCCCCTACAACCAGCAAGCCATGCTCGCCGGCTGGCGCCTGCTCTACTTCCGCCCCGCCGTGTTCGAGCCGCAGCCGGCGCGCAGCGCCGAATGGAACCGCGGCGCCTATCTGGTGGAAGGCCTGGGGCATTGCAGCGCCTGCCACAGCACGCGCAACCGCCTGGGGGCAAGCGGCGACACCCTGTCCGGCGGCCTGATTCCGACCATCGGCTGGTACGCGCCTTCGCTCACCTCCGGCAGCGAGGCGGGTCTCGGCGACTGGGACAAGGAACACATCGTCGCCTTGCTGGGCACCGGCATCTCGCCGCGCGGGTCGAGCACCGGCCCGATGGCCGAAGTGGTGGCGCGCAGCCTGCAGCACCTGACGCGCGACGATCTCGGCGCGATGGCGGAGTACCTGAAATCGCTGCCGGCAAGCGAATCCCCGCAGCCGGACAGGGGCGCCCCCGCCAGCCAGCAGCTGCTGGCCGAGGGCAAGCGCATCTATGACGCGCAATGCGTGGACTGCCACGGCGCCGACGGCAAGGGCAAGCAGCCGGCCTATCCGCCGCTGGCGGGCAACCGCGCGGTGACCTTGAGCCCGGCGGTGAATGCGATCAGGATGGTGTTGAACGGCGGTTTCCCGCCCGGGACCGCGGGCAACCCGCGTCCCTACGGCATGCCGCCCTATGGTCACGAGCTGAGCGACGCCCAGGTGGCGGCCGTCTTGAGCTATGTGCGCGGCAGCTGGGGCAACGCGGCCCCGCCGGTCACCTCCCCGGACGTGAACCGCTACCGCGCCGTGCCGCTGGACTGATTCAAGCCACGCGGTTACACCATGTCGGCGAACGCCACCCGGTCGGTGGTGGCGGCGCGCGCATCCTCGACGCGCACCTTGTGCGCGGACAGCAGCTGTTCCAGCGAGGCGTTCATGGTGTGGCAGCCCGGATCGCGGCCGCTGTTCATGTGGGCGCGGATGCCGCCGATGTCGCCTGCTTCGAGCATGCGCATGATCGTGCTGCTGGGCGTCAGGCATTCGGTGGCGAGGTGGTAGCGGTTGCCTTCGCGCGAAGGCAGCAGCGCCTGGCACAGCACGCCGCGCAGCGCATGCGCCAGGGCCTGGGCCTGGGCTTCCGAATTGCCCAGCAGGCGCAGCATCTTCTGCAGTCCCAGCTCGGTCGAGCGCGCGTGCAGGGTGGCCAGCACCAGCGGGCCGGATTCGGCCAGCGCCAGCGCTTCCTGGGCGGTCTGGGCGTCGCGGATCTCGCCGATCATGATCACGTCCGGACGCTCGCGCAGCGCGTCCAGCGCGCCCAGGTAGTAGCTCTCGACGTCGCCGTCCACGCCCACTTCGCGCTGGGTGATGATGCACTTGCGCTGCGGGATCAGAGTCTCCACCGGGTCTTCGATGGTGATGATGTGGCCCGAGCGCTGCCTGTTGATCTCGTCCAGGATCGAGGCGATGGTGGTCGACTTGCCCTGGCAGGTGTCGCCGATGATCAGCACCAGGCCGCTGGTCAGGCGCGCGAATTGCAGCTCGTCGTCCCACAGGCCCAGCTCGGACAGCGCCAGCGGCGCCTTCGGGAAGCGGCGGATCACGCAGCCCAGGCGCTTGCGGCCCTGGAAGTGGAAGCAGTTGGCGCGGATGCGCGCCGTGTGCAGGTCGATCGAACGGTCGAAGGCGCGCACCGCGATGCGCTCGGCCCAGTTCGGCTCGATCACGTCGAAGAACTCTTCCAGCTCTTCCTTCGTGATCGGCGAATCCGTCACCGCCACCAGGCCCTTGGGCTGGCGCAGCATGAGCGGACTGTTCTGGTGAATGATGATGTCCGAGAACACCAGTTTCGAATTCAGCAGGTGCAGGATCTGCTCGACCAGGGTCCCGAACACCGGGTGGTCTTCGTTTTCGATATACGAGAGAGTGGGAATCTGCGAAGAGGTATGGTGTTCCATCTGGCCGGGACGCTGTTAAAAGATCAAGTGCGGTCCATTATAAAACCAGTCCCGGCAAAAAATTGCAATATCGAAAGCAAAATTGCTTAACGTCCCATACTCGCAACGATACGGTCACCGAACAAGGTAATCGCCACGCCCAGCGCCACGACCAGGGCGCCCGCCAGGCGCACCGCCGACACCTTGCGCACCGCCATGTGGATCAGGCCGAAGTGGTCGATCGCCATCGAGGTGAACAGCTGGCCGGCGATCACCAGCACGATCAGGCTGAGCAGGCCGATGCGCGGCGCCAGGAACACGGTGCCGAAGACGAAAGCGGCGCCCAGGAAGCCGCCGGCGAATTTCCACAACGGCTGGGACGGCAGCGCCGCCAGGGTCGCGCCCAGTCCGCCCTTGGCCAGGGCCATGGCCAGCAGCGCCACCGTGCCGCAGCTGAAGGACACCAGCGCGGCGGCCACGGAATTGGCGCCGATCGACGAGGCGAGCTGGCTGTTGACGGCGGCCTGCACCGACATCGCGATGCCGACGCAGAAGGCCACCAGGAAGAGAATCAGGTTCATCACACTACTCCGCCCGGAAAATCCGGGGAAAAAGCGCACGATTTTAGTGCATCTGGCGGGAAAAGGTGGCGGCGACGCACGTCGGCCTGTCCGTCCGGTGTGCATTCCACTCCGCGAGCCCTGCGGTTCGTCGCAAACGCGCCACGTCCGTGCGGGGGATTGACTAGCATCGCCTCACTGACATCGCCTCACTGACACCCGCACCCAAGGAGACATCCATGAACAAGAACCTTCTCACCTCCCCTGTCCTGCGCAGCCTGCTGCTGGCCGCCGCCCTGGTGGGCGCCGCCGCGCCCGCCTCCGCCGGCCTCTGGCCCTTCAAGGGCGAACAGGTCGAGGGCAGCGGCAGCATCAAGCGCCAGGCGCGCCAGGTCCAGCACTTCACCGGCGTGGCGCTGGAGCTGCCGGGCCGGCTGGAGCTGCGCACGGGCAGCGCCGAAGGCGTGACCGTCGAGGCCGACGACAACCTGCTGCCGCTGATCGAGACGGTGGTCGAGGACGGCACCCTCAAGGTGCGCCCGTCCAAGCGCAACCTGAATCTGCGTTCGCGCAACATGAAGATCGTGGTCACCGCGCGCCAGGTCGACCGCCTGTCGCTGGGCGGCTCCGGCACCATCGACGCCGACGCCCTGCGCGGCCAGCGCCTGCAGTTCGACCTCGGCGGATCGGGCAAGATCAACGTGCGCAACATCGAGGGCGAATCGGTCTCGGTGACCCTGGGCGGCAGCGGCGAATTCCGCGCCGATGGCGGCACGGCGCGCAAGCTGTCGGTGTCGATCGGCGGCTCGGGCGACGTGGACCTGGGCAAGGTGCAGACCAACGACGCCAGCATCAGCGTGGGCGGCTCGGGCGACGTGACGGTGTGGGCGAAGGATGCGCTGAGCCTGACCATTGCGGGCTCGGGGGATGTCAATTACTACGGCGATCCGCGTGTGAGCAAGTCGATTGCGGGGTCGGGGGATGCGCGCAGGCTGGCAGGTTCGCCGCGTTAAGCAATGAGGGTGCGGCGTGCATACGCCGCGTTGAACTTGGGTTCCCGCCTACGCGGGAACCCAAGTTCGCTCAACCAGTCAGTGCCCCGCGTGCACCGAATACGTCAGCGGCTTCACCGGCACCGCCACCTTCACCTCCTGCCGCTTCTTCGCCGCATCCTGCACCACCAGCGTCAGCTCCACGTTCTCCCCTTCCTTCAGCTGCCGCTTCAGGCCGAACAGCATCACGTGATACCCGCCGGTCGCCAGGTTCACCGGCTTCCCGGCCGGCAGCTCGATACCGTCCACGCGGCGCATGCGCATCACCTGACCATCCATGGCCATTTCGTGCAGCTCGGTGCGGGCGGCGACCTCGGTGCGTACCTCGACCAGGCGCGCCGGCGCGGCCGACTGCACCTGCATGAAGGCGCCCGTGCTCTTCTGCACCGGCACCGTGGCGCGGATCCAGGGGTCGGTCACGTTCACTTGTGCATACGCGGAGGCCGACAGGAGCACGGCGCCAACCAGTGCAGGGAGAGCAAGAATTCGGGAAGTCATGATCGTCAATCGAAAACAGGGAAACCGATTATAGCGCCGGACAAACCCCTCAGCTGCCGCCGAACAGATACTCCCGCTCGACCAGCACGGTGTCGACGCCGTCGGTCAGCCAGATCTGGCCGTCCTGGATCGTGCACTGCAGCTGCATCGAGCGCTTGGCCAGCTTTTCCAGCTGGGCGCTGGTCTCGGCCGGGATGTTCACGACGGTCACCTTCCTGGCGCGGTCGATCTTGTTGGCGATGCCCTTGAACCAGATGTTGCTGGTGGCGCTATAGCTGTACACGAACACCCGCTCCGCGCGGCTGCAGGCCTTGAGGATGCGCTTTTCATCGGGCTGGCCGATGTCGATCCACAGGTCGATGGCGCCGGTCAGGTCCTTCTGCCACAGGTCGGGTTCGTCGACGTCGAACAGGCCCTTGGTGAAGCCCAGCGCCGGGTCGGCGTGGATGGCGAAGGCGAGCACGCGGATCATCATGCGCTCGTCCGTCTCGGACGGATGGCGCGCGATGGTCAGGCCGTGGTCGCCGTAGTAATGGCGATCCATGTCGGCAATCGACAGGTCAGCCTTGTAGATGGTCGCTTTGAGAGCCATGGATGGAGTTTGCTGGAATTCGGAACCCGCTATTGTCGCACGCGCGGCGCCGCAGGCGGTATAGTCTTGTTGCCAATATCATCATGGAGACCGCAATGACCAACGCATTCCCGCCGAACCAGCAGTTCCGCCTGGCCTCGCGCCCGGTCGGCCTGCCGACCCGCGACAACTGGCAGTTCCACGAGGAAGCCGTGGGCGAGCCGCCGGAGGGCGGCATCGTCGTCAAGGTGCTCTACCTGTCGCTCGATCCGGCCATGCGCGGCTGGATGAACGAAGGCAAATCCTATATCCGCCCGGTAGCGGTCGGCGAGGTCATGCGGGCCGGCGGGCTGGGGCTCGTGGTGGAATCGCGCTCGTCCCGGTTCGCCGTGGGCGACTACGTGGCCGGCGGCACCGGCGTGCAGCGCTACTGGGCGGGACCGGCCGACGACAAGGCGGCCGCCTTCGTCAAGATCGATCCGCGCATAGGCGCGCCGACCGCCTGGCTCAACACGCTCGGCATGCCCGGCATGACGGCCTGGTTCGGCCTGCACGAGATCGGCCAGCCCAAGCCCGGCGAGACGGTGGTGGTGTCCGGCGCCGCCGGCGCGGTCGGGATGACGGTCGGCCAGCTGGCCAGGCAGATGGGCTGCCGCGCGGTCGGCATCGCGGGCGGCGAGGACAAGTGCCGCTTCGTGGTCGAGCAGCTCGGCTTCGACGCCTGCATCGACTACAAGGCCGGCCCGGTGCACGCGGCGCTCAAGGAACATTGCCCGCAAGGCGTGGACGTCTACTTCGACAATGTCGGCGGCGACATCCTGGACGCCGTGCTCACGCGCATCAACATGAAGGCGCGCATCGTCATCTGCGGCGCGATCTCGCAGTACAACGCCACCGCCCAGGTCAAGGGCCCGTCCAACTACCTGTCGCTGCTGGTGAACCGGGCGCGCATGGAAGGAATGGTTGTATTCGACTATGCGGCGCGCTATGCTGAAGCAGTGCAGCAGATGGCGCGCATGCTGCAGGAGGGCAGTCTGAAAAGCGTCGAGCACGTGGCCGAGGGCTTCGAAACCTTCCCGGAAGCGCTGCTGATGCTGTTCGAAGGACGCAACCTGGGCAAGCTGGTGCTCAAGGTCGCCGACGCGTAAGGGGTGGGCGGACCGCCCACGAACTTCCTTCGCCGCGCCGGGTCTTACTGGTCCCGGCAACGGCAGGTTTCGATGGAGCGACCATGTTCCCTTTCCCCGATATTCCCAACGCCAATCCCGCCCTGCGCTCCCAGTTCGACGCCCAGGTCGGGCTCCTGGCCCAGCTCTCGCAGCGCAACTGCGACCTGTTCGAGCGCCTCAGCGCCCTGAATCTCCAGATGGCGCGCCAAGCCATCGACGATGCGATCGACACCGGCCGCGAACTGGCCGCCTGCACCGATCCCTTCCAGATGAGCGCCACCGCCGTGCACCGGCTGCAGCCGGCCGGCGAGCACTTCCGCAGCTACCAGCAGCAGCTGTTCAGCGTGCTGGCCAACACCCGGATGCAGCAGATCCAGCAGATGCAGCCAGCACAGTCGGCACGAGAGGCGGCGGGCGATACCGCGCCGCGCTGAAGGCCCCAGCGGACGGAACTAACGCCTGCCCCTCCTCTCTAAACGCACGAGCGCAGCCATAAAGCGCTCGGGGTAACACCATAGACCGCATCACGGGCACAAGGAGATCGACATGGCGACTAGCAAGGAAAGCGGTAGCAAGGGCGCGGCCAGTCCAGGCAATGTGCAGAAAAGCGGCCAGCCCGCCAAGCGCGGGTTCGCAGCCATGGACCAGAACCAGCAGCGCGAAATAGCAAGCAAGGGCGGCCAGGCCGCTCACCAGAAAGGCACGGCGCACGAATTCGATTCGGAAGAAGCGCGCCGCGCCGGACAGAAAGGCGGCGAAGCCGTCAGCCGCAACCGCGCCCACATGGCCGATATCGGCCGCAAGGGCGGTGAAAGCCGCCAGTCGGCCCAGCGGGCAGCCGCTGCCGCCGCCAAGGGCAGCCGTCAGGGCGAAAAAGAAGGCTGAGTATCCATCCCGACCCGCCGCCACCCGGCGGCGGCTGTGCACGCTCCACCAGGGTCGAGGTCGTGGCGCCATACCGCTGCCACCCTTTGCAGCAGGGCCTGTGCTACATTCTCGGCCCTATGCATACCCTGAAATACCTGACCGCCTACCCCGAACCCCTGCGCGCCCAGGTCCGCCAGCTGCTCGGCCAGAACAAGCTCGGCGAAGTGCTGCTCCAGCGCTACCCCGAGGCCCACGGCATCCGCACCGACAAGGCGCTGTATGCCTATGTGCAGGAACTGAAGGACACCTACCTGCGCCAGGCCGATCCCGTTTCCAAGGTCGCCTACGACAGCAAGATCCAGGTCATCCAGCATGCCCTCGGCCTGCACACGGCGATTTCACGCGTCCAGGGCAGCCGCCTCAAGGCCAAGCACGAGATACGCATCGGCACCGTCTTCCGCGACGCGCCGCTGCCCTTTCTGCGCATGATCGCCGTCCACGAACTGGCCCACCTGAAGGAAAAGGAACACGACAAGGCCTTCTACAAGCTGTGCTGCTGGATGGAGCCGGCCTACCACCAGCTCGAGTTCGACCTGCGCCTCTACCTGACCTGGCTCGACCTGTCGGGCGAGCGCCTGTGGGCGGCCTGAATACACTGTGCCGGCCACCGGGCGCTCCTGCCTGAGTAGCGGCGAACATTAAATCCCACTCAATGTTTCATGCCAAATCGGTCCGAGCGAAGTGATGTCGTCGCCGAGAGAGACCAGCCCTCAGTCCCGGTTTCGTTCCGGCACATGGAGCGCCGTCAATCGCGCGCTGATTCGCCAAATACGCCCAGCCGAAAATTCCAGGCCAAGACGGTTGCAAAATGTCAAGTTATAATGAATTACAGTAATGGCCGCATGCTCTACGCCAAAGCGCTCGGCACCGCTGGACCCGCACAATGACTTCGAAGGCAAGCAATGATTAATGTTGTTTTGGACACAAACATCCTGCACCAGGAAGGTCTGTTTTCGCGGAACATGCAGCTGCTTACACGGCTCGCCAGCTTTGATCAAGTCTCTATATCTATCCCGCAATTAGTCAAGCGGGAATATCTTTCGAAAATTGACGCCGAAAGCGTGAGCAGCCTCCAAAGTATCAATGCCAAACTCGGAGATATGTTAAAGAAGGCACGGCGTCGCAGCCTGATGCATGATGAGCTCACACAAGTGCAGGCAACGCTGAACAACGTCGCCAAACACTTCGGCGCCTCCATCGAAGAAGATTTCGCTGTTTGGCAGCACTCGACCAAGGCGAACATCCTGGAGTTCGACCCTGATCAATTCGATTCAGTGTTTAATCATTATTTCGCAGGAAGTGGCGTCTTTCGTCAGCCAAAGCACCGAGCAGACCTCCCTGACGCATTTATCAACTCCTGTATCGAAGCGCTGGTCAGCGAAACCAGAACGGTCGATGTCATCATCAAGGACGGCGCGTTCAGGCAGCACCTGGAGAAACTCGACGGGGTTTCCGTGTACGACGGGCTGGACAGTTATCTTCAGGCGCCCCATATAGTAGAGAAGATAAAACTGCTTGACGCCCGGTCGCAACGTACCGAAACACTGAAACGGTTTTTCGCCAGCATGAGTTTCCAAGAGCATGCAAACAAGTTTCTTTGCTCTTCGGAAGATGGAATCCTGGACATACGGGTGGAAGGCAACAATATTACGGGATTAAATGTCCTGGGCTTGAGCTCGGTATCCAATTCGGTCGTCTATTTCATCGACACAGAATCAATTTCTGAGATGCAATACGGAGGAGTTGATCAGATCGACGAGGGCCACTTCTCGATAGAGATATTTTTCATGGCCGATGCTTCCATCGATTACGTTGCCGAACAAGGCGAATTCCATAAATTACCAAAACGGCGTCGCGAAGAGATCGACATCCTGGAGCGGCTGGATAATTTCTACGACCTGACCGAAGATCGATTCTTTGCCTTTGCCGGTCACGCAGAGATCCGTTTTGATCCCGGTTTTAGCGCCGCGGAATTAGCGACTCACGCACAATATCTCGATAGCGGCCACAGCAAAATATCGATCGAGTTCGACATCGATAAAGCTGAAATAATGGCTGTGGTCCCGCACGCGGCAGATATCAGCGCCGACACCTGATCAATCGACAGCAGCCAATACGGCCGCGCCGACCCGGCGCAGAATGAAGAAGACTGCCGGAGTGCTTCCCGAACGAATGCCAGCGCCCGTGGCGGTCATGCCGGCTTTTCAAGCCACTTTGCCGCTCTTCGGCGACATGCCGGCGCTGAGCGGCATCGTTGCCTTCAAACAACAGTCATTGTCAGAATGGCTAATTGCCGTGCGTAAAGTTCTCGACTTAAATACGCATGGCGGGTAAAGTTTGACCGAAC
The DNA here is from genome assembly GCA_966210615.1 of uncultured Massilia sp. Classification (GTDB taxonomy): domain Bacteria; phylum Pseudomonadota; class Gammaproteobacteria; order Burkholderiales; family Burkholderiaceae_D; genus Telluria. The sequence goes on from CBIHLT010000119.1 coordinate 13,808, forward strand.
TGATGCATTCGCATCGTTCCTCCCGGATCATTCTGGCTGCCGGGGCCGCTATCCGACATCAGCATGTATCAGCAACTCACAAACGGCAAGCTGCTCCCTGCCGTGCTCGGCAGCGCCATGCTTGCGTGCGGAATTTCCGCCCAGGCCCAAGCCGCCGATCCGTCCAGCCTCACCTGGAAACTGTCCGGCTTCGGGACGGTCGGCGCCGTCCATTCCAGCAATCCGAACGCCGACTTCACGACCTCGCCCCTGAAGGCGAACGGCGCCGGCTACACGGAGTCCTGGAGCCCGGATGTCGATACGCGCTTCGGCGCCCAGCTCGACGCCTCCTACGGGCGCTGGTCGGCGGTGCTGCAAGTGGTGAGCGAACAGCGCCTCGACGGCAGCTATCGCCCGCTGGTGGAATGGGCGAACGTCAAATACCAGCTCACCCCGGACCTCGCCGTGCGCGCCGGCCGCATCGCGCTGCCGATCTTCCTGGCGGCGGACTACCGCAAGGTCGGCTACACCGTGCCCTGGGTGCGCACCCCGGCCGAAGTCTACGGCGGCCAGCCGCTGAGCGGCAGCGACGGCGTCGACCTCACCTGGCGCTGGAACCGCGGCGCCCTGCGCAACACCACCCAGGCCTTCGCCGGCCACATCGACCTGAACCTGTACAACGAACTGCGCCTGAAGGCTTCCGGCATCGCCGGCCTGTCGCACAGCATCGAGCAAGGCGCGTTCAGCGGCCGCATCTCGGCCGGCACCGCCAGCATCACCACCGACATCGGCAAGGGCCTGTTCACCGCCCTGCGCGCCTTCGGCCCGCAAGGCGACGCCCTCGCGCGCCGCTACGAAATCGTCGACAAGCGCATCACCATCCTGACCGCCGGCGCCAGCTACGACCCGGGCGACTGGTTCGTCACCGCCGAAGGCGGGCGCACCCGCACCCACTCCCTGCTGGGCGACATGAGCGCGATGTACGTGGGCGCCGGCATGCGCTTCGGCGCCTTCACCCCGTATGCCGGCTATGCGCGCTCGCGCGCCGAAAGCGCGGCGTCCGACCCGGGCCTGTCCCTGGCCGGCCTGCCGCCGCGCGCGGCCGCCACCGCAAGCGTGCTCAACGCCGGCCTGAACGCCTACCTGTTCTCGATGGCCGCCCAGACCACCTGGAGCACCGGCGTGCGCTGGGACCTGGCGCCGAACATGGCGCTCAAGGCCCAGTACGAACGCGTGCGTCCGGAAGACGGCACCCGCGGCTTCTTCTCCATCACGCAGCCGGCGTTCCGCTCCGGCGAGGCCGCCCACGTGACGAGCGTGGCGCTGGACTTCGTATTCTGAGGAGCAGCATGGGATTCCGACTCCGTCATCTCCCCGGTTCGCTGAGCCTGGCCCTGGCGCTCGGCTTCGGCGCGGGCGCCAACGCCTCGGCCGAACTGGTCGTCATCGTCTCGGCGCGCGGTCCCGCGCAGGCGCTCAACAGCGACCAGATCGCCGCCATCTTCCTCGGCCAGTCGGGACGCTTCCCGGACGGCGCCGAGGCGGTCGCCCTCGACCAGCGCATCGGCTCGCAGGAGCGCAACCAGTTCTACCAGCAGGTCGCCGGCAAGACCCCGGCCCTGCTCAAGGCCCACTGGTCGAAGATGGTCTTCACCGGCCGCGGCCAGCCGCCGCGCGAAGCGCCCGACAACACCGCGGTCAAGCGCATGGTGGCCGACAACCCGGCCATGATCGGCTACATCGAGCGCAGCGCCCTCGACGCGAGCGTGCGCCCGGTCCTGGTGCTGCGCTGACATGAGCTCGATCGCCCGGCCCGCCC
>CBIHLT010000120.1:0-15604 GCA_966210615.1 uncultured Massilia sp.
TCCCCGCCTACGCGGGGACGACGGAGGTCAGCGGCTAATCTCTGCTTCCTTGTGCGCTTTTAAGCCAATCGCGCCCCCGCGCATCCAGCGCGGCGGCGATCACCTCCTCCGGCAAGCTGTACACCGTCGCCCACGTCGCCCGCCCATCCACCGCATTCGACGGAAAACTGCTGGTCTCGATCGGCCAGTTGTACTTGCGCTTCAGCGCGCGCACGATGGCGGCGAGCGTCACGCGCCCGCGCAGCGGCTCGGCGCCCGCCTGGTCGGCATTGGAAAGCAGCACCGCCAGCACGGCGCCGCGTGCGGTCCGGGGACCGGGAAAGATGGGAGACTTTTTAGGCATGCCGACATTTTAGCCGCTGCGTTCCCTACCGGTAGCGCGCGACACGCTTCAGCGCCTCGATCCGCTGGCGCAGCAGCAGTGCATGGATTGCGTGGGTATCCGATCCCGGCGGCAGCTGCGCGCCAAAGGCCAGGAACGCATCCCGGTAGGCGATCCAGCGGCGTTCGGCGGCGCGGACATCCGCACGGCTGATGGTCGATTCGCCGATCCGCTCAGGCCAGTTCGCCTGCGCCGAAGGGATCGCCATCACCTGCCGGTAGACCCGGTTCAGTTCGCGGTCGAGTCCGGCCACCTGTTCCGCGGACGCTGGCGGCAGCTTGCCGGCGGCGGCATCCAGCGCGGCCTGCATGAACTGCTCGCGCAGCCTGCCATGACGCGCGGTGGCGCGCGCGGACGCCGCGGTGCCCTGCATGTCGGTTTCTCCGGCGCCAGCCGTGGCATAGGCCTCGGCCGCCGTCCGCAGCGCCTCGAAGCGGTCGCGCGCGCCTTCAGGGAACTGGCCGGCCATGCGCGCGAGGCGGGCATCGCGCGCACGGCCGGCCTGGCGTTCGCGGATCTGCGCGCAGACCGATCCCATGTAGCCGCTGGTGATGTCGTCGCACTGGTCGAACACCGGGCTGCCGGGGTGCATGGACGCCAGATGAGCGATGCGCGCTTCCATCTCGGCCTTGGCGGAGAAATCGAGGCCGCACGCGTAATGCATGGCGACGTCGACGTCGCGCTCGACGCCGAAACCGTTCGCATACATCATCATCAGGACAGGCTTGTCGCCGCTGGCCAGGGCGCACTCGCGCACCGCCTGCCATTGCGCAGCCGAGCTCCCGGCCCGGCTACGCTGGTCGTAATACAGGCTGGTGGCGTCGCACTGCGCCGCGTCAGCCATCTTGGCGCCGGTGCCGGGCGCGCCGCGGTGTTCGACCCGCTTGCATTGCCGGTACCATGCCTCGTCTGCGGAGAACGGCACGCCGAACGTGGCCGTGTTCGGGTATGCGGGCACGGCCTGGCCGAGGACCGGCAAGGACACCAGGAGCAGGACGAGCGGAGATGAGCGGAACATGCGCGGCATCCATCGAAGTCGGGGATGCAGCAAGCTTAGCGCGAATCCACCCTGAAATTCCTCGCCTGTTCACATGGCCGCCAATATTGCCCCGATGCCCTTCAGGCGGCCCGCTTCGGCTGCTTCGGCGCCAGCGACATGAGGCGGTCGATATCGACCAGCACCAGCCGCCGCTCGTGCAGCACCCCCATCCCGATCAGGTACTCCGCATGATGCGCCCCCGGCAGCGGCACGATCTGCGACGGCGCCAGGTGCACCACGCCGTCGACCCGCTCCACGACCAGGCCCGCCAGGCAGGAGGCCAGGCGCACGATCATGACATCGGTATCGGGATGCGGCGCGCCCACGCCCGGCGCGAAGGCGGCGCGCAGGTCCACCACCGGCAGGATCACGCCGCGCGAGAGCGCGACGCCGCCGATGATCTCGCCGTCGGCGGCGAAGCGCTCGAGCGACTTGAGCGGCTTGAGTTCCTGGACCTTGTCGCAGGCGAGCCCATACTCGAGGCCACCCAAGCTGAAACTCAGGAATTCCTGCGGCGTCGCGGCGGTGTGCGGGTGCATGGCGGTCCTTTCGGCGGTTCTGAAGCGACCTCCATGCTAAGGCCGCGCCGCCCTTGCCCTGTTGACAGCAGTCAACAGTTTCCGTCTCTATGCGCTGGCCGCCGCCGCATCATGGTCCCAGCGGTATTCGCCGCTGGAACCGGCGAACAGCAGCTCGGCCCCGCTGGACTCGCGCAGGCGCGCCTTGACCTCGCGCGCCGCCAGGTCGTGGACGCTGCCCGCGTCGGGTTCATAGGACAGCGCGCGCACCTGCACGTCGCCGTCCAGCTGCCCCACCGCGACGCTCGATGCGCCGGCGCGCTCGCTGCGCTGGGTTTCCAGCTGCGCCAGCAAGGCCATGCCGCCCCGCTGTTCGGTCTCGGCCGATGTCAGTTCCTGCGTCAGCCGGCCCAGCTCGCGCAGTCCCGGCAGCACCGCCTGCGACAGGCGCGCGAACTGCGCCTGCTGCTCCGCGGTGAGCACCAGCTCGCCCTTGCGGATGCGCGGCGCAAGTTGCAGGTACTTGCGCATCTCGGCCCGCGCGCCGAGCGCCTCGATCTCCGCGCGGTGGCGGGCCGCCAGTTCGCCGAACTGGTCGACGCGCTCGCGCACCTGGGCCATGGCATCGGTGAAGCGGCTGCAGTCGGGGCGCAGCACGAACACCAGCATCTCGCTCTGGCGGCGCGGACCGGCGCGCCCGATCGTCACCTTGCGGCCGGCGATGGCGCTGCCTTCGGCGATCTCGACCTCCACCTCGTCCGCCAGGATCTCGCAATTGATCGCCTGCTCCACCACCACCCGGGTGCCGGAAATGATGCAGTTCTCGGCGCGCGTCATGCGCACTTCGCCGCTGGCCGTCTGGATCGCGGCATGGGAAGCGACGCCGCGCACCGTGATCTCCCCGCCCGCGTTGCGCGCGCTGCCGCCGACCAGGTTGCGGTTCAGGACGATCGCACCGCCGCGCGAGACCACGTGCCCGAACACGTCGGCGTGCAGCGTGATGCCCTCGCCCTCCAGGATCCGCTGCTCCTGGACCTCGCCGAATTCCTCGTAGTCGCCCGTGAGGTTCAGGTTGCCGGTGGTCTTGGCGCTGACGCCGTCGTGGCTGACGATCTTGTCGTCCACCGCGATGCGGCTGCTCTTCGGATCGACGTTCAGGAAGCCGTCCTGCTGCGCCACAAGGAATTCGCCGTCGGCCATCTGCTCGACCTTCGTGCCTGGTCCCGCATACGTGCCGAGATCGAGGTCCTTGGGCGGCTCGGGCGCGAGCGGAATGCCGGACAGGTCGAAGCCCGGCTCGCCCGCTTCGCGCGGCAGCTTTTGCAGCAGGCGTTCGCCCAGGCGGATCTGCGGGAAGCGGTTCTGGAAGCTCATCAGGTCGAGCTTGCCGTTGGCGAGCTGGCGCGGGGCGTCGCTGCGGTGCAGGCTGGACACCTCGACTACGCGCGCATCGATGCCGGGACGCGGATCGAGGCGGCGCGCCACCGCGATGCGCCCGGCCGCGCCGCTGCCGATGGCCTGGGCGATCCCTTCCACGTCGATGCCGAAGCGGATGCCCTTCATCCACATGTCGGCGATGAACTCGTCCACGCTGAGCCGGGCCGGCGCCTCCTTGCCCTCCTCGTCCGGCAGGAACACCGGCTCGAAGTAGTAGCCGGCCTCGCCATCGGAAATCTTGACCGCGCGGTACAGGGCGCGCCGCACTGGGTCGAAGGGCAGGATGTCGTCGGCGATCCGGACCAGCGCCTGCCCCTGCGCATCGCGCGGCAGTTCCGGGCCGTGGCCGTACAAGGCCTTGATCAGGACAGGATAGTCGAGGCCGGCGAAGTAGTTATTGGCGAGCAGGATTCCGTCGATCGCGGCCATCAGGGTGGTGCCCAGCACCTGCGGGTCGGCATAGACGCCGCCGGGACGCCTGGCGATGCAGTGCTCCGGACCGGTCCCGGTGAAACGGGGTGCAGCGGCAGGGGCAGGCGCAGCAAGGTGTGCGGCGGGATCGGTCACGTTCACGCTCCAGTCAACTCGGGAAAGCAGGCATCGGAATCGATACCCACTGTACATCGACAGTCAGCGTAACACGTTGCGCATAATAAATAAATATATGGCAACTAACTTTCTGCAAAGAAATTATAGCATCACTAGCGATGCCGGCGCCCGGTAAACGACGACGGCGCCCGCAGGCGCCGTTCCGGTCAGCGAAGCGCCCTGGCGCTCAACGGCGCTGGGCGTTGGGATAGAGGTCGCGGCGCGCCTCGTTGATCTGGCGGCGCAGGTCGCTGCGCTCGTCCGGCGTCATGCGGCGCTCGCCGCGCGGTTCGCGCTGCTCGCGGTCCATTTGCATCTGCCGGCGCTGCTGCTCCTCGAACGCGCGCTGGCGCGCTTCGTCGTAGGCCCGCTGGCGGTCGTCGAAGCCGCGCAAGTCCTGGCCCTGCATCTGGAAACGGTCGCGGTAGGCCTGCTGGGCTTCTTCCCTGCGCTGGCCGCCGCGCTCGTAGTTCTGGGCCAGCGCACCGGCGCCGACACCAGCGAGCACGCAGGCGAGTACACCGTGGCGCACGAGCCGGACCAGACGGCCTTTGCCGCCGGTTACTGCTTGGGTCTTGTTGAGCGCTGCTTTCATGGGTGTTCCTCTTCCGTGATGCCGTATAAACAGATAAGCTGTGATGACCACTTGCCGCCAGTGTAGGTGCATACCGTCCGAGGTGTAAGCCTGATTGGGTAAAGTTTGTAACACATTGTAATGGATGAGGCATGTTGTCGAAATGCCTAGGCATAAGACGTTACCATAGCGACATTCTCCTGACAAATTTGGACGCAAAATGAGTGCATCGACTTCGAATACGGGAAACAGCGCGACCCCGGGCGCGCAAGGCGGCCATTCGGCGAAGATCATGGTGGTGGACGACGACGTGCGCCTGCGCGACCTGCTGCGCCGCTACCTCACCGAACAGGGTTTCCAGGTGGTGACGGCGGAAAGCGCGCCGGCCATGAACAAGCTCTGGCTGCGCGAGCGCTACGACCTGCTGGTGCTGGACCTGATGCTGCCGGGCGAGGACGGCCTGTCGATCTGCCGCCGCCTGCGCGGCGCGGGCGACCAGACCCCGATCATCATGCTGACCGCCAAGGGCGAGGACGTGGACCGCATCGTCGGCCTCGAAATGGGCGCGGACGACTACCTGCCCAAGCCCTTCAACCCGCGCGAACTGGTGGCGCGCATCGGCGCGGTGCTGCGCCGCAAGGGTCCGGACGAGATTCCCGGCGCGCCGAGCGAAACCCCGCAGACCTTCGAGTTCGGCGACTTCGTGCTCGACCTGGGCACGCGCACGCTCAAGAAGAACGGCGAGACCGTGCCCCTCACCACCGGCGAATTCTCGGTGCTGAAGGTGTTCGCGCGCCACGCGCGCCAGCCGCTGTCGCGCGAGAAGCTGATGGAACTGGCGCGCGGCCGCGAATACGAAGTGTTCGACCGCTCGCTCGACGTGCAGATCTCGCGCCTGCGCAAGCTGATCGAGCCAGATCCTTCGAGCCCGCTGTACATCCAGACCGTGTGGGGCCTGGGCTACGTGTTCATTCCTGAAGGGCAGCCGCGCTAGTGTTCCATGCTTTTTCGGCGGCGCGCCGCGCGGCGCGCTTCGCCTGGTACAAGAGCGGCCTGTTCTGGCGGACCTTCTTCCTGCTGTCGGTGCTCACGGCCCTGTCGATGGGCTCGTGGATCGGCATGCTCAACGTCTACCAGCGCGGCCCGCAGGTCGAGCAGACCGCCGAACTGGTGGTGTCGGTGGTGACCATCACCAAGGCCGCCCTCACCCACTCGGCGCCGGACCTGCGCCGCGAGCTGCTGTTCGAGCTGGTCTCGAACGAGGGCATCCGTATCTTCACGCTCGAAGACAGCGACGTCGTCGAGCCGCCGCCCAACAATCCCCTGATGCCCGAGATCGCCGCCAAGGTGCGCGAGAAGCTGGGCAAGGACACGCGCTTTTCCAGCCGCGTGAATGGCGTGGCGGGCTTCTGGATCAGCTTTACCATCGAGGACGACAAGTACTGGCTGATGCTGGAGCGCGAACGCCTGGCGGGCCTGACGCGTGTGCAGTGGCTGGGCTGGGCGACCCTGGTCGGCCTGCTGTCGCTGGTCGGCGCGGCCCTGATCTCGAGCCTGGTGAACCTGCCGCTGGCGCGCCTGACGGCCGCGGCGCGCGCGATCGCCAAGGGCGAGCGTCCCACCCCGCTGCCGGAGAAGGGCTCGCAGGAGATCATCGAGGCCAACCGCAGCTTCAACCAGATGGTCGAGGACCTGGCCCAGGTCGAGAAGGACCGTGCGGTGATCCTGGCCGGCATCTCGCACGACCTGCGCACGCCGCTGGCGCGCATGCAGCTGGAGGTCGAGATGGCCAGCCTGCCGGAGGAAGCGCGCGAAGGCATGCAGTCGGACATCAACCAAATGGACGCCATCATCGGCCAGTTCCTCGACTACGCCAAGCCGAGCGACGCCGCCACCTTCGTGGCCGTGAACCTGTCGGAGATGCTGGCCGACGTGGGCCGCGAGGCGGCGCGCATCCGCGACCTGCGCGTCAAGACCGACCTGATGCCGGGCGTGCACGTGCTGGGCAACGCCACCGACCTGCGCCGGGTGTTCAACAACATCATCGAGAACGCGCGCCGCTACGGCAAGACACCGGGCGCCGACTACACCGAGATCACGATCCTGCTGCGCGTGAAATCGACCGCCCACGGACGCTGCGCGGTGGTCGACATCTGCGACCACGGCGTGGGCGTGCCGGAGGACCAGATCGCGCAGCTGCTCAAGCCCTTCACGCGCCTCGACACCGCACGCGGCCAGGCCAACGGCGCCGGCCTGGGCCTGGCCATCGTCGAACGCGTGCTGACCCGCCACAACGCCCAGCTCACGGTGCGCAACCGCGACGAAGGCGGCCTGCTGTTGCAGATCGCGCTGCCGCTGGCGGGCTGACCATGACTGTCCGATCCGACGCTCAGGTGCTGGACGCGTGGTCGCGCAACGCCGCCCCCTGGGTCGGCGCGGTGCGCGGCGGCGAAATCGCTTCACGCCTGCTCGTCACCAATGCGGCCATCGTGGATGCGGTGCGGGCGCGTGGACCGCGCACCGGGGTGGACCTGGGCTGCGGCGAAGGGTGGCTGGTGCGGGCGCTGCCCGAGGTCGAGATGGTGGGCGTGGACGCCATTCCCGGGCTGGTCGAGGCGGCGCGCGCAGCGGGCGGCGGCGAGTTCCGGCTGATGTCGTATGAAGAGATCGCGCAGGGGCGGCTGGACCTGGCGGCCGATGTCGCCGTCTGCAATTTTTCGCTGATCGGAAAGGAAGCCGTCGAGGGCTTGTTCCGGGCGGCGCCGAGCTACCTGCGCAAGGGAGGCGCGCTGATCGTGCAGACCGTGCATCCGTTCGCGGCTTGCGGCGAGCAGCCCTATGTGGACGGCTGGCGCGAGGGGAGCTGGGCGGGGTTCAGCAGTGAATTCAAGGATGCGCCGCCCTGGTACTTCAGGACGGCGGCGGGCTGGGTTGCCTTGTTCGCCGATCATGGACTCCGGATCGTGGAGATGCGCGAGCCGGTGCATCCGGAGACGGGGAAGCCGGTGTCGCTCATTTTGGTGGGCGAACTCCAGGGCTAACGGTTGTCACGCAACCGAACACTCAAGCAATCAACCCGGCAAACCGCGCCAAGTCAATATTCCCCCCGCTGACCAGAATACCGACCCGCTTCCCTTTCAAACTCTCCTTCATCTTGCGCGCCGCCGCAAACCCCAGGCACCCGGTCGGTTCCACCACGATCTTCATGCGCTCCGCAAAGAACCGCATGCACTGCACCAGCTCCTCATCCGACACCGTCAGGATGTCGTCCACGTCGCGCTGAATGATCGGGAAGGTCAGCTTCCCCAGGTGTTGCGTCTGCGCCCCGTCCGCGATGGTCTTGGGCGTGTCGATATGCACGATCTCGCCCGAGCGGAACGATTGCTGCCCATCATTTCCCGCCTCCGGCTCGACGCCGTACAAATCGCAATTCGGCGCCAGCGCGCGCGTCGCCAGGGCCGAGCCGGACAGCAGCCCGCCGCCGCCCAGGCAGACGAAGAAGGCATCCAGCGGCCCCGTCTCCTCGAACAATTCCTTGGCCGCGGTACCCTGCCCCGCGATCACGTCCGCGTGGTCGTAAGGCGGCACCAGGGTCAGCCCGTGCTTCTCTGCCAGCTCGCGCCCGATCTGCTCGCGGTCCTCGGTGTAGCGGTCGTAGAACACGACCTTGCCGCCATAGCCTTTGGTGGCCGCCACCTTGGCCGCCGGCGCGTCATGCGGCATCACGATGGTGGCCGGCATGCCCAGCAGGCGCGCGGACAGCGCCACCGCCTGGGCGTGGTTGCCCGACGAGAACGCGACCACGCCGGCGCGGCGCTGCTCGGGGCTGAAGCGCGACAGCGCGTTGTAGGCGCCGCGGAACTTGAAGGCGCCCATGCGCTGCATGTTCTCGCATTTGAAATACACCTGGGCGCCGAATTCTTCGTTGACGGTGCGCGACGTCAATACCGGAGTGAGATTGGCGGCGCCGGCGATGCGGCCCGCGGCCTGGACGACGTCGTCATAAGTGGGGAGCGAGAGCAGATTCATGGGACATCCTTGTGAGAAAGCTTGCCTGCATTGTAGCGAAGCGCCTGGCGCTTGTAAAAAAGCAAACCGCGCACACGGTGAGTCAACGTACAGAAGCGGCCGGGAGCGGCGCGCAGAATCAAGGCTCACAAGAAGGAGCCGACCATGAAGCGTTATCTGTGCCAACTCAGCCTGATCGCCGCGGCCGCGGCATCCGCGCCTGCGGCCATCGCTGGAGCCGAGATCGTCAAATGCATCGACAGCACCGGCCATGTGACCTTGACGGACCAGCCATGCGGCGAAGGCACGACCACGGTACGGATGGCGAAGATGCCGGCTGCCGAGGGCGAAGCCACCGTCCAGCCCTACCCGCTCAGCGCCGAGCGCAGCAGCGTGCCGCCGCGCCCCGCCGTGCGCAAGGCGCCGCAGCGCGACAAGGCCAAGCCGATGCAGCGCGACGTCGCCACCCTGAAGGAGGCGCGTGCGCAGTTCCTGCTGCTCGACAGCAGCACCCGGCACACCCTGGCAGTACTCCAGTAAGCCGCGCTGCCCGCCCCGTGCGGGCGCCGCTACAGGATGATGCGATGGTCCGGCTCGGTCTCCTGTGACACTGCCGGCTCGCCGAGCAGGCCCCTCAGTTCTCGCTCGATGCCCTGGCAGATGTGGGTGATCGGCACGTCGTTGGCGCTGCCTTCGAAGGGATTCTCCGTGCTCTCCCCGACCTGGTCGAGCGCGACGTACATCCAGGCAATCAAGGCGCTGAACGGTATCGCCAGCCAGCCGGATGCCGCGCCCAGCTGGGCGAACTCCTTGACCACGCCGAAGGGCAGCAGCAGGGCGAAGGTCCAGACGAAGACCGTGTTGATGATGGCGTACTGGCGTGGATACGGGAAATTCTTGATCCGCTCGGCCCGCGCATGCTGGTCCGCCAATTCCTTGAGGGTCTTCTGCATCTCGGCATGGTGCAGCAGCACCAGCTCCGCGCCGGTATACAGCTGGCGAATCGCCTGGCTCTGCCCGGACATCAGCGCACCCGGCGGGTCGCCGCCGGCCAGCAGCTCCTTCACCGTGTCGGCCGGCAGATGCGCTGCCAGCGCCTGCTCCAAGGGCACGGCCTGTTCGGAAACCCGAAACGCCTTGCTGCGGTATTCGGCGTTCGGCGCACGCCCTGCCGCTTCCCAGGCGCGCGGCGCGCGCAACTGGTAGCGCACCGCCGTCAGCCAGGCCAGGTGGCGATGGACCAGCCCGGGCGCGGCCCCGCCACTGGCGGGAAGGTCGCGGCTGATCAGCGCCCAATGGCGGCTGAGGCTGGTGATCGTGCTCCAGATCTGCTGCGCCTCCACGCTGCGGCTGTAGGTCTGGGCATTCTTGAAGCCGACGATGAAGGATGCCGCCGTCCCCAGGATGGCGACGACGGGCCATGGCAGCGCCAGCCAGCGCCAGCCGGCCAGCAGATAGAGGCCGGTGACGATTGCGGCATTCGCGAGCAGCAGGCAGGCCCGGCGCCTGGTCCAGTAGAGGAACTCGGCAGGCCCGTAGGAGGTTCCGATGTGCATCCGCCCACTATGCCAGAGGGCGGTCCTGCAGATTGGTGTCTTTTGGTGGACAACGCGGCGCCCCGGCTGCGCGGCCCCGCCCGGTCAGTGCAGGCGGGTGACGCTCGCCAGGTGCGGCACCGCCGGCGCGCCCAGCTCGCTCAGCAGTTCGAGCAAGTCTTCATCCTTGATGAAGCTGGCCGAGGACTTGGCCTCCAGGATGCGCTCCGGGGGCTGCGAACGCGCCACCACCCAGCCCTGGACGTAATCGACGCCGATCTCGTGCAGGGTCTGCACCGTGGCCGCATCCTCGGCCCACTCGGCGATGGTCTTCATGCCCAGGTTCACCGCCAGGCTCACGATCGCCTCGACGATGGCCACGTTGGCCGGATGCGCGTTGATGTTGACGATGAAGTTGCCGTCGATCTTGAGCACATCGGCCGGCAGTTCCTTCAGGTAGGAGAACGAGGTGTAGCCGGCGCCGAAGTCGTCCAGCGCCACCTTGACGCCGAAGTTGCGCGCCTGGTCGATGAAGCGGCGTGTATTGTCCAGGTCGTGCAGGGCCACGCTTTCCGTGATTTCCAGGCACAGGCGGCTCGCCACGTGCACGTAGCGGCCCAGGATGTCGAAGGTGTCCTGGACGAAACGCTCGTCGTTGAGCGAGGCGCCCGACAGGTTCATGCAGACGAAGCGCGTGTTGCAGAGCTGTTCGGCATGCTCGGCGATCCAGGCCAGCGTGGTCGACAGCACCCAGCGGTCGATCACGCTGGCGCGGCCGCTCTTCTCGGCGGCGGCGATCACCGGGCCGGCCGGCACCACGCGGCCATCCGGCTCGCGCATGCGCAGCAGCACTTCGAAATTCAGCGATTCGTGCGGGTTCTTGAGCGACATAATAGGCTGCATTTCCAGCAGCAGGTTATCGGTCGCGTTCGGGCCCGACAGGCGCGCCACCAGATCGAGCTCGGCGGCGCGCTGGCGGAAGGCGTCGGCCCCGCGCTCGTACACCACCAGGCCGTCGCCGGCCCCCAGCTTGGCTTCGCGGCAGGCGCGGTCCGCGGTCGAGATGGCGTCCTTCATGGCCATGTCCGGCACCACTTCGATCAGGCCGACCGAACCGCGCACGTGGAAGGCCTTGTCGCCCACCCGGTACGGCGTGTTGCCCAAACGGTCGACGATGCCGCGGCAGATGATCGAGGCCAGCGGGATCGCCGTCTCCGGCATCACGATCACGAACTCGTCGCCGCCCACGCGGCCGATCTGCTGGCCGCCGGCCAGCATGGTGCCCACGCGCTCGCACACCTGGCGCAGCACTTCGTCGCCGGCCGCATGGCCGAACAGGTCGTTGATCAGTTTGAAACGGTCGAGGTCGACGTAGGCCAGCGCCATCGGGCGGCCCGCGGCCAGGCTGGCGGCGGCGGCCGCGAATTCCTTCTCGATGCCGCGCCGGTTATAGACCTTGGTGAGCGGATCGTTATTGGCCATGAAGCGCAGCTGCTCGGTGGCCTTGTGCTTCTCGGTGGTGTCCTGCAGCACGCCTTCGATGCGCGAGCGCGCCAGGGTGGCGCTGACCAGGAAGCGCTGGCTGCCGTCGCGGCTGGTCAGTTCCATCTCGGCCTCGGCCTTGGCATGCACCTGCTCGTGCAGCGCCGTCCAGCTGCTTTCGGTAAAGAACTGGCGCCAGGCGGTGCGGCCCGCCACGAAGGAAGCAATGCCGAGCATCTTTTGCAGCGCCGGGTTGACGCTCAGGAAGTGGCCGTACATGTCCAGCGTGAACAGGCCCACCGGCATCGCCTTATAGGCGTGCTCCAGCTCTTCCTGGGCTTCCTGGCGCTTTTCGGTTTCGCTGCGCATTTGTTCCGCCACCGCCAGCGCGGCCAGCAGGCTGCTTGCCAGCGCGGCGGTGACGCTGTTGATGATGCCCAGCAGTTCGCGCAGGCCCAGTGCCGCCGCGGCGACTTCGGCCATCGAGGCCAGGAAGGTCAGCGCGAACGAGGCCGCGAACCAGGCGGCGACGCGGTTGCGCGACTCGACGATGATCTTGAACAAGCCGATCGTCATCAGGGCGAAGCAGCACACCACGATGACCCACATCAGCGGCAGGTACATGCGGTAAGGCAGCAGGATGGCGGCCGCCAGCATCGGCATGCACAGCCATTGCATCACGCGCATCGGCAACACGTAGCGCATCTCGGCCAGGTGTTCCTTCAGCAGCGCCTGGTACAGGGTGAGCGTGGCGATGCCGTACAGGGTGATGGTCACCGAGCGGCTGCGCAGCAGCCAGTCGGGAGGGATGGTCTGGCCCAGCCACTGGATGTCCCAGCCGGCCGACAGCGCGCCCACCCGCAGGTTCAGGATCAGCCAGCCGGCGAACAGCACGTACAGCGGCTGGCGGTTGATCAGGGCCGTGATCAGGACGAACAGCGCGAGCACGATCATGCCGCCGTCGAGCAGGCCGGACTTGCGGTGGTATTGCTCGAGCGATTTGTCGAACTGTTCGGCCGGCCATTGCAGGACGGACAGGCGGGCCGGGCCGGAGAAGCCGCCGCGGCACAGCAGCTCGCGCGGCAGCGCGCCCGCGCGCAGCACGAAGCCGGCCTTGGCCACCTCGATGACGCCATTGCCGCCGGCGCGGGTGGCGCTGCCCAGCGGCGCCAGGGTCGCGCCGTCCCAGCAGGCGACGTCGAGCGCATGGCGCGAGGGGAATTCGATCACCTGCTCGCCGGCGCGCGGCATCGGTTCGAAGGCGAACCAGACCGGGGCTTCGGACAGATGGGTCTCGTGGGTGTTGACCAGCGGCTGGGGCGCGGTGCGGGCCAGGGCCGCGGCCGGCGTGAGCGGCTGCGCGCCGTCCTGCACGGTCACGTGCATCGCCAGCGGCACGTCGCCGGCGACACGGTATTCGTCATGGAAGAAGACCAGCGCGACCAGCGACATGATGCCGATGCCGATCGGGATCAGGTAGTAGCCGAACAGTCTCAACACCAGCTCCACAGCCGCGTGCGCAGCGGCTGGCAGGGTAGAACGGAGCTTGGTGGTGGAATTGGGCATAGGCGGTATCGAAGCGGACAAATCGCCACCGCGTTGCCGCGGCGGCTCAAGGCGCAAGGATACAGCGTAAATTTGATGCCGTCATGCAATTAGTGGCCGGACGGGCGTCAATTTCTTCAGGCGACGGCCAATTCACAACGCTTGGACGGACGTTCGACGCCGAAGTGCTCAGGCAGCGCCAGGCTCGGCGGCGGCGCGCTCGGGCCGATGTCGATGTCCGGGTGATGCGTATTGAAGAAGAAATTCAACAGGGGATGACGCGCCGCCGCCCAGCGTTCCTCGAAGGTCGCGATCTCGAATGCCATGACGCGGTGCGGGATATTGCCGACGTGGCTGAGTGGAATCAGACCCTGCTCAGGGAACACGTCGACGAACAGCATTTGCTCGTACTGGCGGTCCACCGGCGGGCGGCCGGTCGCCACCGAATAGTCGATGGCGTTGTCTTCGCAATACATGAAGCAGGCCTTGATCAGTGCAATCTTGACCATGCGGCCGATCCGGCCTTCATCGATGCCGAGGCGGGTCGCTTCGACCAGGCGCTTGCCCTGCAGCCAGTCCGGCAGGACGATCGATTCCTCCACGCCCAGCGGGCGGTAGAGGTTGGTGCGGATGCGGGTGCTGCCGATCGCCGTGCCGTCGAGCTTGGACTCGGCCAGCAGCACGATGGTGTCGTCGTCGTAGTCGGCCGCTTCCGGCTGGGCCAGGGTGCGGGCGAATTCCGGCACGTGGCGCGCATAGGCGGCGTGGCGGATCTGCACCGCCTTGAGCAGGTCCGTCTCGGTCTCGACCCGGCGCACAGTGAACGGCAGCCGCTCGATCGCGCGGCCGGCCGCCGCTTCGCGGGCGGTGCGTGCACGGGATGCTTTTGGTGGGTTAAACACAGCTGCAGGGAACAGCTCCATGACGGCGCTCCTAATTGATTAAATGAAACAAAAATTGTCTGGTTCAAATTATCAATCCGCCACCAATAAATCTAACTGCTGAGCAGGCGTGCTTTTATCCCCCTATTTGATTTAACGTAAAACTTCTGTGCGCCACTTCACATAGCTACATCATTCGTGCGGAACCCGAGACGCGGATCGAGCCGCCCGGCTCCGGGCCGAATTCGGCGCGCAGGCGCGAACGCATGCCCATGTCCTCGCCCTGGAGGACATCGATGTACCCGCCGTGCGGCCAGCCCAGGTCGCGCAGGTAGCCGGCCAGCGCAGCCGTGCCGGCGCCGGTCGCGGCGTCCTCATAGACCCCGCCGGAGGCGAAGGGATTGCGCGTGTGGAACAGCTGCGCGCTGGCGGCCCAGGCGAGCACCACGGTCACCAGGCCGTGCTCCAGCATGAAGGCGCGGCCGGCTTGCAGCGCGTAGGCCATGGCGGCCAGGCGCGCACGGCTGGCCAGGGCCAGCACCAGGTGATCGGCCCCGCCATGCGCCAGCGCGGGAGGAATGCGCGGGTCGAGATCGGCCCGGGTGTAGCCGAACAGGGCCAGGGCCTGGTCCACCAGCGCCTGGGGCGCGGGACGCGAATGCGTGGGCGGCGACTGCAGCGCCGCGAACATGCGCCCGCCCACGGTGCCGGGCTCGCCCGGGCACGCGTCCCCGCTCTCGCTCCGCCCTTCGACCGTGATCGCCGCCGCGTTCAGTTGCAGCGCGAAGCGTCCGTCGCCGAACCGGCGCGCCAGGGCCGCGCCAAGGGCGATGGTGGCGTGGCCGCAGAAAGGCACTTCGGATTCGGGCGAAAAATAGCGCACGCGCCAGCCCTCGCCTTCGCGCGTAGCGAAGGCGGTTTCGGAGAAGCCCAGCGCATGGGCCAGGGCTTGCATCTCGGCAGCCGGCGGCAGCGTCTCACCGATCCAGACGCCGGCCGGGTTGCCGCCCTGACCGGCGTCGTCAAACGCGGCAATACGCAGCACCTGGTCAAGCCTGGGATGGGAATTCGCGTTCATGGACAGCCTCTCTGGTAGGGAAAGGCCGCCATGATAGCCCGCCCGTAGGCGCCCTGTCGGGCCCGGCTCAGGCGTCCGGGCAATTCTGCTGCCGCATCGCCTCCTGCATTTCCTCGGGCGGAACGTCGCGGATGTGGGTCGCCATCGACCAGCGGTGCCCGAAGGGATCCTCGACCACGCCGTAGCGGTCGCCCCAGAACATGTCGGCCGGCTCCATGCGCGAGACGGCGCCGGCCTCGATCGCGCGCTTGAATGCACTGTCGACGTCGGACACCGACAGGTGCAGGGTCACCGAGGTGCCGCCCAGCGCCTTGGGACCGCGCGCATCCCAGTTCGGATATTCGTCCATCAGCATCACCATCGAGTCGCCGATGCGCAGCGCCGCGTGCGCCAGCTTGCCCTCCGGATCGGGCAGGCGCATCACTTCCTCGGCGCCGAAGGCGCGCACATAAAAGGCAATGGCGTCGGCCGCGCCCGCGCACACCAGGTGCGCCGTCACGGTGTGCATGCCCTCTTCCACCGGTTTGGTCGTGCTGC
>CBIHLT010000121.1:0-15575 GCA_966210615.1 uncultured Massilia sp.
TCCCTGCGCAGTCGTTCCGGGCATCGTACTGGCGATCCTGTGCGCGTCCGTGCAACCGCACCAGTGCGCATCATCAGACACAACCCACTGTCGCCGCGCTGCTCCCGCAGCCGTCGGCAGGCGTTCATGGGTACCGGGCTGATCGTGGGGGTTACCAGCAAGGAAATTATTGGAGAGGTGACGCCTATTTGCGATCGTCCGCAACTCGAAGCGGACATCCCTAATCCTACGAGCGGTGTTCGTAGGCTCAGCTGGGAGGATGGCGACGATCAGGATGCGCACCATCGACTTGTCGCTGAATCGTACGAGACCCTGCCGCTTCGTCGGAGAGCCTGTAAGCGTTCATTGATCGTTGTATCTGCACTATCACTCGGTGATACACCAGACCGTCGAATGTTTAGGCGCAATGCCTGAGTACGAACAGCAGGAGCTTCCGACAGTTCATCACGTCGTAACGGACGATTGGCGAGCGTTTCAGCAATTGCCGAGTCGAGAGGAGTGAAATCGCGCTTCATGGTGCATCACCCGCCGTATCTAAACCTCAGGTGCAGTGGAATCTCATCAGTGATAGTCCGCTCTTGGCCGGTTGCCGACCTTTATTGTACGGCCGTTCCCGACCCATTGCAGACAATGGAACAGCGGCGAGGCCCCTAGTCAGGCCAATACTGCAAGCTCGACATCGTCAGTCGCGAATAATCGAAGCCAAACTTGATTAGCGTTGATCTCGATCTTCGCGGAATATGTCGACCGAGTGGCGGTCAAACTCTACATGGTGTGGCGCATTGTTGATAGGGAAAATGCGATCATGGCAAAGATGAACCAAATTCAATTCGAGCTAGCATGAGCGACAGGGCGGCCCACCGGCACTCGGCTATAGGCGGACGGGCCTGGCACCGGGGGCATCGTCCCCCTAGGCGCTGACTACTGCGGCAATCCAGCATCCCATACTTGCAGCCGCCACATCCCACCCTCAACTTCATTGACGATCATCATTTTATGCAGCCCTTTTTTTGCGTCACCAGGATGGATAAATGATGGAAAAGAGCCTGGTGTGTCCTCGCGTACCAGACCGGGCCACGCCATTACGGCCTTCGCGACCGCCGGTGCAAAATCCGTGGTCACGATATCGGATCCGGCCATGAGCCAACACCGGATCTCAAAGTTGTTGCTAATAACCAATTTCATCTTCGGAAGCGGCTTTAACGAAAGCAAATCTTCCTTTGACCTGTCCCATTCGAAGAACTTCATCAAACCAGTGGTATCAACGGGGGCGCCGCTCGAGGCCGAGCTTGTACAGGCCGTAAGGATCGCCTGTACAGCGGCTGTTGAGTCATTGGCATGCGCTACGGCGCTGGTGAAGAAATTGGTAGCCGCAAGTGCGAGAAGAGCTTTTTTCATGGAACACTTTCTGGTTGAGTACCGGGGCTCTTAGGCAAACGGCACCGGTCATGGACGGACACTGCTGTCCGAATCGCGCATCATTCGCAAAAATAATGCCTGATCAGTATAAACAGAAAATTGCTCAGGAGAAAGTATTGATGGGAGATTCGTGTGACCATGCAACACTAAGTCCCCTCCGCTGCATTACATTCATGAAGCACCCACAAGATGTGTTTGTGGCGTGTGTCACGCAGCACCTGGCGGCCTGGTGCACTGGCGTTTTCAAGGTCTTGCTTGCTTCGCCGGCGTGACCACAGTTGGCGCCCGGCGTCACCCATGCTTGGCGCGCGAACGCTAATACCGTCGGGCTGGAAATCGAATGGCTTACGCAGTTTTCTGAAACTGGGATGACATTACATACCCGCTGACAAAGAGATGTGATGGATGACTGCTTCTGGCCGGGAGCGGACCTAGTGTAGCGCCTGCTTCGGAGCCCGAAGCCGACGGTCGGAACGGCTCGGTGTACCCTTCTATTGCTTTCATGACAGCTGCAGGGCTTGCTAATCGGTCTCTTAAATACGTGGTGTTTTCAACCGCCGCTCCAGCGCTGCGCCACCTCACGCCGCCTCTGCCTACAATCGGTCTATCACTCTCCCCAGGAGGCGCGCCATGAGCATGCAACCCGATCCCGACCTGAACCCCGGCGACGAAGCCGAACCGGGTACGCCCGGCGCCGGCGAAGACATCTGCGAAGCCTGCGCCGGCACCGGCCGGCTGGGCGACGGCAAGCCCTGTCCCGAATGCGGCGGCAGCGGGCGCGTCATGCGCGGCATCGGTGGTGGCTGAACCCGCGGGGGGGCTGGCCGCCCTGGCGGCTGAAAGCGGACTGAAAGGACGGCGTGCCATAATGGCGGGATGACCGCTTCACCCTCCGCCATTCCCGCGTCCGTCCACGGCTCCAGCCCGGAACGCCCGCGCCCCGCGTCGCTCACCGCCCTCTTCATCGCCTTCACCCTCCTGGCCCTGCAGGGCTTCGGCGGCGTGCTGGCGGTCGTCCAGCGCGAGGTGGTCGAACGCCGCCGCTGGCTCAGCAACGAAGAATTCATCGAGGACTGGGCGGTGGCCCAGATCATGCCCGGACCGAACGTAGTGAACCTGGCGATGATGCTCGGCGCGCGCTGGTTCGGCCTGGCCGGCGCCCTCACCGCCCTGGCCGGCCTGCTGGCGGTGCCGCTGGTCGTGGTCCTGCTGCTGGCCCTGCTGCACGCGCGCTTCGCGGATAATGCACGCGTGGCCGGCGCGCTGCGCGGCATGGCCGCCGTCTCGGCCGGGATGATCGCCGCCACCGGCCTGCGCATGGCCGCCACCCTGGCGCGCAACCCGGTGCCGCTGGTCTTCGGCGTCGCCATCGCCGCCTGCGCCTTCGTGCTGCTGGCCTGGGTGCGCGTGCCGCTGATCTGGGTCCTGTTCCCGCTCGGCGGGCTGGGCTGCCTGCTGGCCTGGCGGGGGCTGCGATGAGCGTCCACCACATCGTCCTCTCCTGGCATGACTGGATCGACCTGTTTGCCCACTACCTGATGCTGTCCCTGATGTCGCTGGGCGGCGCGATCTCCACCTCGAGCGAGATGCACCGCTACCTGGTGGAACAGCAAGGCTGGCTGACCCAGGCCCAGTTCAACGAGGCGATCGCCCTGGCCCAGGCCGCGCCGGGGCCGAACGTGCTGTTCGTGGCCCTGATGGGCTGGCACGTGGGCCTGAACGCCGGCAGCACCGCCGCAGCCTTCCTCGGCGTGGCGGTCACCATGGTCGGCATCATGCTGCCCTCGACCATCTTCACCTACCAGGTGGCGCAATGGGGCCACCGCAACCGCGAACTGCGCGCGGTGCGCGCCTTCAAGCAGGGCATGGGTCCGCTGGTGATCGGCATGCTGCTGTCCACCGCCTGGCTGCTGGCCGCCGCCGGCGGCGGATCCGGCAACCTGACGCTCTGGCTGCTGGCCGCGGGTAGCTGCGTGGTGATCTGGCGCACCCGCATCCACCTGCTGTGGATGCTGGCCGCCGGTGCATTGCTGGGAGCGCTCGGCGTGGTCTAACTGGCAAGATTGTCATTTACCCGGCATACTGAAGCCTCCTCTCCACTTCCGCCGACATCATGCTCGAACTCCTCAACGAACACGCCTGCTTCGGCGGCGTACAGCGCTTCTACCGCCACGATTCCAGCGCCATCGGCCTGCCGATGCGCTTTTCCGTCTACCTGCCGCCCGGCCACGAAGGCAAGCGCCTGCCGGTGCTGTTCTACCTGGCCGGCCTGACCTGCACCGAAGAGACCTTCATGATCAAGGCCGGGGCCCAGCGCGTGGCGGCCGAGGAAGGCCTGATCCTGGTCGCCCCGGACACCAGCCCGCGCGGCGCCGGCGTGGCGGGCGAAAGCGACAACTGGGACTTCGGCGTGGGCGCCGGCTTCTATGTCGACGCCCTTGAAGGCGAATGGGCGCGCCACTACCGCATGTACAGCTACATCCTGGAGCTGCGCGAGCTGGTGCTGGCCCAGCTGCCGGCCGATCCGGAACGCACCGGCATCTTCGGCCACTCGATGGGCGGCCATGGCGCGCTCGTGATGGCGCTGCGCAATCCTTCGCTGTTCCGCTCGGTGTCGGCCTTCGCGCCGATCGCCGCGCCGAGCCGCTGCCCCTGGGGCAAGAAGGCCTTCGGCGGCTACCTGGGCGCCGACCAGGCGGCCTGGGCGCGCTACGACGCGAGCGCCCTGATGGCGGCCCTGGGCGAAGCGCCCTTCCCCGGCGGCATCCTGGTCGACCAGGGCCTGGCGGACAAGTTCCTGGCCGAACAGCTGTACCCGGAAGCCTTCGAGGAGGCCTGCGCCCAAGCCGGCCAGCCGCTCGAACTGCGCCGCCACGCGGGCTACGACCACGGCTACTTCTTCATCCAGACCTTCGTCGCCGATCACCTGCGCTTCCACCGCCGCCAGCTCGCTTAAGCGCTTTCCTCCCGAGGGTGGGCGCATGCCGTCCACCCTGCTTGAAACTTGCCTCCTCTTGCCCTATAAAGAAGGTGCCGGCATCCGCCGGCCATGTCGTTACATGTCCCTCACCAAACGGAGGCCATCATGAATCTCGTGAGAAGAGGCGGTTCGCCGCTCTCGGCCTACCGTCCGGGCTCGGTCGAGGACCAGTTCGGCCGGATGGTCGAGACCATGTTCGAGGACTTCTTCGCGCCGCTCGCGCAAGGCGGGCGCTGGGGCGAGGAAGGCACCCTCACACCGCGCGTGAATGTCGCCGAAACCGACAAGACCTACGAAGTGCAGGCCGACCTGCCGGGCGTCGCGAAGGAGGACGTCAAGGTCAGTATCGACGGCGCGCGTGTACAGATCGAGGCTGAATGCCAGCAGGCAAACGAACGCCGCGAGGGCGAAACGGTGGTGTATGCTGAACGCACCGCACGCAAGTTCATGCGCAGCTTCACCCTGCCGCAGGAAGTCGACGATACGACGGCGCAGGCCCGGCTCGAGAACGGCGTCCTTCAGTTGTCCCTGCCGAAAAAACAGGGCAGCGAAGCGCGCCGCCTGACCATCCAGTAAGCGCCTGGCTCCACTCGAGGGCCACCGCCGGGTGGCCCGCAAGACCGCGTGCGGCGAAAGCCGCAGACAACGCGGTCTTCTTATTTTTCAGGACGGCGCGCCATGCAGCAAACCGACGCCTTTACCGACCGTGCCCACGCGGGCCGGCAGCTGGCACGCCAGCTGCGGCAGTACGCGGGCCCGGACACCCTGGTGCTGGCCCTGCCGCGCGGCGGCGTGCCGGTGGCCTTCCCGGTGGCCCAGGCCCTGCATGCGGAGCTCGACCTGATGCTGGTGCGCAAGCTCGGCCTGCCCGGCCAGGAGGAATTCGCCATGGGCGCCATTGCCAGCGGCGGGGTGCGCGTCCTGCAGCCGGGCGTGCCCGGGCTGATGGGCGTAACGCAGGAAGAAGTCGACGAAGTCACGCGGCGCGAGGAGCAGGAACTGGCGCGGCGCGAGCGGCGCTACCGCGGCGGGCGGCCCCCGCCCCGGCTGCGCGGGCGCACCGTGATCCTGGTCGACGACGGCATCGCCACCGGCGCCACGATGCAGGCGGCGGTGGAAGTGGCGCGCCAGCAGGCGCCGGCGCGGCTGGTAGTGGCCGCGCCGGTGGGCGCGCCGGACACGGTCGCCGGCCTGGAGGAACAGGTCGACGAGGTGGTTTGCCTGGTGACGCCGCCGCGCTTCCGCGCGGTGGGCCAGTGGTACCGCAAGTTCGACCAGACGAGCGACGAGGAAGTGCAGGATTTGCTGGCGCAGGCCTGGGCAGGGACGCCCGGCCAGGAAACGACGCGCCGGCCCCAACCCAATCGAGAGGAGCCGACATGAAACAGATCAAGACCGACAACCGGATGGAACTGGGCGACATGGGCAAATGGATCGGCGCGGCCGCCGCCGGTGCGCTCTTGATGTATATCTTCGACCCCGAACGCGGGCGCGCCCGGCGCTCCTATGCCGCGCACAAGGTGCGCGACGCCGGCCTGCATACCGGCGACGCCATCGGAAGCGTGCTGCGCAGCGCCACCGCGAGCCTGAATGCGGCGCGCGACAGCGCTTCCGCGGCCTACGCCCGCGCCGACGCCATGGCCACCCGGGCCGGCGAACGGATCGCCGACACCGCCCACGATTTCGCCTCCGGCGCCGCCGACGCCGCCTCGCGCACGCGCGGCCGCATCGCCGCCGCCGCCGAGGAATCGCGCGACCGCGCCCGCGACATGGAACAGCGCATGGAGCGCGACATCGAACGCAACACTTGGGAAGCACGCGGCCGCATGGATGCCGCGGCCGAGCGCAGCGGCTCGCGGGTGCGCGAGGCGGCCGCCCAGGCGCGCGGCTGGCTCGACGAACTGGTCGACGCCTTCGACCACCGCAGCCCCACGCTCACCAATTCCGCCCTGCTCGGGGGCGGGGTGCTCGGCCTGACCGGCCTGGCGCGCCGCTCCCCGCTCGGCGTGGTGCTCGGCCTGGGCGCACTGGCCCTGCTGGCCAGGAGCGGCGGCGGCGCGCGCCTGGCCGCGATGGTGCGCGGCCACTCGGCTGGCAACCGCACAGGCAGCCCGATCGAGGTCGAAAAGACGATCGAGATCGCCGCCGCGCCCGAAGAGGTGTACGACGCCTGGTCGAACTACGACAACTTCCCGCGCTTCATGTCGCATGTGAGCGAGGTGCGCGACCTGGGCCACCGCCGCTCGCACTGGGTGGTCAAGGGCCCGGGCGGCAGCGAGTATTCCTGGAACGCCGTCATGACCGAACAGGCGCGTCCGGACCACATGGCCTGGCGCAGCGAGCCCGGCTCGGAGATCGAGCAGGAAGGCGCGGTGAGCTTCGAACCGGTGCGAGGCGGCACCCGGGTCACGGTGCGCATGGCCTATACGCCGCCGGGCGGCGCCCTGGGCCATGGGCTGGCGCGCATGCTGGGCTCCGATCCCAAGCGCCAGATGGACGACGACCTGGCGCGCATGAAGTCCTTCATCGAGCGCGGCGTGACGCCCTACACGTCCTCCCACACGCCCGCCAGCGACCGCTACCTGCATTGAGCGATCATGGCGACCATCACCGACGCCGCCCTCGATGCGATCCGCTCGCAGGCCATCCCCGTCACGGGCGGCGCGAGCGACTACGACGCCCTGCTCGACCTGGTGGGCAACGCCCGCTTCGTCCTGCTGGGCGAGGCTACCCACGGCACCCATGAGTTCTACGCCGAGCGGGCCCGCATCACCCAGCGCCTGATCGAGGAAAAGGGCTTTAGCGCGGTGGCGGTGGAGGCCGACTGGCCGGACGCCTACCGGGTCAACCGCTACGTGCGCGGCGAAGGCCACGATGGCGACGGGCGCGCGGCCCTGTCCGGCTTCGAGCGCTTCCCGGCCTGGATGTGGCGCAATACCGCAGTGCTCGACTTCGTGGAATCGCTGCGCGCGCGCAACGACGCAAGCGGCCAGGCCAAGGCCGGTTTCTACGGGCTCGACCTGTACAGCCTGTTCACCTCGATCCACGAGGTGCTCGGCTACCTCGACAAGGTCGACCCGGTGGCCGCGCGCGAGGCGCGCCGCCGCTACGCCTGCTTCGACCATTACGACCGCGACAGCCAGCAGTACGGTTACGCGACCAGCTTCGGCATGAGCGAATCCTGCGAACAGGGCGTGCTGGCGGCGCTGCAGGACCTCCAGCAGCGCGGCTTCGACTACATGCAAAGCGATGGCATCGCCGCCGAGGACGCCTATTTCTGCGCCCAGCAGAACGCCCGCCTGGTCAAGAACGCCGAGGAGTACTACCGCACCATGTTCCGCGGCCGGGTGTCGTCCTGGAACCTGCGCGACAGCCACATGGCCGAAACCCTGGACGCGCTCGCGCGCCACCTCTCGCGCGACGGCAAGCCGGCGCGCATCGTGGTCTGGGAACACAATTCCCACATCGGCGACGCGCGCGCCACCGAGATCGGGCGCATGGGCGAATGGAATGTCGGGGAACTGGCGCGCAAGGCCTATGGCGCCGACACCTGCCTGGTCGGCTTCTCGACCTACGACGGGCGGGTGACGGCCGCCTCGGAATGGGACGGTCCGGCCGAGCACAAGCATGTGCGCCCCGGCCTGCCGGGCAGCTACGAGCAGGTGCTCCACAGCACCGGGCTGGGCAATTTCTACCTGCCGCTGCGCGATCCGGGCCCCGCGCGCGACGCCCTGATGGAGGGACGGCTTGAGCGCGCCATCGGCGTGCTCTATATCCCGCGCACCGAGCGCCAGAGCCATTACTTCATGGCCCAGCTGCCGCGCCAGTTCGACGCCGTGATCCACATCGACCGCACGACGGCGGTCGAGCCGCTCGACCCGACCAGCGGCTGGCATTCGAACGAGCCGCCGGAGACCTATCCGCAGGGCTTGTGAGATGGCGCCAGAGCCTGGCCTAAACCGTCTCCGCCAGCCCGGCCGTTTCAGGATTCACCCGCCCGGCGTCTCCAATCCTGGCGACGCCGGCCGGCCCTCCTTTGGCGTCGTGTCTCCGTCGAAGACCGCAAAGCCGTTGCGCCCCTTTCGCTTGGCCTCGTACAGGGCGCTGTCGGCCGCCGCCAGCAGCTGTTCCTGGTTCTCGCCCTCGTGCGACAAGGCGATGCCGACGCTGCTGGTGGCCAGCACCGGCCCCTTGCTGGTCTCGATCGGCACCCGCATCGCGCCCACGATCTTGGCCCCGATGCGCTCGGCCTCGGCCGGCGAGGAAATCTCTTCCAGGATCACCACGAATTCGTCACCCGACAGGCGGGCCGGCGTGTCGGTGTTGCGCACCCCGGCCGTCAGGCGCCGCGCGAACTCCTTCAGCACCTCGTCGCCGACCCCGTGCCCGTAGCTGTCGTTGATGCGCTTGAAGTGGTCGACGTCGAGGTAGGCCAGGGCCAGGGCCTTGCCGCTGCGGCGCGCCCGGTCCAGGGCGTGCTGCAGGGTCTCGGTGAACATGCGGCGGTTGGCGATCCCGGTCAGGGTGTCGATGCGGGTGAGCTGGACCAGCTGCTCCTCGACTTCCTTGGTGTGGGTCACGTCGTGCTTGAGGGCGTAGACGCCGGCCACGCTGCCGTCCGGCTGGATGTCGGGAATGAAGGTGCCCTGCAGGTAGCGCGGGGCGCCGGGAACCTCCAGCTTCACTTCGCAGGTCACGCTGTGGCCGGCGTAGGCATCGTCGAGCTTGTCGCGCACCTGGGCATAGGCTTCGCGCCCCATCAGTTCCCCCACCGTCATCCCGACCAGGCGCTCGACCGGCACGCCGAACCACTTCTGGAAGGTGGCGTTGCCGAACTGGAAGCGGCGGTTCCGGTCCAGGTAGGCGATCAGCACCGGCAGGTTGTCGGCGATCACGCGCAGGCGCTTCTCGGTGGCGTTGCGTTCTCCTTCGGCCGTCTCGCGCTCGGCCATCAGCTCGTAGAACGCGCGCCCCAGTTCGCCGATCTCATCCTTGCGGTTGTCGCGCAGCACGGCGATGTCGATGGCATCGTGGCGGATCGCCCAGACCCGGTCGCGCAGCGTCTCCAGGGGCCCCAGCAGCCGGAACACCAGCACCCAGGCCAGCACGCCCGAGGCCAGGGCCAGGCCGAGCGCCCCGAAGAAGGCGTTGCGGCGCATCTCCGCCAGCGGCGCGAAGGCTTCGTCGCTCGGGTAGCGGGCTGCCAGGACCCAGCCGGTCGTGCGCAGGCGCTTGAAGGCGTAGATCGATTCGCGCCCATCCTTGCCGCGCGCCTCGGTCCAGCCTTCATAGCCTTTCAGGGCGCGCTCGGTGGCGGGATTGACGCCCGGTTTAGCGTTAACATGCTGCATGACGCGATCTTTTTCCGGGTGGTCGATCAGGATTCCCTTCGCGGTCATCAGGAACAGGTAGCCCGAGGCCCCGGGCCGGAGCGTGCCGATCTGGCGCAGGAAGCCGGAGCCCTGCAAGTCCACGCTCGCCACCAGCACCTGCTCCACTTCGCCGTCGGCGTTGCGGATCGGCGCAGCGAAGATCACCACGTTCTTGTCCGAGAGGCGGCTGTGCAGGGGCTCCGAGATCACGCTGGCGCGGGTGCGCATGACCCGGTCGAAATAGTCGACCCCGCTTGCATTCAGGCTGCGGCCCGGCGGGAACTCGCGCAAGGTGACCACCGTGTCGCCCGTGCGCGCCAGGGTCAGGAAGTTCAGGTAATCGTTGCCCCACATGCGGGCCTGGGTTTCGAGGTACTGCTGCATCAGCAGGTTGTCGCGCAGGGCCGGTTGCGGCGTGTTGGCCGCCATCGCCTCGATCTGGCGCAGGCGGTCGCTGATGCGGTCGTCCATGAAGGACACGGCCCCGGTCAGCATCGTGAACTGCTGGTTGCCGATCACTTCTTTCATGCCGCGCTCGGCCACGGACAGGGTCGACAGGGTCACCAGCAAGGTCGTGACGAACACCAGCACGGCGGCCACGAGAGCCAGACGGAACTTCAGGTTCGGTGCCGCTACGCGTGAGCCAGGCTTAAGCATGAGATTTGCGACTGTTGGCTGATCGACAACCAAGTATTACATACTATTAGGTCGAACGACCGAGAATACGCCTTTTGTGTGCACCTTTTCGCCACTGTCGAGGCCGCCAGATTTCCGCTAGGATGATGCATTGTTCCGTCCGCCATGAGAGACTGCCATGAGTAAATACACGCTGCACGTCAACGGGAAACTGCAAGCCGTCGACGTCGAGCCGGATACGCCCTTGCTATGGGCCTTGCGCGATACGCTGGGCCTGGTCGGCGCCAAGTACGGCTGCGGCCTGGGCCAGTGCGGTGCCTGCACCGTGCACCTGGACGGCGTGCCGGCGCGTTCCTGCCTGACCCCGGTCTCCGGTGTCGGCAAGCAGAAGATCACCACCATCGAAGGCCTGGACGCGCAAGCCCGGCATCCGCTGCAGCTTGCCTGGCAGGAACTGGACGTGCCGCAGTGCGGCTACTGCCAGTCCGGCCAGATCATGAGCGCCTGCGCCCTGCTCAAGCAGCACCCGAAGCCGAGCGACGCCCAGATCGACGAGGCCATGGCGGGCAACCTGTGCCGCTGCGCCACCTACACCCGCATCCGCGCCGGCATCCACCGTGCGGCCGAGATCGCCGCCAAGGGAAAGGGCAAGCAATGACCCGCGTTCCCGCTTCCCCGGCCCGCCGCCGCTTCCTGCAGTCCGGCGCCGCCGGCGGTGCCTTCCTGCTCGGCATGTCGGCCGAAGGCGTGCTGGCCGCAGCCACCGGCGCCGCCCCGGCCCCGGCAAGCCCGGACTTCGTGCCCAACGCCTTCATCCGCATCGCGCGCGACGGCCGTGTCACCCTGATCTCGAAGCAGCCGGAAATCGGCCAGGGCATCAAGACCTCGCTGCCCATGGTGATCGCCGAGGAACTCGATGTCGACTGGAAGGACGTGCGCATCGTCCAGGGCGACCTTGATCCGGCCTACGGCAGCCAGGGCGCGGGCGGCTCGACCTCGACCCCGACCAATTACAACGACTTCCGCCGCCTGGGCGCGACGGTGCGCGCCATGCTGGTCCAGGCCGCCAGCCAGTCCTGGAAGGCGCCGGCCGGCGAATGCGCCACCTCCGGCGGTTTCGTGGTGCACACGCCCTCGAAACGCCGCCTGGGCTACGGCGCCCTGGCTGGCGCCGCCGCGAAGCTGGCGGTCCCGGCGGCCGGCCAGGTGGTGCTGAAGGACCCCGCCAATTTCAAGCTGCTGGGCAAGCGCATCGGCGGCGTCGACAACGCCGCCATCGTCAGCGGCAAGCCGCTGTTCGGCATCGACGTGCAAGTGCCGGGCATGCTGTACGCGGTGTACGCCAAGTGCCCTGTGTTCGGCGGCAAGGCGCTGCGCGCCAACCTGGACGCGATCCGTGCCATGCCGGGCGTCAAGGACGCCTTCATCGTCGAGGGCGCCGGCACCCTGAACGCGCTGCGCCCGGGCGTGGCCATCGTCGCCAACTCGACCTGGAACGCCATGCGCGCCCGCCGCGCCTTGGAAGTTGAATGGGACGAGGGTCCGGGCGCCGGCCACAGCTGGGCCGATTTCACCGCCCAGGCCAACGCCGCCAGCACGAAGCCGGGCACGCTGACCCAGCGCAAGGACGGCGACGTGGCGGCCGCGCTCAAGGGCGCGAGCAAGACGGTCGAGGCGGCCTACAGCTACCCCTTCATCTCGCACGCCAGCATGGAGCCGCAGAACTGCACCGCCTGGTTCAAGGAGGACGGTTCGCTGGAACTGTGGGCGCCGACCCAGAATCCGGGCGCGGGCCAGGCCCTGGTGACGAGCCTGTTCAACATCCCGAAGGAAAAGATCACCCTGCACATCATCCGCAGCGGCGGCGGTTTCGGCCGGCGCCTGAGCTCGGACTTCATCGTCGAAGCCACGGCCATCGCGCGCAAGGTGAAGGCCCCGGTCAAGCTGACCTGGACCCGCGAGGACGACCTGCAGCACGACCACTTCCGCCCGGGCGGCTTCCATTTCCTGCGCGGCGGCCTCGATGCGGCCGGCAAGGCGGTGGCCTGGCACAACCATTTCGTCACCTTCGCCAACCGCGTCGAGCGCGACGGCCAGAGCGTGCTGCAGCCGGGCAGCGGCGGCAACCTGTCCGGGGATGAATTCCCGGGCCGCTGGCTGCCCAACGTCCAGCTCGAGCAGACCGCCCTCGAATGCCGCGTGCCGATGGGCCCGTGGCGCGCGCCGGGCAGCTGCGTGTTCGCCTGGGTCTTCCACAGCTTCATCGACGAGCTGGCCCATGCGGGCGGCCGCGATCCGCTGGCCTTCCGCCTGGAGCTGCTGGGCGACAAGGACGTGGTGCCGGGCACGGGCGAGCGCGGCCAACCCTACAGCGTGGCGCGCATGAAGGCTGTCTTGAACACCGCCGCCGAGAAGGCCGGCTGGGGCAAGAAGACATTCCCGCGCGGCCAGGGCCAGGGCATCGCCTTCCACTTCAGCCACCGCGGCTACGTGGCACAGGTGGCAGAGGTCACGGTCTCGCGCGACGGCAAGCTCAAGGTGGACCGGGTGGTGGTGGCGACCGACATCGGCGCCCAGATCGTCAACCTGTCGGGCGCCGAGAACCAGGTCGAAGGTTCGGTGATCGACGGCCTGTCGACGCTGATGTTCCCGGCACTGGACATCGACAAGGGCCGCATCGTGCAAAGCAATTTCCACGATTACCAGCTGCTGCGCATGCCGGACGCGCCCGCCAAGATCGAGGTGCACTTCGTCAAGTCGGACTATCCGGTGACGGGCCTGGGCGAGCCGGCCCTGCCGCCACTGGCGCCGGCGGTGTGCAATGCGATCTTCGCGGCGACCGGCAAGCGGGTGCGCGAGCTGCCGCTGTCGAAGACCGACCTCAGCTGGACCTGAGTTCGCTTCCTTCGTTCCGGCGCGCCGCCGCGTGCGCCGGATCGTTGTCCTTCGCGCCGTGCTGTTCGAGGATCGCGGCCGCCTGCTCCAGGCGCGCCGGGTCCTCGGCAGTGACGGTGATCACGCACTTGCCGATTTCCAAGCCCGGCGTGTAGACGTCCTTGTAGTCGGTGCCGCCCTTCACCGCGGGCGAATCGCCGACGGTGAAATTGGCTTCCGACGGGCCGGCCTCGTCGCCGGTATGGCTGATCTCGATGCTGTCGCGGTCGAATCCGGCGCCGAGCAGCGCCTGGCGGGCGCGCTCGGCATCCTCGAGCTCTTCAATCACGCGTACGATCTGATTGTTCATGGCGGCTCCTCCTGTCGATGGAGACCACCGTAACAGAAACGCCGCCGCGCCGGCGCGCATTCCTGAAGCTCGACGCCGTATCTTTCCTCAGGTGGGAACGACGGCCGTCACCTCGATCTCGACCCGGGCCCGGTCTTCCATGAGCGCGCTCACCTGCACCGCGCTCATGGCCGGGTAGTGGCGCCCGATGGTGTCGCGGTAGGCCGCTCCCAGCGCCGCGCCGGCGTCCAGGTATTCGCGCTTGTCCACCACGTACCAGGTCATGCGCACGATGTGCTCGGGGCCTGCGCCCGCTTCGCGCAGCACCGCCACCACGTTCTCCAGCGCCTGGCGCGCCTGGCCGACGAAGTCGTCGGTCTGGAAGCGGCCTTCGGCGTCCCAGCCGATCATGCCGCTCACGAAGACCTGGCGGCCGGTCGCGGCGATCCCGTTCGAGTAGCCTTTGGGGCGCGCCCAGCCGGATGGCTGCAAGACTTCCATATCATCCCTCCTTGCGCGCCGCGAGCAGTTCCCGCGCCACGATCAACAGTTGCACTTCGCTGGCGCCCTCGTAGATGCGCAGGGCGCGGATCTCGCGGTACAGGCTTTCCACCATGCGTCCGCTCTGCACGCCCTGGCCGCCGAACAGCTGCACCGCCGCGTCGATTACGCGCTGGGCGGACTCGGTCGCGGTCAGCTTGGCCATCGCGGCCTCCTTCGTCACCTTGCGGCCCTGGTCGCGCATCCAGGCCGCGCGGTAGGTCAGCAGCGCGCCGGCGTCGATGTCGGTCGCCATCTGCGCCAGCCTGGCCTGGGTCAGCTGGAAGTCGGCAAGCAGCTTGCCGAACATCGGACGGGCCTGGACATGCGCCAGCGCCTCGTCCAGCGCGCGCCGCGCAAAGCCCAGCGCGGCCGCCGCCACCGAGGTGCGGAACACGTCGAGGGTGGCCATGGCGATCTTGAAGCCCTGCCCTTCCTCGCCGATCAGGCGCGCGCCGGGAACGCGGCAGCCCTCGAAGGACAGGCGCGCCAGCGGGTGCGGGGCGATCACCTCGATGCGCTCGGCGATCCGCAGGCCGGGCGAATCGGCGTCGACGATGAAGGCCGAGATGCCCTTGGCGCCCCGCCCGCCCTCGCCGCCGCCGTCACCGGTGCGCGCGAACACGACGTAGAAGTCGGCGATGCCGCCGTTCGAGATCCAGGTCTTTTCGCCGTCCAGCACCCAGCCGTCGCCGTCGCGGCGGGCCGCGCACTGCATGGCGGCGACATCGGAGCCGGCCTGCGGCTCGGACAGCGCGAACGCGGCGATCGCCTCCCCGCGCGCCACGCGCGGCAGATAGCCCGCCTTTTGCCCGTCGGTGCCGAACAGCGAGATCGCGCCGCTGCCCAGGCCCTGCATGGCGAAGGCGAAATCGGCCAGGCCCGCATGGCGGCCCAGGGTTTCGCGGATCAGGCAGATGGCGCGGGTGTCGATGCTGTCCCGCGTGCCGCCGTAGGCCGTGCCGCCGACTGCATGGCGCAGCCAGCCCGCCTGGCCCAGCTCCCTCACCAGCGCGCGGCAGGCGGCATCGACATCATGCCCGTGCGCCACGTCGAGATGGGCCGCGGCCCAGGCATCGAGTTCGCGCGCCAGCTCGCCGTGACGCGCCTCGAAAAAGGGCCAG
The DNA here is from genome assembly GCA_966210615.1 of uncultured Massilia sp. Classification (GTDB taxonomy): domain Bacteria; phylum Pseudomonadota; class Gammaproteobacteria; order Burkholderiales; family Burkholderiaceae_D; genus Telluria. The sequence continues at coordinate 15,295 of CBIHLT010000121.1, forward strand.
TCGAGATAGTCGAGGCGTTCCATCAATCCCCCTCGAACTGCGGCTGCTGCCTGGCCACGAAGGCGTGGTAGGCGCGGTGGAAGTCATTGGTGGCCATGCAGATCGCCTGCGCCTGGGCCTCGGCTTCGATGGCCTCGTCCACGCCCATGTTCCATTCCTGCTGCAGCATCTTCTTGGTCATGCCGTGCGCGAAGGTGGGTCCGTTCGCCAGCGTGGCGGCGAAGGCCTGGGCCTCGCCAAGCACCTGCTCCGGCTCGCACAAGCGGTTGAAGAAGCCCCAG
>CBIHLT010000122.1:0-15543 GCA_966210615.1 uncultured Massilia sp.
TGAACCAGGCGCTGTCGATCGCCCTGCCTTCGCTGAACTTCCCCCGCCCAGCCATCACCGCCGGGACCGACACCATCCGTCCGGCCACCCTGCGCGGCATGGCGCCCGACCAGACCCTGGTGCTGGTCAACTCCAAGCGCCGCCACGCGTCCTCGCTGGTGAACGTGAACGGCTCGATCGGCCGCGGTTCGGCGGCGGTCGACATGAACACCATCCCGACCGCGATCGTGAAGAGCGTCGAGGTACTGCGCGACGGCGCCGCCGCCCAGTACGGCTCGGACGCCATTTCCGGGGTGGTCAACATGCGCCTGCGCACCGACCGCAAGGGCGGCGAAGCCACCGTCACCTACGGCGCGCGCAAGACCGAATACGACCTGTGGAACGACGTCGCCCCGGCCGGCGCGCCCTGGGCCGGCACCGCCCCGGCCTCGCGCAAGCGCACCGACGGCCAGACCGCCACCGTCAGCGTCTGGAAGGGCCTGGAACTGGGCGAGAACGGCTACCTGACCATCGCCGCCGAGTACAAGGACCAGCACCGCACCGAGCGCAGCGGCTACGACATGCGCCAGCAGTATCCGCGCCTGGCCGGCAACGCCTTCGACCCGCGCGAGAACACCATCAACCGCTTCAACGCCTGGTACGGCGAGCCGGAGATGGAGCAGGCCACCCTGTTCGCCAACGCCGGCAGCGACCTGGGCGGCGGCGTCAAGCTGTACGGCTGGGCCAGCTATCAGAACCGCGAAGCGCGCTCGGGGGGCTTCTTCCGCACCGCCCAGGACGCGCGCAACGTCCCCTCGATCTACCCGGACGGCTTCCTGCCGATCATCGCGCCGACCGTCGACGACTTCGCCGTGACCGCCGGCGCCACCTATCCCCTGGGCCAGTGGGACATGGATGTGTCGCTCGGCTACGGCAAGAACAAGATGCAGTACGACATCCAGAACACGCTGAACCGTTCGATCGGGCCGGGCAGCAAGACCGAGTTCTATGCCGGCGGCTATTCCTACGACCAGACCGTGCTCAACCTGACCGGGGTGCGCACCTACGATATCGGCGGCCTGTCCTCGCCGCTGAACGTCGCGGCCGGCATGGAGTCGCGCCGCGAAGGCTACAAGCTGTTCGCCGGCGAGCGCGAATCCTGGGACTATTATGGCCAGGTGCTGCCCAACGGCACCCCGGCGGCGCCGGGCGCGCAGGTGTTCCCGGGCTTCCGCCCGTCCAACGAAACCGACACCGCCCGCACCGCGATCGGCGCCTTCGTCGACCTGGAAGCCAACATCACTCCGCAACTGCTGGCTTCGGTGGCGGTGCGCGGCGAGCATTATTCCGACTTCGGCAACAGCCTGGCCGGCAAGCTGTCCGCCCGCTACGACTTCAGCAAGTCCTTCGCGCTGCGCGGCGCGCTGCAGAACGGCTTCCGCGCGCCGTCGCCGCAGCAGCAGAACTTCACCGCCACCTCGACCAATTTCATCAACGGCGTGCCCTTCGAGATCACCACCTTCAAGCCGAACGACCCGGTGGCGGTGGCCCTCGGCGCCAAGCCGCTCGAGGCCGAGGAATCGGTCAACGCCTCGCTGGGCGCGGTGATGCGCTTCGGCCAGGTCAGCGTGACGGTCGACGCCTACCGCATCGACGTCGACGACCGCATCGTTTTGTCGGAAAATTTGACACAGGCAAATGTCAGATCCTACCTGACCGCCCAGGGCTTCATCGGCGTCGGCGGAGGCCGCTTCTTCATCAACGGCGTCGACACCACGACCAAGGGCGTGGACGTGGTGGTGAACTGGCCGCTCAACCTGGCGCAGGCCGGCCGCTTCGACTTCACCCTGGCGGGCAACTTCACCGACACCAAGGTCACCCGCACCCCGGCGACGACCCAGCTGGCGGCCCTGAATCCGGCGCCGGTGCTGTTCGACCGCCTGAACGTGCTGTCGCTGGAAAAAGGCCAGCCGAAGAACAAGCTGAGCGCCAACGTGAACTGGAAGCTGGGGCAGTGGGGCGCCACCCTGCGCGCCACCCGCTACGGCGAAGTGCTGTCGCCGGGCACCACCGCCGCCTTCGACTTCGAGCTGGGCGCCAGGACCACGGTCGACCTCGAGGCGCGCTATGCGGTGACGCCGAAGTTCAACCTGGCGCTGGGCGCGGATAACGTGTTCGACCAGTATCCGGAAACCCTGCCGCCGATCCTCAACACTACCGGCAACACGCCGTTCGCCAACTACGCGCCGTTCGGGCGTTCGGGCCGCTTCATCTACGCCCGCGCCAGCTACGCATTCTAAGACCTTGGCCGCAAGGCCGTGCTCGACCTGCAACGGGCCGCTCATGCGGCCCGTTTGCATTGTGTTGGTCATTGCCGATGTGAATGCTACCTACTATCAAGTTTCACAGTTAACAATCGGGTGTCGGAATTCTTTACGATGTGTCCTAAAAATTAGAACATATTGACATTTCTCCCTCTGGGGCACCTAGCTGGCACGCAGTTTGCATAAAAGAAGGTGTAGTTGACCCAAATCAAAACTAGAGGAAAAAATGAAACAGTTCATGAAATTCGTTACGGCCGCTGCCTTCGCCGCCGTCTCCGCCGCCGCAAGCGCTTCCCCGATCGTCACCGACATCAGCGCCACCTATGATGCGGGCAACCAAACCATCAGCACCGGCGCATCGGCCAGCTGGCTGTTCGATTTCACCCTCGCCCCCTATACCTTTGTCACCGAACGCGACTCCATCAGCTGGGCCGAGCTGACCCTGCGCCTGAAGGATGTCGGCGGCTCGAGCAATGGCGGCGCCGAAACCTTCTCCTTCCTGGTCGGTCCGGACAGCGTACTGATCGGCAGCGACAGCAATGTCGGCAACGGCAACACCACCTATGGCGGCTACGAAGTCACCGGCACCTCGCTGGCCTCGCTGAGCGAGACCGGCAAGCTGTCGGTCACCGTCAAGTCGAACACCGGCACCAGCTTCCAGTGGGTCGACGCCGTCCTCAAGGCCACCTATGTCCGCGGCGACGATCCGGTCGATCCGGGCCAGGTGCCGGAACCGCTGAGCGTCGCGCTGTTCGGCCTGGGCCTGGCCGGCCTGGCCGCCGTGCGCCGCAAGGCCTGAACGGTTCGGTAGCTGAAACGACAACGGCCGCCCTCGGGCGGCCGTTGTCGTTTGCGGAGGCGGGAACCGAAGCGTCAGGCGGCTTTCTTGCGGTGGAAGGCGACTGGCGCTTCGCGCGGCGCCGGTTCCGGCAGCAGGGAAGCCAGGGTATGGCGGTCGAGCTCGTCCAGATAGGCCTTGGTGGCGCTGCCCAGTACGCCCTTCAGGCGGCAGGCCTGGACCAGGCCGCAGGGCGTGCCTGCGGGGTCGAAGCATTCGGCCATGTAGAAGTCGCTTTCGCTCATGCGCACCACGGCCCCGATGTTGATGTCCTCGGGCTCGTGCGCCAGCCGGAAGCCGCCGTTGCGGCCGCGGATGGTCTCCACCACGCCGTTGCGCGCCAGTTCGTTCACCACTTTCATCAGGTGGTTTTTCGAGATGCTGTGCAGGTCGGCGATTTCCTGGATGGTGACCAGGCGGTCGCGGTTGCCCCCCAGGTGCAGCAGGGTGCGCAGCGTGTAGTCGGTGAAGGAGGTCAGGCGCATGATCGTTCAAGTATAGCGCATTCGCCGCAGCGCCGATCAACACCCCCCGGCTGCATTTTTTACATGTCTTAACTTGCCGGATCGCCCACGGTCGTTCCAAGATGGAGGACGGGCACCTGCCTGCCTCCGTCCAACCAGGAGCACGACCATGCATACGATTTCTTCCGCCGTCCATATCATGCACGCCGATCCGGTGATGACTGTCGGCCTGCATGCCATCCTTGCCGAACTGCCGGAGCTGCGCGTCACGACCAGCCTGCGCCAGCCCGAGGGGCAGCGCGTCGCGCGCGTGCTGGTGGCCGATTACGACACGGGCGTCGCGCTGGCGCGCCGCCCCATGCCGGAGGCCCTGCGCCACCCGGCGGTGCTGATCGTCACCCAGCTCGACAAGGAATGGGAAGTGCGCATCGCGATGGACGCCGGCGTGCATGGCTATGTGCTCCAGTCGTGTAACCCGGACGAAGTGCAGAAGGCGGTCGCCGCCCTGGCCCAGGGCCAGCGCTACCTGACCGAATCGGTCACGCGCAGCGTCGCCGACAGCCTGAGCCGCGAAACCCTCACCGGGCGCGAAACCGACGTCCTGCAGCTGCTGGCCCAGGGCTGCTGCAACAAGTCGATCGCGCGCAAGCTGGGCATCGGCGTGGGCACGGTCAAGACCCACGTGAAGGGCGTGATGAGCAAGCTGGATGCTACCGCGCGCACCCACGCCGTCGTGGTGGCCACCCAGCGCGGACTGATCCGCCCGGGCGGCGGCGTGCATCCGGCCGCTTTTTCCTGAGGTATTCCTGATCCTCCGCGCGCCTAGATCAGGCCGCGCGCCAGCGCCCGCAGCGTGGCTGCCGGGCGCGTCGCGCAGCCGAGTTCTTCCAGGATGCGCTCCATGTGCGTCCGTAGCGCGCCGGCGCTGAGGCGCATGGCGCGCGCCGCCGTCCGTTCGCTTTCTCCCCGGCTGATCCGCATCAGCACTTCCCGTTCACGCGCGGACAGCCCGTTCCGTACCGGTTCCCGCTCCCGCCCGGCCGCGCGGCCCACCAGCGCCACCGCTTCGCGGTCGAAGCGTCCGCCCGCCGCCTGGGCGTCGAGCAGTGCGGTGGCGGCGGCTTCGTCGTGGGCCGCGCGCCACGGGCGGGGCGCGCGCAGCGCGGCGTGGGCCGCCGCGGCGGCCAGGATGCGCTGCGGCTGCCCCAGGACGGCGGCGTCCATGCCGCGGTAGTAGCCGCTGCCGTCGAGCCGTTCGTAGGCTTGCGAGGCCAGCGCGCCATCGTCTTCCAGGCCGGGGATGCGCCCGAGCAGGCAAGCGGTCCAGTAGGGCGCGCGCCGTACCGCGTCGCGCGCGTCCCCTTCCAGCTTGTGCGCGTCTTGCCACACCGGGTTCGGCACGCCGGCCCGCCCCAGGCCGTGCAGCAGCGCGGCGCGCACCAGGCCGCGCTGGACGGCGTCCGGCAGGCCGGCCAGGACCGCCGCCTCGCGCGCCAGGAAGGCCACGCGGCGTCCGTAGCCGGCCAGCCAGGGAAGCTTGAGTTCGATGGCGTCGGTCACCGGCGCCAGCGGCGCCGACAGGGGCAGGAAGCCCGGGAGGCAGGCGCCGTCCTCCGGCTGCGCCGCTTCGTCCAGCCAGGCGCCGGCCAGCGGCGCCGCCAGCTGCACCAGCGCGGCGGGATAGCGGCGCGGCGCCAGGCGGGCGCACATGGCCAGCGCGGCGCCCATGCCGTGGGTGCGCGCCAGCAGTTCCAGGTCGCCGGCCAGCGCCGCGATCCGGCCGGATTCCGTTCCCTCGGCGCCGCGCGCGAACAGGCGGCGCAGCGCGTCTTCCACCGGCGCGGGCAGGCCCAGCATGGCGGCCAGCTCGCCCGCGACCTCGGCGTGGGTGGCGGCCAGCAGGGCGCTGCCGCGATAGGCGCGGGGGGCGAAGGGATCGGCGAGCAGGGCGCGGCGGCCGCCGATGTCGCCGCCGGGCAGGGCGGCGAAGCCGGGCGCGGTGGCCAGGCTGCCGGACCAGCGCAGCTGGGCCACCAGGCGCGCATGCAAGGCTTGTGTGCCATCGGCGCCGGCGGCGCGCGCCAGGCGCTGCGCCAGCCGCGCGGCGCGCTCGGAGTGGCCGGGCGGCTGGCCCATGGCCAGGTCGCCGGCGCTCGCCAGGATGCGCAAGGCCTGGACCAGGGTGACGCTGTCGTGGCCGTGCAGGGGCATCCTTGGTGGGTGGTGGCTTACATGCCCGGCGCAGGCTGTTCGGGGATCTGGTTGCGCAGGCTCAGGTTGATCGAATTCCAGCCCCGGATGGCGGCGATAGTATAGCCAAGTTCGGCGATCTCGGCGTCGGTGAAATGCTCGCGCAGGGCCGGCCACGCGGCTTCGGTGTCGTCGCGCTGGGGCAGGGCGTTGACGGCGTCGGCCCAGGCCAGGGCCGCGCGTTCGCGCGCGCTGAACCAGGGCGCTTCGCGCCAGGCGCCGATCGCGTTCAGGTGGCGCGGATCGAGGCCTTGCCTGACCAGGTCGCGCCAGTGCATGTCGATGCACACGCCGCAGCCGTTGACCAGCGAGACGCGCAGCTGCACCAGCTCGACCAGGCGCTCGCCGAGGGCGCCTTTCTTGTTGGTCATCGACAGGTTGATCATGGCCTTCAGGTTGGCGGGGGCGAGGGTGAAGAGGTTGATGCGGGGTGCGTGCGACATGGTGGCGTCCTTTCAGGTTGGTGGGCGCGGTTTGCGTCCCTCATGCCTGTTAAGACGAGCCATGCGTGGATGGTGTGACGTGGATGCTGAAAATTTTTGAGGTGGGCCGAAAAACCTGGGCAGTGCTAGTCCATCCGGCAGTCGATCACCCGTCCATCCGCCATCAGGATGGCCGCCCGGTGCTTGCCCGCCTTCTTGGCCGCATACATGGCCGTATCCGCGCGCGACAGCAGTGCGTCGGCGCTGTCGCCGGGCACGTGGAAGGCGACGCCGATGCTGGCGCCGATGGGGTCGCACCCGCCGGCCGCCGCATAGGGGCGGGCGGCGGCGAGCAGGATCTTGCGCGCCACCTGTTCGATGTCGGCGCGCGCGTCGCCCGCCTGGTCCAGCATCACGACGAATTCGTCGCCCGCCAGGCGCGCCACCAGGTCGGTGCGGCGCACCGCCCCCGCCAGGCGGCGGCCGAACTCGATCAGCACCGCGTCGCCCGCCTCGTGCCCGCACAGGTCGTTCACCGACTTGAAGCCGTCCAGGTCGATGAACAGCAGCGCCAGCGAATGCGGCGAGCGCTGCGCGGTGTCGATGGCGTGCTGCAGGCGCTCCATGAAGGCATAGCGGTTCGGCAGGCCGGTGAGGAAGTCGTGCGTGGCCTGGTAATGCATCTGCTCGGCCAGGCGGCGCTGTTCCGAGACGTCGCGCAGGAAGGCGTAGATGTAGCGCCGGCCCCGGTGCGGCAGCATGCCGACCGAGAACTCGACCAGGATCTCCTGGCTGTCGCGGCGCAGCGCCGGCACCTCGACGCGCTTGGTGTACGCGTGGCCCTCGTTGGCCGCCAGGAAGGCGGCCAGGCCGTCCAGGTGGCGCTGGCGCAGGCGCTCGGGCGCGATCAGCTCGACCATCGGGCGGCCGATGGCTTCCTCCGCCTTCCAGCCGAAGGTCAGCTCGGCCTGCTTGTTCCATTCGGTGATGATGCCTTCCTCGTCCATGCCGATGAAGGCGTCGTTGGCGTGGTCGAGCAACAGGCGGATCTTTTCTTCCTGGCCGCGCAAGGCATCTTCGTTCTCGATCTGGCGGGTGACGTCGCGCACCGAGCAATACAGCCTGCCGTTGGACGCCGCGCGCGCGTTCCACTCGAGCCAGCGGTAGCCGCCTGCGGCGTGGCGGTAGCGGTTGCGAAAGCCCGTGATCAGCACGCCGGCATGCAGCGCCTGGGCCGCGGCCAGGGTGCGCGCCTCGTCGTCGGGATGCACGAAGTCCATGAAGGGATGCGAGGTCAGGTCTTCCGCGGTCCAGCCCAGGGCGTCGGTCCAGGCGGCGTTCACGTGCAGCAGGCGGCCTCCCGTGCCCGCCACCGCCATCAGGTCCGGCGACAGCGCGAAGAAGGCTTCGCGGTCTTCCAGCGCCGCCTTCTGGGCCGAGATGTCGATCACCTCGGCGATGAAGCACTCCGGCCCGCCCTGCGCATCGCGCGTGATGGACACGGTCAGCAGCGCCCACACCATCCCCCCGTCCAGGCGGCAATAGCGCTTTTCCATGTTATAGGTGTCGATCTCGCCGTCCAGCACCCTGTGCATCAGGCTCAGGTCGTCATCGAGGTCGTCGGGATGGGTGATCGCCTGGAAGCTTGTGGTGAGCAATTCTTCGCGCGAATAGCCGAGAATGCGGCAGAGAGTCGGGTTGACCTCCAGCCATCGGCCGCGCAAGTCCACCAGCGCAAGGCCCACCTGGGAGTGGGCGAACGCGGTGGAAAAATAGCGGGTTTCCGGTGAAGAAGGCGTCATCGGCGGGCGTCGGCAGGTGCAGATACCCGCAAGTGTAGCCCAAGAATTAACCGGGCAGAGCACCCATTGGTAAAAAGGAACCGGCGCTCCGCCTCAGGCCAGGCCGGCCAGGCGCGCGTTGCGCTCGCGTTCGAGCTTGGTGATGTAGCGCTGCACGCCGGCCAGCGCGCCGCGCGAGATGTCGACGAACTGGCAGCCCAGGCGCCGATTGGTCTTGTTGTTCAGCAAGGTCAGGTCCAGCGAGTTGCGGATCTGGAGCGAGGCCGTGATCGGCCCGATCTCGGGCAGCTCGATGCGGCAGTTCTCGATCACCCGGCCGATCGTATTGTCCAGCTGGAGCTTGTTGTCGAGGATGGCGATGCCGCCCACGCTGATGTCGTGCAGCGGGAAGACGCCCGAGCCACCGCCGATTTCCAGCGGCAGCGGGATCAGGGCGCGCACCGGGTTGCTCACCGGCGTCTCCATGCGGTAGTACTCGCGCCGCTGCAGGCGGATCAGGGTCGGGGGAATGTCGGCGCGCAGCGCCATGCCGCCGCGGTGGCTGGTCTCGCCCAGGGCTTCGGCGGTGAACAGGATGCGGATCTTGTCGAGCGTGGTTTCGCAGCGCACGCTGCCGGCGGCCACGATGCGCTCGTTCTGCAGCGGGTCGATCGAGCGGTCCAGCACCACGGTGTCGGTATCGTCGTCGACTTCCAGGATCGAGGTGACGGCCACGTCCGACTCGCCCTTGACCAGCATGCGGATCAGCTGGTTCTTTTCGCCGATCTGGCGCAGCAGCGACACGATTTCGCGGCGCGACCCGACTTCATAGTCATGCCAATTTTCCAGTTCTGCGTTATTCATTGCTGCCAGGTGTCCTTGCCACGGGTTCGAGGTGGGCTGCCGGATCAGGTGCGGAAGGGACAAGCCCTCCATTCTTTTGCGCCGACTCGATATGATATAACCAGGCCAACAGTTCCGCAATCGCCCGATACAGGGCCGGCGGGATCTCGCGGTCCAGGTCCACCTGCATCAGCAGCGACACCAGTTCCTTCGACTCGTGCACGAACACGCCGGCTTCCCGGGCGCGCGCCATGATCTTCTCCGCCACCAGCCCCTGGCCCTTGGCCACGACCTTGGGCGCCGCGTCGCCGGCGCCGTAGGCGAGGGCAACGGCGCTCTGGCGCCGCTTGCCTTCCTCACCCATCGGCGGCTCCGGGGCGGGCGTCGAAGCCGCCCAGCGGCGTGCCCACCGCGTCCAGCGCGGCGGCCAGTGCCGGCGCGTGGCGGCGCAGCAGGGCCGCGGTGTCTTCGCTGCCGGTGGCGAAACGCAGCTGCAGGACGCCGCCGGCCAGGCTCAGGCTGGCGTCGAGTTCGCCCAGCTCGGGAAAACGCAGGCGCAGGCGGCTGTGCCAGACGCCTCCTTCGGCCTCCGCCCCCTGGTGCCCGTCGTCGCGCCGCACGTCCCATTCCATCTCCTGGCCCGGCCACAGCTGGCCCTGCCAGCTGAGCCGGGCCTGCTCCTGGGTCGCCAGCTGCAGGTTGATGAACTGGGCGGTGGCGGGATCGCCGGCCTGCGGGCGGTTCCCCGCCTGGGCGGCCTGCTGCTGCGGCTCGCCGGCCAGCTCGGCCAACGCGCGCGCGCCCTGCGCCCATTCGGCGACATGCGATTCGTAGAACAGCCCGCTCTTGCCGACGGCCTGCTGCAGGCCCTGGGCGATGGCGCCGGGATCGGCCGCGGGGCTGGCCACCACCGGCGTGCGCCCGACCAGGCCGGCCATGGGCGTGTCCGCCTTGCCGGCGGCGGCCAGTACCTTGGCGATGGCCTCGCCGGCCGGGCTCAGTGTGGTGTTGAGGGCTTCGGTCCCGGCCGCGAAGGCCTGGGTGGCGTTGGCGCCCGCCTGGGCCAGCAGGGCCGCCGCGCGGCCGGCCGGCGCGCTTTCGCGGTAGGCCAGCGGGGCGGTGGACGGATCGGCGCCCTCCGGCAGCGGCGGGCCGGCTTCGGTGAAGGCGCTGGCCGCCTGGGCGCCGACCTGGAAGGTGGCGCGCGGCTGGAGGGAAACGAGGGTAAGGGGGACGTTGGCGCCGACCTGGGCGCCGGGCGGCAGCTGCATGCGGGCCGGGATGTCGGCCACCTTGACCACGAAGCTGCCGTCGGTCAGTTTGGCGAGCACTTCGCCGTGGATGGCCTTGCCCAGCAGGGGGGCGACGGCGCGCTGGAAAGCCTGCTGGCGCGGATCGGCGGCCTGCTCGAGCGGCTGCCCCGGATTGACCCGGGTGACGGCGGAAACCAGCTCGCGCGGCAGCATCCCTCAGTCAGGCCGGGACGGCCTCAGACGCCGTAGGCGCGCGCGACGCGGCGTTCGGTCGTGGTGTTGCTGATCAGGGCCGACAGGCGCGCCATCCACGGGGTGGTGAGGTCGCGGATCTGGCGGTCGGCGTCGAGCATCTTGCGGATCGCGTTGACCTTGCGCACGCGCTCCTGGCCGGCCAGCGGCTGCGCGCCTTCGTTCTCGCGCAGGCGGCGCACGCAGGCGGCGCACTCCTGTTCCAGCTCGGTCAGGCGGTCCCAGTCGCTCGCGGCGGCGGCGTCCAGCATGCGGTCGGTGATGCCGACCATGGTCTCGTAGACGGAAACGACTTCTTGTCCGGTCATCATCATCAACCTCATACGCTTACCAGGGTGGGCTTCTGCTGCATTGCCGGCACGGCAGGGGCGGCAGGCTGCCCGTTGGTCTCGCCGATCGCCACCCAGGCTTCGCGCAGGTCCGACATCAGGCCGTGGACTTCCTCGACCGCGGCGACGTCGTTCTTGATGTTGGCCTGCAGCAGGCGGCGGCTCATGTAGTCGTACAGCGCGTCCAGATTCTGGGCGATCTCGCCGCCGGCCGCCTTGTCGAGCGAGGCGCGCAGGCCGTTGTCGATGATCGTGATCGCCTTCGAGATCGAGGCGCCCTTGGCCGCCACATTGGCCGCGCCGTTGGTCCCCTTCATGTTGTTGATCGCGCTGAGCAGCGCGACCATCGCGCCGTCGTACAGCATGATGATCAGCTTGTGTGGGGAAGCTGCCGCCACGCCGGTCTCGAGACCGACTTTCGCATAGGCGCCGACGCCGCGTTGCATGGTTCCAAACATGGTGTTCTCCAGGTGTTGCGTAAGATTAGCCTGCGTTGGCGCTGAGCGCCGCAAGCTGCTGGGTCAGGTAGGCCGAGGTCGACTGCATCGACATCAGCGCGGTGTCGAGCGCCGTGAACTGGGCCCGGTAACGTTTTTCGATGCCTTCCAGGCGCGAATTGAACTGGTCTTTCTGCGTGTTGACGGCCTTGAGCGTGACGTTCAGCCCGTCCGTCTTGCTGGTCAGCAGGCTGCCCTTGCCGGTGAAGCTGGCGGCCAGGTTGGTCAGCTCGAAGGCGAAGCCTTTCGAGAAGCTGACGGTGCCGCGCTCGCCGGTGGCGCCGCCGGTGATCGAGAGCTGGATGCCTTCGGCCGGCGAGCCCGCGGCGGCGGTCAGGGCCTGGCCGTTGCCGCTGGCGGCGACGCCGCCGATCGTGCCTTCGACGTCCTTGCCGACCAGCGGCGCGGCGCCGCCGAACAGGATGGCCGGGTCGGTGCCGCTGACGGTGGCGATGGCAATGTTCGAGGTCGAACCGTACTTGCTCGACGAGATCGACAGCAGGCCGCCGCCGTCGACCTTGGCCTCGACCGTGTCGCCGGCGCCCGCGAAGGTGGAATTGCCGTTGATCGCCGCGCGCAGCATGGAGGCCAGCTGATCGTTGGTATAGGTGCCGGCGGCCAGCGCGATGTCCTGGGTCTTGCTTTCGGTGACAGGGTCGGTCTGGTTGAGCGTGATGCGCCAGGTGGTGCCGGCCGCGATCGTGGTCGAGCCCGACAGTGCGGCGGCGCTGGTCAAGGTGCCCTGGGTCGCCAGGCTGGTGATGTTGACGCCATAGGTGCCCGGCTTGGTGGCGGAACCGGACTTGTCGAACTTGATCATGCCGTCGGTGGCCGCGCCCATCGCTGCGAACAGGCCGCCGATCTCGCTGAAGTTCTCGGTGACGGCCTTGTTCAGCTTGCTCGAATCGACGGCCAGGCTGCCGTCCTTCTGGAAGGTGATGCCGACCTGGCTGAGCGTGGTCAGCTTGCCGCCCAGGCCTTCGACCGAGGCGCCGAGCTGGCGCCGCAGCTGGCTCTGGATCGAGCGCACCGAGGCGTCGCCCTGGAGCACGCCGGCGGTCTTGTTCTCGGCGTTGTAGCCGGTCAGGCCCGAGATCGTCTTGTTGAGTTCGTTGTACGCCTTGACGAAGTTGTTGACCGCGGCCGATACCGAGGCGGTGTCGCGGCTGACGTTCAGGGTCGCGCTGCCGACCGCCGTGACGTCCAGGGACACGCCCTGCACGGCCTCGGTGACGGTGGTGCTGCTGCTGCGGATGTCGATGCCGTTCATGTTCAGCAGGGTGTCCTGGGCCGCGCTGGTCTGCGTCAATCCCTGGACGCCGCCCGGGTCATGGCCGAGCAGGGCGGCGATGTCCGGATTCGGCGGCTGGCCGCTGTCGCCCTCGACGCCGATTTTCATCGAGGACTTGGCGCCGGTCTTGTTCGAGGTCAGCACCAGGTGGTAGGGGTTGTCGCCGCCGTCCGAGACGATGGTCGCGGTCACGCCGATGTTGGCCTTGTTGATGGCGTCGCGGATGCCTTGCAGCGACTGGTCGCCGGCGTCCAGGGTCACGGTGCCGCTGGCCTGCGCGCCGTCCTGCACGAAGGCGGCGCCGCCCAGGTAGCTGCCGGCGCTGCCGGCCGTGAAGCCGGCGGCGGCCGGGTTGGCGCCGCCGATCAGGATCTGTTCGCCGTCGGCCGAGCTCAGGGTGACGCCGGCGGTCGTGGTCACGCTCGAACCGGTGTTCGGCGCGGCGCCGGCGATACCGCCGTCGACGGTGCCGGTCACGGCCTCGGTCACGGTCAGGTTGGAACCGTCGGCCGCGGTGAATTGCAGGTCCTTGCCGGCGGCGCTGCCGCTGACGGTGATGTTGGCGGCGGCCAGCGCCGCGCTGACGCTGCCGCTGGCCAGGGCCGCGTCGATGGCGGCGGCGTCCAGCGGGTTGGCGCTGTCGGTGTGGGAAAGCACCTGCACCCCGCCCACGGTCAGCCCATAGCTTTCGCCGGCGTCGACGCTGACGCTGGCGAAGCCGGCGAACAGGTTGGCGGCACTGGTCGCCGGATTGGCCTTGGCGGTCACGCCGGTGGTGTCGCTCTTGGCGTTGATCGCCTCCGCGAGCTGGGCCGCGCTGCGGGTGGCCGTGCTGGTGGTGATGGCGGTGCCGTTGATCGACAGCGAGCCGTTGCTGATGCCGCCGCTGGCGATGGACGGGGCCAGCGCGCTGCCGGCCACGCCGAAGTTGCCGCCGCTGATGCTGCCGAACTGGAAAGTCAGGGTGGTCTTGGCGCCCGAACCGATGGTCGCGCTCATGCTGGCGCGGCCGGCGGTGGTCAGGCTCTGGGCCGAGGCCAGCTGGCTCACGTTGATCTTGTACTTGCCCGCGACGGCGCCCGCGCCGGCGGTGCCCGACAAGACGTCCTTGTTGCTCGATGTGCTGCTCAGTGCGCTGAAGGTCGAGGAAGAATTGAGAGCGGTCAGGGCGCCCTGGAAGGCGCCCACGGCGGCGCCGACCTTGCCGAGCGCGCCCATGCGCGCCTGCAGAAGGGCTGCCTTCTTGTCGAAGTTGGCGAGCGGCGCCGCTTCGGCCTGCATCAGCTTCGCGATGATGCCGTCGACGTCGAGGCCGGAACCAATGCCGGATGAACTGATGCCCACTTTGTTTCTCCCGTGAAAGCGATAATGTAAGTCATTATCGACAGAAGCAAACCGGACTTAAGAGCGGGAAATGTGTCCCTATTCAAATAGTTGAAGAGGGCGATGACAGGACGACAAGGAAGGATGACAGGCGTGCAACAGCAGCGCTCCCGAGGGAGCGCATATTGAAGGCGCCAACGGCGATCAGGCCGTCTGGCTGATCAGGAGACCGCGCATCTTGTCGATCGACTTGGCGATCTCGAGCGCTTCGACGGAGGGGATCTGGCGCACCACTTCGCGGGTGTGCTGGTCGATGATCTTGACCACGATTTCCTTGCTCTCGTCGTCGATGGCGAATTCCAGGCTCTGCGCCGAGGACTTCATGCCCTCGTTGATCTTGCGCACCGCGTCGGTGAGCTCCTCGCGCGAAGGCTGGGCGGCCTCCGGTGCGCCGGCGGCTTGGACGGCTTTGGCGGGCTGTGCGTTTTGCTGTTCGAGCGCAGGAAGCGAGCGCTCTTCCAGTCGCGACGCCACGGGTGAACCTAGCGATTGGATGTTCATGTGACTTCCCTAGCAAAAAATCCTCGGCTGAATTTCTTCAACCGAGGATCCGTTTTACAACACGGATGGACTAGCTAGTCCGGGGATTAACCACGCAGGAGCGACAGGACGCCGTTCGGCAGCGAGTTCGCCTGGGCCAGCATCGAGGTACCAGCTTGCTGCAGGATCTGGCCGCGGGTCATTTTCGCGGTTTCAGCAGCGAAGTCGGTGTCGACGATGCGGCTGCGCGATGCCGACAGGTTCTCGGTCGACGACTGCAGGTTCGAGATCGCCGATTCGAAGCGCGACTGCAGTGCGCCGTATTGCGCGCGCTGGCTGTTCACCAGGCCCAGGGCCGCGTCGGCGGTCTTGATGGCCTTTTGTGCGCCGTCGAAGGTGCTGATGTCCAGCTTGGCGACCGATTCCAGTTTCGATGCACCTGCGCCGGCACCTGCGTTGGCGAGGTCGAAGCCCGAACCGTCGACCACCGAGAAGCTCTGCTCCGAGTCCATGGTGAGCTTGCCGGCCACGGTGACTTCCTGCGCGCCTGCCGCGGTCAGGGCCTGCGAGGCGGTGGCGGCGGTGCCGGCGGCGTTGTAGCCGGCGGCGGTCAGGCCGGTGCCTGCCGACGTGTTCTTCAGGTTGATGTTTTCGCCGCTGGAGTTGGTCAGCTTCAGGCCGCCGAGGGCCGAGTCGTACGATGCGGTCACGCCGGTCTTGGCGGACTGGGCGTTGAACGCGCTGACTGCGGAGGCCCAGCCGTTGGCGTCGTCGGATTCGAGCTTGAACGAGACCGTCACTTTGTCGGTCTTGTTGTCCGAGATCACGTCCACGGTGTACGACTGGCCGACAGTGCCGTCCACGAAGGCCTGGGTCTTGGCTTCCGCGGTCACGCCGGTGTCGCCGCTCTTGCCGTTGATCAGGGCTGCAACATCTTTCGCCGAGGCGTTGGAAGCGACGTTGACATCCTTCGAGCCGGTCGAGCCGTTGATGGTCAGGGTGCCGGCAGTGACGCCGTTGGTCGCACCGGTTGCAGCCACCGGCGACGCGACGCCGTCCAGACGGTTGTTGCCGTAGGTCGAGGTGGTGAAGTTCGAACCGGTCATCGAGATCAGCTGGCCTGCGTTGGCGCCGACCTGGAAGTTCGCGGTGCCCAT
>CBIHLT010000123.1:0-15489 GCA_966210615.1 uncultured Massilia sp.
TTCTGCCAGCGCAGGCGCGCTTCGTTCGGCGTTTCGGTGCGCTCGATCAGGAGCCTGGGCGGGTTGACTGGCCGCTGGAAGCCGATCTCCAGGCAGACGTAGACGTTCTTGACCTCGCACCTGTCCTCGTTCTTCTTTTGGTAATTTAGCTTCTCGGTCAATACACGCCGATGCTCGCTGCATTTCGCCACTTTGCCCTTGTATAAGGCCGGACGCGGACTCTGAACCGGCTGGTAGCCGCGCAAGGCCGCAGCGATGCCGGCCGGGTCATCGATGCATTCCCAGTAGCTGCCGTTGATGCCGTAATCGCTCGTGACCGAGATTGCGGCATCGATCTGGTCGACGTTCTCGCTGGCGCCATAGCGATTTCGCGCGTCAGGAAAGGCCCCTTCGCCCATGCTGGCGACGATCGGCTTCGGCAATGCCTCGCCGGTGATGCGGCGCAGCCCGAACCGGGCCTGCTCCTCGGGCGACGCGCCGCCAGGCGCATCGCCAGGACGATGCAGGTGCTCGCGCAGGGCATAATTGCTCGTCAACGAATCGCTCGCGGCCGTGTGGGCATGATCGTCTTCGCCCGGCACGCGTAGCGTAAAGTCGTGCGGCGGCTGGCCGACCATGACGAAATGGCCACTCCGGAAATCTGGACGGCGCTTCAGGGTGAATACGCGCTGGAAGAAACCCGTACCGAGTTCGGCAAGCGGTCGCCGTACCGACGAGGTAGGCACGGCGACCGTTTTGCTTTGCTGAGGCGCGGCATCCTTGAACGGCAGGCGGGCTCCGGTCTGCCGGGTCTCGAGGCGGTGCCCGCGCAAGATGTCAGGCACGCCCTGCCAGCCTATCCCCTCGACGCCGGCAAATGCCACGGTCATGTCTTCCGGCGAGAAGTACAGGTAGACCTTGCCGCGATTGTCACGGTCCGCTGCCGCCTTCCACTTGGGACCGACGGCGCCGACATGCTTCTTTGTATCGGACAGCTCCGCCAGCCCGGGTGCCTGGTGCTTTTTCGCCTGCACGCCCTTGATGATGTTCGCCAGGGTGCTCAAGCGGGCGTGCAAGGTCTGGCCGCCGCTGATGGCCCGGTAGCTGTCCGGGTTCTTCATCATCAGCGCATCCGTACCGGAATAGCCATCGACAAGTGCTGCCGTTGTCGGTAGTTCATCGATGAGGCTGTATGGTGGATTGCAAAGGATCAGGGTGTCGGCCGGCCGCGCGCCGGGCTGGCATTTCTGCATGCCCGGGTCAAGCAGAAACGCCTGTGCCAGCAGGCTGACCAGGCAACCTTGGCTGTGCGCGACGATCGACACCGTTTCGTCCTCGTCATAGTCGCGGATCATCGAGATCAGGGCGGCCAGGCGCCGCGCCGCCAGGATCATGTAGAGCCGGCCCGGGTTTTTCAAGATAGGATGGGTCGCGTCACGTGCCGCCCAGTCCAGGCTTCCGCCCGCATCGCTTTTCCCCCGATTCCACATCTCCGGCAGCGAACTGGTGGCGTTGGCGAACGGTCCACCGCCTTTTGAAAAATCCCTGTCCAGGCGGTTGCCATAACGGTCGGTTGCCTGACCGTGCGGCGTTTTTCTCCAGTCGCGCACGTGCTGGGCTTCCTCTCGGAATCCCCAGTAAAACGGGATAACCGGGCTGTGCGTGTCATCCGTGACCTGCCGCTTGTAGAAAACGGCGTCAGGATCCTCTTCCAGCTTGCTGCGGTCTGCTGTTTGCGGCATGCGGTAAGCAGCCGGCCTCAAGTCACCACACAGGCGTTCCGTCAGGCCTTCGCACAGCCCCGACTCGACCGCGTCGTATGCGACACCAACGTCATTCACGCCATGCACGAGGATGATCGAGCCCGGCAGGTTGTGCCTGACCCCGACGATCCTTTTATTGGCTTGCCCCGGCAAGGTCACTCCCTTGCCGGTGCCTCTGCTGAAAGGCAGTTTCTTGTAAAGCCCCGAGCTCTTTGCAGTGGTCATGACTGCCCTTTCTCCTCGAGATAAATGCTGGCGAGGTGCATTTGTTCGTGCTTCAAGGTCGTGGTTGCGCCAGCGTCGTCCGACTCGCCTTCGCTACTGCCTGCCGGCGACTCGATCTTGTAAGCCAGGCCGGCCGCGGGCACGCCGCCGTCGAGATGGGGGTAGAGGCGGGATTCGAACGCAAGATCGGTTCCGTCCTTCTTGAATGAGGGGAGTTCGGCGCTCATTGTTTGAGGTCCCTCCCAGATGAAATCCGGAGCGTGGAACTTGAGAGCTTGCTTGCTTCCCAAGACAGGGGCGCCTTCCCCCAGCTTGAGGAAGGAACCGTCTTCCGTTACAAACAGGATGCTCTTGGCCGCTACGGTGATTGCCCCCTCGTTGGCGCTCACCTGAATGTCCTTCGCCGAGTTGACGGCGATGTCGTCGTGCTGGCTCTGTAGCAGCAGCTTGCCCTTGTGTGCGATCGCATTGAACCCGCCGCTGCGGGCAAAGAGCGAGACGCCGTCACCGGCATTGACTGCGAAGCGTTGTCCCGCGGTGAGCTGCAGATGCTGTTGGGCGGTCGTGTCGATGTTGGTGCCCGAGTAGCTCACGATGGCGCTGGAACTCGCGAAACCGATCCCGGCGGGTGAGGTCATCGCGATCACCGGTTCCCTCGGCTCGGAGCTTTCCGGCTCGGTATTGCTGCCGCCCTCCCACTGCTTAAACCGTGAAAGCAGCGCTTCCTGCTCCTTCGTATCGAGGTTCAGGCCATTGTGTTCGGCCGCGTAGCTACCGAGGGAAGTGCACAGCTGGCCGCATTCGCGCAAGAGCTCGAGATATTCGCTGCGCGCCAGCTGGAGGCCTTTGGTTCCGGCGCCGCCGAGCAGCTTCCAGGCACTGATCAGGATTCCACGCGCGGCCCGCAAGGCAATGGCTTCGTCCGTACGCAATTCCGCGCCTTCGCCACGCGGGCGGGAGCCATCCTGCCGACGCGGTTCCGTGAGGTATCCCAGGTTCAGCTCACTCGCGCCATGGTCGCTCGCCAACTGTGCGCTGATCTGGCCGGATGTGTCATCCAGCCGAAGCTGGTTGCCGCGCTGGCCGCGCACCTCGCGACTACGAATGCCCGACTGGTAACGCGTATCAGGCAAGCCGTCTTCCCGGACAAATACCGGTGGCGGCGCGTCGCCGTTGTACACCTGGCCGATAATGACCGGCTTATCGGGGTCTCCCCCGGCAAAGGCGACAAGTACCTCCGTCCCGACGGGCGGAAGCAGGCGCGCGCCACACTGACCGCTGTTGCCCGGGCCGTCGCCAGCCCAATTGGACGATACCCGCACCCAGGCCGAGTCGCGGTCTGAATCCGAACTGCCGGCACCGGCCGCGTGTGCGTGGTCCTCCGGGCGTGTGGCGAGAAACCGGATCTTGACGCGGCCGAGATGATCGCACCAGACCACTTCGTTGTCCGGGCCGACCACGATGGCGCTCTGCAGCTGTGGCAAGAGTTGGGCTGGGCGAGGCGGGACGATGCGGATGTTGCGCCGGACGCACTCAAAGCAGGTCTTGAAGCGTAGTGATTCATCGTCGCCGGTTGCGATGAGCATTGCTGCGTCACGAGGCCAACCACTGCGTTCGAACAGCCGCTCTACGCGGGCGCTGATCTCCACCGGAAGATTGTTCTCGGCTGCGATATGCTGCGAAGTGAGGACGAATTCGCGTTCGTTGGCGGAATGTGTATCGATCTCCGGATGCCCTTCCAGGCTGAACCACTCGCCAACGGCAAAGTCGCGCACTCCGCCTTCGCCTTTGAACCATTTGCTTGCGTATTCGTGTTGCGCCACCTGCGCATCGCTCAACTCCGCGAGATCGCGCGTGTTGTCACCGAGATGTGGGGCGCCAGTCCGATAATGTTCCAGCCCGGCGGCTAACTCGTTGCCGTGCGCTCCCTGGTTCGCTTGGGTCGCCACCCGGGTCGTCATGAACATCGTATTTCGCGGCTGTAGATAGTCCCAGCTGTGCAGCGAGCCGGCGCCCGGTTGGAGCTTGCGTACCGCGCTCCAGCCCGTGATGGCGTCGCGCTGCTCGGTGGCGGCATCCCGATGGAAACGCACAGTGCCGGCCGAATTCGGGCCGAGCTTGCTGGAATCGTCGAACAGCACCAGTGTATGGCCACAAGGGGATCGTGGTCCGCTGCCGGAGGCGCTTCTTGCATTCGTTAATCCCGAACGAAAGAACCAGGCGATGCCACGCCGCTGCATCAGCCGCCGGACGAAGTCAGCGTCTGACTCGTTGTGCTGCATGATGAACTGGCGGCGCGGGTGTTGACGGCCGGCGAGCCTGGGATCGATCTGCAGGTCGAAGGCGCCCGCCAGGACCGGCATGCTTCTTTGCCACTCACCGACAAGTATCTCGATAATGTCCAGTTCGTTTTTGTCCCGGAACACCCGGGTGCTGGATCTGTTTTCCAGTACCGAAAGCGCGTCGCGGATGACTAGCTGGTAGCTTGCGAGACCGCCATCGCTTTGGCCCGATGCGGCTTCGGTCACGATGCCGCAAATGCGGCGCAGTTGCCCGCGGTCGGTGACGACCTGCAGCTCGCAAGCTGCGCCGATGAAGTTCTTGAGCGGCAGTGTCGCACTTGCGGCTACACAGAAAATCCGGAACTCGAAGCCGCCGCAGATCGCCTCGCTGCCAGCAACCCGTTGAGGGAGCAGTAACTCGTCTGCGGTGCCATCGGCGCCCTCCAGCACCAGGCGAAGCGGCCTGTTGCGCGTCGCGAGCCTGTACTGGGCGGGGCCGAACGCGATTGCCATGTCATTGACTGTCATGTCTTGTCGCTCCCATCAGCTTGAATGGGCAGCTTCGCAGTTCTGCAGGGGTAAGCACTGCCGAAAAGCTGCCGCCTGAGGTAATGAAAACCTCTCAATTATTCAAGGATGTGCGCGAGTAAAACTTGAGCAGGAACAACTTTTCGACGCTCGAGACGGACAGGTCCGTCAAAGCTGGGCCGAAGCGCTATGCTGTCCGGAAGGTAAAGAAACCAGCTTCACTGGACGGCATATCGCTTCAGGGGGTAGTCTATTTTGGCGCTGCGCAGTAGCGTTCGACGTACTGCTGATGGGGCGGCAGCCCGCTCACCGTCTTGTCGATCGAGCTCTTGATCGCACCGAGGAAATGGGCCAGCTCCTCGTCACCCATCAGGTCGGCCGTCTGGTGGTGGCGCAGCGGCATCACGCCCTGCCCCAGCAGCACCTGGACCCAGGAGTTCTCGGCGAACAGCTCGTTCGCGTTGCGGAACACCCGGCCCGATTCGCGGAACAAGTCGATCCGGTGGCGCAGGCCGGCCGGCACCTCCATGTTGCGCGCATCGCGCCAGTACGGCGTGTCGACGCGGTTGCTCACGTGGTAGTGCAGGATGATGAAGTCGCGGATATGCTCGATCTCGGTCCAGGCCTGCTTGTTGTACTCGTCCACGTCGGCCTGGGCGATGCCTTCGGTCGGGAACATCTGCATCAGGCGGATGATGCTGCGCTGGATCAGGTGGATGCTGGTCGATTCGATCGGCTCCAGGAAGCCGCTCGACAGGCCGACGGCCACGCAGTTGCCCTTCCATACCTGCTTGCGCTGGCCCGGCTGGAACCTGATGACGCGCGGCTTCATCAGGGGTTCGCCCTCGATGTTGTCCATCAAGGCCTGGATCGCCTGCTCCTGCTCCACGTAGCGGCTGGAGAACACGATGCCGTTGCCGACCCGGCTCTGCAGCGGGATGCGCCATTGCCAGCCGAAGCCGTGCGCGATCGCCCGCGTGTAGGGCACGGCGTCACCCACCGACATCGTCTGCACCGCCGCGGCGCTGTCGTTGAACAGCCAATGCGACCAGTCCTCGTACCCTACCTTCATGGCCTGGCCGATCAGGAGCGCGCGGAAACCGGTGCAGTCGATGAACAGGTCGCCCTCGATGTCGGCGCCGGAATCGAGGGTGAGCGAGCGGATATGCCCCGTGAGGGCGCTGGTGGTCACGTCGACGATCTTGCCTTCGATGCGCTGCACGCCGTGGCGCTCGCTGAAGGTGCGCAGGAAGCGCGCATAGGCGCTGGCGTCCAGGTGGTAGGCGTAGTTCATGCCGTCGCGCGGCAGGTGGGCGAAGCGCTTTTCCTGGGACGCGCGCAGCTCCAGGCAGTAGTCGCCGTACTCGCCGGCCAGGCCGCGCTCGCGGCCCTTGTGCCAGAAATGCTGGAAGCCGGCGGTCCAGTGGTCGGTGCCGGTCAGGCCGAAGGAGTGGATGTAGTCTTCCCGGACGTTGCGCCAGTTCTCGAAGCTGATGCCCAGCTTGAAGGTGGCCTGCGTGGCGGCCATGAATTCCTGTTCGCTGATCTCGAGCAGCTTGTGGAAGTGGATCAGGGTCGGGATGGTCGCCTCGCCCACGCCCACCGTCCCGATCTCGTCGGATTCGATCAGCCTGATGTCGAGGCGCTTGCCCAGCACCTTGGAGATGCAGGCGGCGGCCATCCAGCCAGCGGTGCCGCCCCCGGCGATGATCACCCGGCGCACCGGGCGGCGGGTGAGAGTGCTCTGTTCCACGGTCGGTCTCCTGTCAGCGGTTCATCCGCTTTAATAATTGGGTACGGATGCCGCGCGTGGCGTCGTCGTCCAGGGGCGCCAGGATGCGGCGGGCGGCTTCCGGGATATGGGCCGCCGTGTCGTCGCCGGCCTCGAACACGTAGTGGCGGAACAGCTCCTGCCAGGCCTTGCGCTGTTCCGGCGGCAGGTCGCGCACCGTCATCAGGGCGTGCATCAGGGCGTTGGTCGGCGTGTCCATGTAGTCCGGCGACTGGCGCCACCAGTAGTTGACCAGCACATTGAAGCGGTCCAGCGCCTCCACGTGGTGCCACCACATGCTGGGAATGAACAGGGCGTCGCCCGGCGCCATCTCGGCCACCTGGGCGTGAGCCAGCGCCTCGGCAAAGCGCGGATACTTGCCATAATCCGGCCTGGCGAAATCGACCAGGCTGATGGCCTGCCCGGCCGGCGTGAAGTCGAGCGGGCCGACGTACAGGTTTTCCAGCTGCTTGGGCGGGAACAGGGTGAAGCGGCGCTGGCCGGCGGCCACGCAGGCCAGGTTGTCCGGCAGGTCGTAGTGGGCCGCGATGCGGGTGCGGTTGCCGATCCAGATGCTGGCCAGCGCATTGCGCGCGCCCAGGTCGACGTCGTTCTCGGCGCGGAAGCCCGGCAGGCAAGTATCGATCGTGGTCGAGCCGACGTAGATCGAGGGCGGCGGCTCGGTGCCGCGGTGCTTCTCCAGTTCCGCCAGCACGGTGTCGAGGCGCACCCGCACCGGGTAGAAATTGAAGCCGCTCAGGTCCTCGTTGTAGAAGTAGCGGCCCTCGATCTCGGGCGCGCCCAGCATGGCGCCGACGGTGGCGTCGCGGTAGAAGCGCCGCAGGTAGGCGTCGGCCGCCTGCTGCGAGCTGCGCGCCGCCTGGACCATCGGCCAATCGTCCACCAGGCCGCGCAGCAGCAGCGGCTCGGTGGACGCCAGGATCTCCGGGCCCAGGTCGCTCGGACGCAGGCCGGAGAGTTCGCGTACTTGTTTAGCGACCGGCAGCATCGGTCTTGATTCGGCGGTTCTTGCGGTCGATCAGGGCGCGGAAGTTCGACAGCGAGGCCAACGCGTAATAGATCGGCGCCAGGTGGCCCGCCTGGTGCAGCTCGTGCACGGCGGCGGCGCTCAGGGAAGCCAGGCGTTCCTCGTGGATGGTGTAGAAGCCCGACAGGCGGCTTTGCGAACCGTCGTCGAGCGTGATGTCGAGCGCGAAGGTTTCCAGCAGCTCGTGCTTCATCAGCGCCCACAGGAAGGCCGATTCGGCCTGCATGCCCTGGTGGATGGTCGACAGCATGGCGCTGATGCGCTCCAGGTATTCGGTATTGCCGCCGTGGGGCAGGAACACCGGCTCGCCTTCGGTCTGGCTGACGCGCGGGTTGTCGAGGTCGACCTGGATCATCAGCTCGTCGCCGTTGCGGCCGATCAGGAAGGGCTGGCGGGCGACCAGCATCGGGATCGAGGGCGCGTCCCAGCCGTCCGGGCCCAGGAACAGGTTTTCGTTCTCGGTAAAGCCCATCAGCGCGATCGACTCGAAGGGAATCTCGTCGCCGGTCTTGCGGAAGATGATCGGGTAGTCCGATTGGAGCAGGCGGAATTCCTGGGCGAAGGTCGGCACCCAGGCCACCTCGTCGCCCAGGCCGGGGCGGTTGGCGGTGATGATGCGCAGGTCCTTGTGGTCGACATTGTTCAGGAAGGCGAAGTTGGGCATGTGTCTCTTTCGTTCTTGGTTATCGTTGTTGCAGCCCATGACGCCGGATATGGTCGATCAGAGCGCGGTTGTCCGGCAAGGCCGGCAGCATCCGGCGGGTCAGGCTCGCCGCGTCGCGCAGGAAGCCGTCCGCCAGCTGCGCGTCGTCATGACGCGGCGCCGGTCCCGGCTCGTGGCGCAAGCCCATCCCGTACAGCACGTACTGATAGCTCGCCGCCGGGAAGACTTCCTGGATGCGGTTGATATCGTAACGCGAGGGAGGGCGGTGGCGCCAGAGCAGCAGCAGATCGGCCAGGCGCCCGGGAATGCTGTCCGCATGGCGGTTGTCGCGCCAGTAGTCGCTGTCCTCGCGCCGGCTCAGCACGTAGTGCAGCTTGAGGAAGTCGATCACCCGCTCCCAGCGGTAGGTGAAGGTCTCGTTGAAGCGGCCCGCCGCGGCGTCCACCTGGGCGCGCGTGGCCGGCATCTGGTCGGCGAGCATGGCGGCCGACAGTTCCACCAGCGCCAGCGCGGAGGCCTCCAGCGGTTCGATGAAGCCGGCCGACAGGCCGATGGCCACGCAATTGCGGTGCCAGAATTTTTCGCGGTAGCCGGGCTGGAAGCTCAGCTTGCGCGGCGCCGGGATGTCCGCGCCGGCGCCACTGCCCCCGAGGTAGGCGCGTAGCGCGCGTTCGGCCTCGTCGTCGGTAGTGTGGGCGCTCGAGTACACATGGCCCACGCCGCGCCGGCTGGGCAGGCCGATGTCCCAGATCCAGCCGGCGCGCTGGGCGGTGGAGGTGGTCTGCGAGGCGATCGGCTCGTCCTCGCGCGCATAGGGCACCTGGACCGCGAGCGCGCTGTCGTTGAACAGCACGTGGCGCTGCGACAGGAAGGGAATGCCGTAGTGCTTCCCGAGCAGCATGGACTGCATGCCGGTGCAGTCGACGAACAGGTCGCCCTCCAGGTCGCCGTGCGCCCTGGTATGCAGGGCGGCGATGTCGCCGTTGCCGTGCGAGCGGATGCCGGTGACGTGGTCGGGCACGTAATGCACGCCCAGCTTTTCCAGGCAGTGGGTGCGCAGGAAGACGCCGAACTTGCCGGCGTCGAGGTGGTAGCCGTAGTTGGCCACCGCCGCGAATTCGGGCGTGCTTGCCTGCTTGGGCGCGCGGCCGGCCACGCACAGGTGGGGCTGGTGGCTCACCAGGTCGGCGAAAGGCAGGTCCGCATGATGGCGCTGCCAGTGGTGGGCAAGGTCAGCCTCGCCGTAACCCTGGGGCAGCGAGAAAGGGTGGAAGTAACGGTCGCCGTCCGCGCCGGTGACCCAGCGGTCGAAGCGCGAGCCCTGCTTGAAGGCGGCGTCGCAGGAACGGAAGAAGGCGGTTTCGGAGACGCCGGCCTCGCGCAGGGTGTCGCGCATGGTGGGCCAGGTGCCCTCGCCCACGCCGATCGGCGCCACGTCCGGCGATTCGATCAGGGTGATGCGCAGGCCGCCCTGTTCCACAGGGAGGTAGCGCGCGGCCAGCACGGCGGCGGTCAGCCAGCCGGCCGAGCCGCCGCCCACGATCACGATGTTCCTGATGGCGTTCGTCACCATGCTGCTTCCTGAAAAACGGATGGGGCAGTCTACCCCGAACGGGCCGCGGCGGGAATGCCCGCGGCCCATCGGACCATCAGAACTTGTAGCGTGCGGCCAGCATGTAGCGCGGCCCGGACTGTTCCACGAACAGCAAGGTCTGCTTGGTGCGGCCGTGGATGCGCTTGATCTCGTCCGTCAGGTTGATGCCTTCGAACTGGATGCTCAGGTTCTTGCTGAGGTTGTAGCCGATGCTCAGGTCGAACTGGCCGTAGGCTTCGACATAGTTCGGGTTCGGACCGGAACCGTCGAAGGTCCCCGACAGGAACTCGTCGCGCCAGTTATAGGCCGCGCGCACGTTCCACTTGTCGTTCTCGAAGATACCGACCAGGTTGGCCGAATCGCCCAGGCCGACCAGCGCGAACTGCTCGCCGATGCTCGCATTGTTGTACTTCAGGCCGGAATGCACGTAGGTGTAGTTGGCCTGCACCCCGAAGCCGCTGCCGCCGAACATGTGCAGCACGTTGAATTCCAGGCCGCGCACACGGTCCTTCTTCTGGTTCGAGAACGACGTGATACGGAAATCCGCGATCGGATCGCTGCCGATGGCGGTGATCGTGCCGGTTGGCGCACCGGAGGCGTCGTCGGCTCCGCGCACCACGCCCGGCTGGCCGGCGAAGTTGCGCAGGATGTAGTTCCGGATGCAGGTGGTGTCGCCGGTGCCGCAGCCGTTCTGCAGCGCCGCGTTCCAGTAGGTGCCGCCGACCGGGGTGCGCACGCCGAAGGGCTGGGCGATCAACTGCGACTGGCCGGCGTAGTTGCTCAGGTGCTTGCGGAAGTGGTTGACCGAGAAGAAGCTCGACTTGGCGTAGTACCACTCGAAGGCAAGGTCGATGTTCTTGGCCTTGACCGGCTCGAGCGAGGGATTGCCCTGGGTGCCGGTGCCGCCTTCCACACGTGCCAGCGTATTCAGGACCTGGCCGCCGGAGATCTGGTCGTAGCGCGGACGGCCGATGGTCTCGCCGTAGCTGAAGCGCGCCTTCATGTCCGGGCGCAGGTCGACGTCGGCGTCGAAGCTCGGCAGCAGGTGATTGTACTTGCCCTTGAGCGTGGTGAAGCCGCGCTCGCCGAAGACCACCGGGAACTCGTTCTGCGAGACCCAGCTGATCGCGGTCGGCGTCTGCACCAGCGCGCTCGAAGTGACGTCGGTCTTCTCGTAGCGCAGGCCGAACGAGGTATGGACCGGCATCGCCGTGTCCCAGTCGGTGTTGAACTGCAGGTACAGGCTCTTCGACTTTTCCTCGGTGCGCTGGTCGGTGTCGTAGGTGGTCTTCGGACGGTACAGGTCGGGCAATCCCGTGACCTGCGCCGCCAGCGCGCGCAGCTGCTCGAAGTCGAAGGTATTGAACTGGTTGAACAAGGCCGGATTGCCGCTGCCGTCGATGTTGTCGAAGTACTTGCTCAGGGTCTCGCGGTGGAACATGCTGGCCGGGTAGTCGGCGGGACTGGTGGCGCCGGTCCAGGTGTCGCGCTGCTGCACCGAGAAAGCCGAGCGGTAGTCGACCTTGGTCGCGGCCAGGCCGAACTTCAGCTCGGAGGCTTCCAGCATCTTCCAGCTGCCGTGGAGCTGGGCCTGGTCGATCTCGGTTTTCATGTAGCCGTTCTCGAACACCGAGCCGGTCACCTGCTGCGGCGCGCGCGCGAAGTCGGCGCCGGCGATGCTCAGGACCGGGAAGTCCTTGCTGAAGTCGACGGTGGTATCGCCGCGGCTCATGCTGGCGGTGCCGATGACATTGCTCGAGCCCCAGGGGCTGTCCGGAGTCGATTCCGCGGTGGAGTGGTGGGCGTCGAATTCGAAGCGCACGTCGTTGTTGAGCTTCCAGGCCGCGTTGAAGCCGAGCGACTTGTTCTCGTTCCTGGTGGCGAAGTCGGCCCCGCCCATCGCGATGTCGCTATTCGCGTCCGGGATGTGCTCGGTGTAGATCAGCGGGCTGGCCACCGGGCCGTCGGTCCAGGTGCTCGACGAGGCGCCGAAGTTGAACCAGGCCGAGATATCCTGGCGGCGGGTCTGGACCTTGTTTTCCGAGTAGGTGTAGTCGAGGGTGGTGGTCAGCGCCTTGGTCGGGGCGAACTGGAACACCACCTGGCCGTTGGTGCGCTGGCGCTGCACGCCGTTCATGTTGTAGTTCAGGTTTTGCGGCACCTGGTACACGTCGGTCGGATCCGGACGGTTGGTGATGCGCTCGGAACCCGGCGTGCCCGGCTGCGGAATCGTGCCCCAGTTGTTCTCGTCGCCACGGAACGGACCCTTCCAGCCATTGGAGACGGCGGCCTGGTTGAAGCCCAGGTTGCGTTCCTGGTAGCTGGCGGTGAGCGCGATGCCGAAGCGGCCGTCGGCCGAGGTATTGCTGTAGATGCCGGAGATCTCCGGCGTGATCTTGTCGCCGCGCTGGACGTCGTCCGGCAGGTTCTGGGCCGACTTGTCGTACACGCCCTTGACGCCGACGCTGGCCTGCATGCCGGGACGCGACAGCGGACGCGGTGTGAGGATGTTGATGGTCGCGCCGATGCCGCCGGTCGGGGTTTCGGCGCGCGCGGACTTGTACACCTGGATCTGGGACACCGCCTCCGAGGCCAGGTTGGCGAAGTCGAAGGCGCGGCCGTTGCGGTCGCCCAGGCCGGAAGTCGGCATCTGGCGGCCGTTCAGCAGCACCAGGTTGAAGTCGGGGCCGACGCCGCGCACGGTCACCTTCGAGCCTTCGCCGATGCTGCGGTCGATCGACACGCCGGAGATGCGCTGCAGCGACTCGGCCAGGTTGGTGTCGGGGAACTTGCCGATGTCTTCGGCCACGATGCCGTCGACGAAGCCCTGCGCGTTGCGCTTGAGGTTGAGCGAGGATTCCAGGCTGGCGCGCAGGCCGGTGACGACCACGGTCTGGGTCGTACCGTTCGGGGACAGGCCGGGCGCGCTGGCGCCCTCGCTGGCCGGGGTGGCCGGCGCTGCCGGAGCCTCGGCCGGCGGGCTTGCCTGGTCCTGGGCGTAGGCCGGTGCGAATGCCGCGCAGGCGCTCGCCACTGCCAGGCTGATCAATGTCTGTTTCGCCTTGGGGTAAACCATGTGTTCTCCTGTTCTTTTTAAAATATGGCGGTCTCACCTACCCACGGTGCCTGCCGCCTTGTCTCCACAACCCGCCGGACGCCCTCACTACCCCGGATGCTCTTGCTCCAACTCCGCGCCCTCACCGCCTGCTTGCCGCTTCATGGAAACGTTTCCATGCAGTTGTCTGAATATTAGGGTTGGAAAAAAAAATTGTCAACGGAATATTCCATGCAGATACGGGTCAAACTGCGGCAGTTTTGCAACATTTGCGTCCATCTCAGAGGGAGCGTCCCGGCGCGATGAGGCGAGCCGTGCGGGTCTGCTCTGTTGACGCGGATTTTCGTGGAATGCTAGAGTCGGCCTGTTTGGCTGGAACCGCTTCCAAAACCAAGGGAGATTTGCCTGATGCAGCGCCCGCTTGCACACTCCGTCCGCCTCCTCCTGCTGCTTGCCAGCGTCCTTGCGCCTGCGTCGGCCTGCGCGCAGGCCAGCGGATTCCGCTGGCCGAACGGCGCGCGCGCCGCGGTCAGCCTGGCCTACGACGACGCCCTCGACTCCCAGCTCGACCACGCCCTGCCTGCGCTCGACCGCCATGGCCTCAAGGGCAGCTTCTACCTGCAGCTGTCGAATCCCGCCGTGGCCAGGCGCATGGGCGAGTGGCGGGCGGCTGCCCGGCGCGGCCATGAACTGGGCAACCACAGCCTGTTCCACCAGTGTTCGGGTTCGGGCGCGGACCGCGCCTGGGTGGAGCCGCACCGCAATCTCGACACCACCACGCCGGAGCAGATGCGCGACCAGGTCCTGCTCGGCAATACGATGCTGGAGGCGATCGACGGCCGCCGCGAGCGCACCTATACCGCGCCTTGCGGCGACCTGCTGGCCTCGGGCCGTCCTTACCTGCCGGCGCTGCGCACGGCCTTCGTGGCGGTCAAGGCGGGCGGCGGCGAAGGCGTGGCTGCCTCCATGGCCACGGTCGATCCCTATGCGGTGGCGGTGGCGGTGCCGGTGAATGCCAGCGGCAAGGAGATGATCGCGCTGGTCCGGCAGGCCGGCGCGCGCGGCACCATGGTCGCCTTCACCTTCCACGGCATCGGCGGCGACTACCTGAGCGTGTCGGCGCAGGCGCACGAGGAGCTGCTGCGCTTCCTGGCGCAGCACCGCGGCGCGTATTGGACCGACACCTTCCTCAACATCATGCAACACGTGAAGAAGGAGCAGGCGCGGCGGTAGTGTTTTTCAACGGTCCATCCCGCCGAATGCGCAGTCCGTCGCAATCCGGAAGGCAAATTCCGTGTGTTCGCCTATTCTGCCGCCATCGACAATCATTTTCGGAGATCCACCATGAATAAACTGCTGACCGCCGCCTTCGTCGCCGGCTCGCTCACCCTGGCCGCCGGCCCCGTCCTCGCCGGCGACGCCGCGCGCGAGACCCGCGCCGTGGACGCCAAGGTCACCAAGGTCAAGCTGGGCGGCGTGGTCGATCTGGTCCTGGTCCAGGGTCCCACGGCCTCGCTGGTGGTCTCGGGAGATCCCCGCTACATCAAGCGCATCACCACCGCGCAGCGCGGCGACACCCTCGAAATCGGCACCGAATCCTTCACCAACCGCAACGAGCGCATGGAACACCGGCTGCGCGCCGAGCTCACCATGCCGAACCTGGCCGAGTTCACGTCGAACGGCGTCGGCAGCTCGACCGTCAGCGGCTTTTCCGGCGACAGCGTGAAGCTGGCCCTGGACGGCGCCGGCGCGATCGCCGTCGACGGCGGCTTCCGCCAGATCGATGCCCGCCTGGGCGGCGTGGGCGCGATGAGCCTCAAGGGTGTGCGCGCCGAGCGCGTCGACCTGAGCCTGCGCGGCGCCGGCCGCATGACGGTCCAGGGCCAGACCCGGATGCTGCAGGCCAAGCTGAGCGGCGTCGGCAGCCTGGAAGCGCAGGGGCTGCAGGCCGATACCGTCGACCTGGCCCTGTCCGGCCTGGGCGGCGCCTCGGTGCACGCGAAGCAGGCCGCCGACGTGAGCCTGAGCGGCCTGGGGTCGGCCACGGTGTACGGCAATCCGGCCAAGCGCAACGCCAGCGACAACGGTCTCGGCAGCATCAGCTGGAAATAAGCCGGAAGAACGCGGACTAGCCGGTCTTGTCCCGGCCGGCCGGCGTGCGCAGCGCGAGTCCTCTGCGCGGCAGGTC
Organism: uncultured Massilia sp.; assembly: GCA_966210615.1. Lineage (GTDB taxonomy): Bacteria > Pseudomonadota > Gammaproteobacteria > Burkholderiales > Burkholderiaceae_D > Telluria. The sequence continues at coordinate 15,098 of CBIHLT010000123.1, forward strand.
GCGGCCGAGCACCAGGCGCACGTCGGCCGGCGCGCAGGCAGGCACTTCGCGCAGCTGCGCGCTGCCGATCCGTTCCGCCAGGCGCTCGGCGGCCGCGCGGTGCGCCGCCTCGTATTCGATGCGGGTACGGCGCACGGCAAATCCCTTGTCGTTCGACAGCCGGGTCACCTTCATGCCGGCAACGCCGAGCTGGCGCGCCAGCGCGCGCGCCATGCCGGTGACGCCATTGCCGTTCCTGATTTCCAGCCGCGTCACGGCGGCCTCGATCGGGGGCGCCGCCGGAGCCGGAGCGGGCGGCGCAGCCGGCGCCGACGCCTTGCCGCGCCGCAGTTCGAGCATGCCATTGCCGGCCACGTGCAGTTCGGTCTCCAGCCACACGGGTTCCCTGCCCA
>CBIHLT010000124.1:0-15408 GCA_966210615.1 uncultured Massilia sp.
GCCTTGTACTCGCGGCACAGGTGCTGCAGCAGCGGCAGGTCGGGACTGTCCGCGTCCATGCTGAACAGGCCTTCGGTGACCACCAGGATGGCGTTGGCGCTGTCGCGCGAGCGGATCCCGGCCAGCAGCTCGCGCACATGGTCGCAGTCCAGGTGGCGGTGCACCAGCACGTTGCGGGTGGCGGTCTGCGCGCCCTGGCGCAGAGAGGCGTGGGCCAGCTGGTCGATCACGACGTAGTCGGCGCCGTGCACCAGCGCCGTGATGGCGCCGAAGGCGGCCGCCCAGCCGGTCGGGAACAGCACCACCTGGCCCAGGCCGAGCAGCTCGCCCAGCGCCCGCTCCAGCTTGAGCGAATAGCGCGTATTCCCCAGCAGGACGGCCGAGCCGGCGCTGTGCGGCCCGGCTTCGCCCAGTGCGCGCAGCGCGGCGTCGGCGATGGCCGGATGCGCCGCCAGCGACAGGTAGTCCTGGGAGGCGAAGTTGATGCCGCGCACCGCATCGCCAACGCCGGCTTCGCCGCCCACGGTGGCGAGCGGTTCCGGCGGCCCCTCCAGCACGCGCGCATAGGGCCATACGCCATGGCGGGCGCGCAGCGCGCACCAGGCGTCGAGCGGGCCGTTGCGGCGCAGCAGGTCGGGCCCGCGCGGCTGCGCGAACTGGGCCACGTTGCCGTCCAGCGCGCCGGAGGCGGACAGCAGGGGCAGGTCCTCGGCGGGATCGAAAGGAACGGATTCATTCAGCACGGCGTCCTCCAGGGGTATCGTTGGGAATGGTTCAGGCGAATGGCTCAGCCGATGAGCGCAGCCGCTTGCGGCTGGCGCGCCAGCAGCGCGGCGATCTTTTCCGGCGCCAGCGGGCGGTCGAACAGGTAGCCCTGGGCGGCGTCGCAGCCCATCGCGCACAGGTCGCGCAGCTGCTCCGGGGTCTCGACCGATTCGGCGATCACCGACTGGCCCAGGCGGTGCGCCATGGCGACGATGGTCTCGGCCACCGCGAACGGGCGCCCGCCTCCGTTGCCGAGGCGGCGCACGAACAGGCCGTCCATCTTGAGGATGTCCACCGGCAGCTCGCACAGGTAGTTCAGGCTGGAGTAGCCGGTACCGAAATCGTCGATCGACACCACCGCCCCGGCCTGGCGCAGGCGGTTCATCACGGCGCAGTTCGCGCCCAGGTCGTCGATCAGCATGCCTTCGGTGATCTCCAGGTCCAGGCAGTGCGCGGGCATGCCGGTGTCGGCCAGGATGGCCATCACGCGGCCCGCCAGGCCCGGCTCCTTGAGCTGGCGCGCCGACAGGTTGACCGCGGTCTTGATCTCGGGCAGGCCGGCGGCCGCCCAGGCGCGGTTCTGGCGGCAGGCGGTGCGCAGCGCCCATTCGCCGATCGGGACGATCATGCCGGTTTCCTCGGCCAGCGGAATGAAGCGGCCCGGGTCGATGCGGCCATACACCGGATGCTGCCAGCGCAGCAGCGCCTCGACGCCGATCACGCGCCGGCTGGCCAGGTCGACCTGGGGCTGGTATTCCAGGAACAGCTGGCCGCGCGCGAGCGCCTCGCGCAGGCCGTTCTTCAGCGCCAGGCGCTCGCTGGGCGGCTGGACCTGGATGCCGCGGTAGACCTGCACGCTGTTCTCGCCCCATTCCTTGGCGCAGCGCATGGCCAGGTCGGCGCGCTTGAGCAGCGCGTCCAGGTCGCAGTCGGCCGCCGGATACAAGGCCACGCCGGCCGCCAGGCTGACGAAGCAATCGCGCCCGCCGGCGACGATCGGCAAGGCGAAGCGGTCCAGGATCTTCTCCGCCACCTGCTGGGCGTCGGCTTCGCTGCCCAGGTCTTCCAGCAGCGCGATGAACTCGTCGCCGCCCCAGCGCGCCACGGTGTCGGAGTCGCGCAGGCAGCGCCGGATCGCCGCGCCGGCCTGGGCCAGCAGCGCGTCGCCCGCCTCGTAGCCGAGGGCGTCGTTGACCTCCTTGAAGCGGTTGATGTTCAGGAGCAGCAGCGCGATCGGGCGCCGGTTGCGGTTGGCGCGGTCCATGGCGTGGCGCAGGCGGTCGCGCAGCAGGCGCCGGTTCAGCAGGCCGGTGAGCTGGTCGCAATGCACGCCGTCGAGCACCCGGCCCAGGCTCGCTCCCATGTCGGCCGCGTCCTGGGCCGGCGCCACGCCCACCTGGGCGCGTTCATCCTCGCCATGGCACAGCACCCGGTTGCGCCCCAGCGACTTGGCCAGGTAGAGCGCCTCGTCGGCGCGCACGATGGCCTGGGCGCAAGGCTCGCCCAGCCGGTATTCGGCCACGCCCGCCGAAACGCTCAAGCGGATCACGCTGTCGCCGTCTTCGCAGCGCAGGCCCTCGATCACGCCGCGTACCCGTTCAGCCAGCACCACCGCGTCCGCGGCGGACGTCTCCGGCAGCAGCAGCAGGAATTCTTCTCCGCCGTAGCGCCCGAAGGTGTCGGTGGCGCGGATTTGCCCCTGCACCGCGCGCGCGAAGTCGCGCAGCACGGCGTCGCCGGCGCCGTGCCCGTAGGTGTCGTTGATGCGCTTGAAGAAGTCGATGTCGAACAGGCACAAGCAAAAGCTGCGCCCGTTGCGGTCACTGCGTTCCTTTTCCTTGTCGATCAGGTCGAGCACGAAGCGCCGGTTGTGGCTGCCCGTGAGCTCGTCGCGGATGGCCAGCTCGCTAATGGTGGACAAGGCCTGCTGCAGGCTGACGAAACCTTCGGTCTTGGTCAGCTCGAACAGCAGCACGAACACCAGCACCACCACATACAAGCCGATGTCGCACACCAGGTGCAGCAGCGCCATGTCGGCCGCCGGCGCCACGGGCGTGGCCAGCCCGGACACCTGCAAGCCGTAGATGGCGGCGGCGCTGGCGCAGCTCATGCCCAGCCAGAATGCGGCCGAAGGCAGGCCCCCCAGGAACATCGCCACCACCGGGCCGGTGATCAGCCAGCTCGCGGTGGGCGCGCTGATGCCGCCCAGGTGCCAGCTCAACCAGGAGAAATTGAAGAACAGCGCGCACAGGAAGAGTTCGCGCGCGGCCAGGATGCAGCCGGTGGCGCGCAGCACGGCGGGCGCCAGCAGCATGCAGGCCGAACACGCCAGGATTTCGAGGGCGGCAGTCCGGAGGCCGAGCAGCCAGTAGGCCAGCGCATACAGCGGCCCGGCGGTGCCGGCCATGACGGCGGCATTGACGACGTTCCCGGCGCGCGCCATGACCGACGCATCCTGCTGCAGCGGCGCAGGTATGAAACGGTGGGCCAGCTTCAGGTAACGCCCGCCCCACCCCGGCCTCTTGTCGTTCATCTGGCTCCCATCCCGCACTCCGGCGCCTTGGCAAGACGCTCCAGGCACTGAGTTTAGGTAGGAAGTTTCCTGCTCACTTTAATTCCGCACAGAACGATTCAAGAAAAGGCGGCTTGCGACGCTGTAGATGGCAGCTCGCCCGGCACCAAACATGGCGCTGTCACCGTTGAGTGTTGAATCTTCTTTAACTGCTGAGGTCTAACAAAGAACCATATCTCGGCGGAGGAAGCGATGAAGGCCTCGGCGTTCAGGAAACTGCTGGAACAAGTGGCAGTACTAAGCAGGCGTCAACGCGAGCATTTGCTTCAGGTGCTGCGTTCGACTGAGAGCTGCGATTGGCAGCTTCAACACGCAACGGTGACAGCGCCAAAAATATCACCAATTGTCACAATAAAATAAAACAAGGTTCTCGCACCAGACACATTGCCGCGCTCCCCGTGAATGCCGATGCACCGGCCGCCGCAGTAACTGGCGCCACTGCGCAGCAGATTATTTGCTTATCGTAAAAAAATTAATTCCATGTAACAACCATTGGTGCTAGATTAATATTTTCAGACCAAAAGTTACAGGGAAGCGAAAAAGAATGAAACAGATTTCCGGTCTCCCAGCCGACACCCATGCCCTCAGCGCCGACAAGCTGTTCCTCTTCGTACTATGGGGCTTGTTAGCGTTCTCCATCGCCCTGTCGTTCTGGCACGACACCCTGTTCCTCGCGCTCGCCGCCGGCCTGCCGCTGGTCCTGGTCCCCAGCGCCCTGGTCCTGGCCCGGCCGGGCCGCCTGGAAACCAGGCTGGCGGTAGCGGTAAGCCTGATGCTGTTCTGCGCCCTGAACATCCACCAGGCGCGCGGCATGACCGAGCTGCATTTCGGGATCTTCGTGCTGCTGGCCTTCCTGGTCTGCTACCAGGACTGGCGCGTGATCGTCGCCGCCGCGGCCACCGCGGCCGTGCATCACCTGAGCTTCAACTACCTGCAGGAATGGGGCTATCCCGCGATGTGCTTCACCCGCCCGGGGATCGGCATCGTCCTGGTGCATGCCGTCTACGTGGTGGTGGAAGCCGCCGTGCTGTCCTACCTTGCCGTGCGCCTGCAGCGCGAAACGGCGGCGGTCGGCGCCAGCGCCGCCACCCTGCAGCACACCCTGCGCACCATGCACGCCAGCGCCGACAAGGTGGCGCGCGACATGCAGCTGATCACCGCGACCTCGAATGCGGTGGCAAGCGGCAGCAGCGACCTGTCCGCGAGCGCCACGGCGCAGGCCGCGCGCCTGGAGCAGGCGGCGCGGGCGGTGGACAAGCTGACCGCGACGGTCAAGCGCAACGTCGATCACGCCGCGCTGGCCAACGAGCTGGTGGAATCCGCGTCCGCGATGGCGGTCAAGGGCGGCGACGTCGTGGCCGACGTGGTGCAGACCATGGCCTCGATCCGCACCAGCTCGCGCAAGATCGAGGACATCATCGGCGTCATCGACGGCATCGCCTTCCAGACCAACATCCTGGCGCTGAACGCCGCCGTGGAAGCGGCGCGCGCCGGCGAGGAAGGCCGCGGCTTCGCCGTGGTGGCCTCCGAAGTGCGCAACCTGGCCCACCGCAGCGGCCAGGCGGCCCAGGAGGTCAGGCGCCTGATCGGCGACTCGGTGGTGCGCGTCGACGCCGGCGGGCAGCTGGTCGACCAGGCTGGGCGGACCATGAACGAGATCGTGGAGTCGGTGAGGCAGGCGGCCGACATCATGGCCTCGATCTCCGGCGCCAGCCGCGAGCAGCGCGACGGCATCGAACAGGTGAGGGAAACCATCCAGGACATCGAGCAGACCACCCGCCAGACGGTCCAGCTGGTCGAGCAAAGCTCGGCCGCCGCGGACACCATGTGCGAGCACGCGTCCTCGGTGGCGCAGGCGGTCAGCAGCCTGCGCGGCGCCTGACCATCCCTAGTTGCCCGTTGCCGGCGACAGGGACGGCTCGGCGTTGCGCAGGGTGACCAGTGCGCGGTACTGCGTGTCGCCCAGCACGAACTCCAGCCGGGCGCGGGGCGGATAGCTGGTCTTGATCAGCATCGCGGACGCCATCCTGGCGTCGAAGGCCGTGCGCACCCAGCCGGCCAGCGCCTGGGGTTTGCGTTCGGGGGCTTCGCGCAGGATCCGGGTAATTGCCTGGAAGTGCGCGGGATGGTCGCGCTGCACGCGTTCCAGCGCGCCCGGCGTGTCGAGGTCGACCTGATGGAGCAATTCGGGGCCGGCGTGGGCGGACGCCACGGCGCCGGCGAGCAGTACAGCCAACAGGGATCGCATGGCGGCCTCCTCTTCGGAAGCCTCCAGTCTACTCCCGCGCCATGCGGACGCCAACAGCTGCGAAGCTTGCCTCAGGCGTGCAACGCGATCTGCCCGAGCAGGGCGAGCAGCTCGGCCCCGTCCACCGGCTTGACCAGGTAATGGTCGAAGCCCGCGGCGAGGGCCTGCTCCCTGTCGCGCTGCTGGCCGTAACCGGTGACGGCGATCAGCACGGCGCCTGCCGCCTCGGGCAGCGCGCGCAGGCGGCCCGCCAGCACCAGTCCGTCGATCTCCGGCAGCCCAATGTCCAGCACGAACACCTGGGGACAGCCGTCGCCGGCCGCCGCCAGCGCCGCGCTGCTGGAGTACAGGGCGCGCGCCTGGTGTCCGCAGGCCGACAGCAGATCCACCAGCGCGTCGGCCGCGTCGCGGTTGTCGTCGACCACCACCACCCGCAGCGGCTGCCCGGCCATCCCTGTCACGGCCGGGGCGCCAGGCGCCGCCGGGCCGGGCGGCCCGTCCGCCAGGCGCGGCAGGGTCACCGTGAAACTGCTGCCCTCGCCCGGACCGCCGCTGTACGCGAAGATGGCGCCCTCGTGCGATTCCACCAGGCTCTTGGCCAGCGCCAGGCCGATCCCCAGGCCGCCCTGGGCCCGGTCGAGGGTGCGGTGGCCCTGGACGAACAGGTCGAACACCCGCGACGCCAGCTCGGCATCCATGCCGATGCCGCTGTCCGACACCGTCAGCGCCACCTCGTGTTCCGAGACGCTCATGCGCACGCCGATATGGCCGCCCTCGGGCGTGAACTTGTTCGCATTGGCGAGGATGTTGGCGACCACCTGCAGGATGCGCTTGCGGTCGCCGCTGATCCACGCCGGCCCGGGCGGCAGCGCGAGTTCCAGATGCTGCCGGCGCCCATCCAGCTGCGGCGCGGACTGCTCGACCGCTTCGGCGACGACGTCGCGCAGGTCGAGCGGGCTGCGGCTCAGCACCACCAGCCCGCGCGTCACCCTGGCGACGTCGAGCAGGTCGTCGATCAGCCCCTTCATGTGGCCGACCTGGCGCGCGATCACGGCCGCGGCCTGGCGCACGCGGGCGGGGTCGTCGGCGGCCACCGCGAGCAGCTGAGCGGCCGCGCTCACCGGCGCCAGCGGATTGCGCAGCTCGTGGGCGAGCATGGCCAGGAATTCGTCCTTGGCGCGGTTGGCGTGCGACAGTTCGGCCACCAGGGCCTCGCGCTCGCGGTGCGCCTGCTCCAGCAGGTGGCGCTCGGTCGCGTCGCGGGTGAAGCAGCGGCTGTAGCGCAGGCGGCCGTTTTCGAAGCAGGCGTTCGAATTGATCACGACATGCTTGATCGACCCGTCCCGGCGGCGCAGGCGGGCCGGCTGGTCGTACAGCGTTTCCCCGGCGTTCAGGCGGCGCAGGATATCCCCGATCACGTCCGGGTCGGCATGGAATTCGGCGATGTGCCGTCCCACGTATTCTTCCCAGCGGTAGCCCAGCAGGCTCAGTTCGGCCTTGTTGGCCCACAGGATGGTGCCGTCCGGCCCCACGCGGTGCAGCCCTTCGGCGGCATTCTCGACGAAGTCCGCCAGCTCGCGCTCGCGGTGCCTGAGGGTCTGCTCGGCTTCCCTGGCGCGCGCGACTTCGCCCTGCAGGGCGAGGTTCTTCTGCTCCATGAGGGCAAGCTGCAGGTAGAGTTCCTGCTGCCCTTCCTTGACCTCCTGCCCCTCCGGGCGGACGTGGTCGTGCGCGCAGCAGACACGGTGGAAGTCCTCGGCCAGCTCCTGCGTCGGGAACAGATTCCAGGGATAGGCGCAGAACAGCGAGAAGCGGCAGGCTTCGCCGAGCCGGTTCCACAATTCCTCGAGCCGCACGGCGGCGTCGTACAGGCCTCGTTCGCACAGCAGCGCCACCATTTCGCCGAAGGCGTGGACGCTGCGTCCCTTCGCGCAGGCCTTGCGCACCGTATTGCCGACGACCTCGTCGAACAGGCGCTCGTCGGGCCAGCCGTCGACCATGAACCCGGCCAGGGTGGCGGCCGCGTCCAGCATGATGAGTTCGCCCGGGAACCAGGCGGGCTGGCCCTTCAGGGAGCCGAAGCCCATCAGTTGCCGGCGCAGCGCATCGAGATGCTCCTGGGTGGCGATCACGATCGCCGAACCGCCGCCGCGCAGGCCGCGGTCGAGGAAGTCGGCGACCTCGGTCAGCAGGACCGCGTCATCATGGTAGAAACGGACGAAATGGGATGGCTCGCAGGCGTCTTCCCGTACTGAGCCCGGCATACTGGTCGACAAAGTGAACTTTCAATCAGCCTGCTTGCGCAGGGCAGTGATGAGACGGCGGTAAAGCTCGCAAGAAATATTTCCAAAGAACAAGCGAAACACATTGGCCATCATACCATTATGTGTCCGGCGCGCGCCTGCATTTTGCAAATTAAGAAATTTCCTAAGTGCTCAGGGAGGCGTCGCGCAGCAGGACCGCTTTCCCGGCCCGCGCCCGCAACTGCCCACAGCCGCCATCGACATCCTGCCCAGCCGAGTCGCGCAGCTTCGCCAGGATGCCGCGCGCACCGGTTTCGGCAGGGAGTCGACGGGCGCCGGCGTCCCCGGCCGTGCGGCGCGGCCTGGACCCGGTCGCGCGGCACGCGTCTTTCGCGCTCCGGCAACGCACCCGGCGCCCGCAGGCGCTCGCGGATCGCCTGGATGCGCTCCGCGGTCAGTCGTTCTTGACGACGATGCTCGGGAACTTGGCGCTCATGTCCTTCGCCTTCTCGGCCACCTTGATCGCGATCCGGCGCGCGATCTGCTTGTAGACCGAGGCCACGGCGCCGTCCGGATCGGCCACCACGGTCGGGCGGCCGGAATCGGTCTGCTCGCGGATCGCCATGGTCAGCGGCAGCGAACCCAGGAAATCGACGCCGAAGTCGGCGCACATTTTCGCGCCGCCGCCTTCGCCGAAGATGTGCTCCACATGGCCGCAGTTCGAGCAGATGTGGGTCGACATGTTCTCCACCACGCCCAGGATCGGGATGCCGACCTTCTCGAACATCTTGAGGCCCTTGCGCGCGTCCAGCAGCGCGATGTCCTGCGGGGTGGTGACGATCACGGCGCCGGTGACCGGCACCTTCTGCGACAGGGTCAGCTGGATGTCGCCGGTCCCCGGGGGCATGTCGACGATCAGGTAATCCAGGTCGCGCCAGTTGGTCTGTTCCAGCAGCTGCTGCAGCGCGCCGGTGACCATCGGGCCGCGCCAGACCATGGGCTCGTCCGGGTCGATCATGAAGCCGATCGACGAGACCTGCACGCCGTGGTTCTCCAGCGGCTCCATGGTCTTGCCATCGCGGCTTTCGGGACGGGCGTTAATCCCCAGCATCATGGGCTGCGAGGGGCCGTAGATGTCGGCGTCCAGGATGCCGACGCTGGCCCCCTCGGCCGCCAGGGCCAGGGCCAGGTTGACCGCGGTGGTCGACTTGCCGACCCCGCCCTTGCCCGAGGCGACGGCGATGATGTTCTTCACGTTCGGCATCACCTTGAGGCCGCGCTGGACCGCGTGCGAGACGATCTTGCTATAGACCTTGGCCGTGACGTTGCCGGCGCCGGGAAGCGCCTTGACAGCGGCGACCACTTGCTCGCGGATGCCGGCGATCTGGCTGGCCGCCGGGTAGCCCAGCTCGATCTCGAAGCTGACATCGGCTCCGCTGACCTGGACATGCTTGACCGATTTGGACGCGACCAGGTCTTTCTGGGTGTTAGGATCGATAACCGTCGACAGGGCCGCCTTGACGTCGTTCTCGTTGATGCTCATGTGTTTCTCCGAATGTGATGGCCGAAAGTGTAGCGCAAAATGCACTTCGCCCTCTTGCCGGAATGGCAAATACGCCGGAGAACAGGGAAAAAGGCTCGTCGCGCGCAGCCCCATCCGCTGTTAAAATGCTTCTTTTTATATAACCAGAGCGTTTCGACCATGACCCGCAAGCTGTTTGTCACCACTGCCCTGCCCTACGCCAATGCAGCCTTCCACATCGGCCACATGATGGAATACATCCAGGCCGACATCTGGGTCCGGTTCCAGCGAATGCAGCGCGACAATGGTCAACAGCGCGAGGTGCATTTCGTCTGCGCCGACGACACCCACGGCACGCCGATCATGATCGCGGCCGAGAAGGAAGGCATCACGCCCCAGGAATTCGTGGCCAAGATCGCCGCCGGCCGCCCGCAGTACCTGGACGGCTTCCACATCGCCTTCGACAACTGGTATTCGACCGACTCGCCGGAAAACGTCGAGCTGTCCCAGGGCATCTACCGCAAGCTGCGCGACGCGGGCCTGATCGTCACCAAGACGGTCGACCGCTTCTACGACCCGGTCAAGGGCATGTTCCTGGCCGACCGCAACATCAAGGGCGAGTGCCCGGTCTGCCACGCCAAGGACCAGTACGGCGACAACTGCGAAGTCTGCGGCGCCGCCTACCAGCCGACCGAACTGGTCAACCCGTTCTCGGTGTTCACCGGCTCGACCCCGATCCTCAAGCCCTCCGAGCAGTACTTCTTCAAGCTGTCCGACCCGCGCTGCTTCCAGTTTCTCAAGGAGTGGCTGAACACCGCTGGCCGCCTGCAGCCGGAAATGGTCAACAAGGTCTCGGAATGGCTGGGCGAGTCCGGCGAGAAGCTGGCCGACTGGGACATCTCGCGCGACGCGCCCTACTTCGGCATCCCGATCCCCGATGCGCCGGGCAAGTTCTTCTATGTGTGGCTGGACGCGCCGGTCGGCTACCTGGCCTCGCTCAAGAACTACTTCGACAAGCAGGGCCGCGATTTCGAAGCCTTCCTGAAGGACCCGGGCGCGGAGCAGCTGCATTTCATCGGCAAGGACATCGTGTCCTTCCACCTGCTGTTCTGGCCCGCGATGCTGAATTTCTCGGGCCACCCGATCATCGACAAGCTCAAGGTCGCCGTCCACGGCCACCTGACCGTCAACAACGAAAAGATGTCGAAGTCGCGCGGCACCGGCATCTCGCCGCTGCGCTACCTGGAACTGGGAATGAACCCGGAATGGCTGCGCTACTACCTGGCCTTCAAGCTGAACGCCCGGGTCGAGGACCTGGACTTCAACGGCGAAGACTTCGTCAACCGCGTGAACAGCGACCTGATCGGCAAGTACGTGAACATCGCCAGCCGCTGCGCCGGCTTCATCGCCAAGAAGTTCGACGGCAAGCTGGCCGACACCCTCTCGGGCGACGCCAAGGGCTGGATCTGCAAGGCCTTGATGAGCGAAGGCGTCGAGCGCCAGGCCAGCATCGCCGCCAGCTTCGAGGCGCGCGAGTACGGCAAGGCGCTGCGCGAGATCATGGAGATCGCCGACGTCACCAACCAGTACGTGGACGAGAACAAGCCCTGGATCCTGGCCAAGGACGAAGCGAAGACCGCCGAGCTGCACGACGTCTGCACCACCGCCCTGATCCTGTTCCGCCAGCTGACCATCATGCTGTCGCCGGTGCTGCCGCAGGTGGCTGCGCGCGTGGCCGAATTCCTGGGCGACGCGGAACTGAGCTGGGCCGACACCCACGGCGCGGCCGTCTACGAGACCATGCTGGGCCGCACCATCGGCGCCTACAGCCACCTGATGCAGCGCGTGGATGCGAAGATGGTCGAGAACCTGTTCGACAAGCCGGCCGGCGCGCCGGCGGCCGCCCCCGTTCCAGCCGCCGCAGAGACCGCAGCCCCTGCGGCCGAAGCCGCTCCGGCCGGTGATGTCGAAGAACTGGCGCCCGAAATCTCGATCGACGATTTCACCAAGATCGACCTGCGCGTGGCGAAGATCGTCAACTGCGAACACGTCGAAGGCGCCGGCAAGCTGCTGCGCCTGACCCTGGACGTGGGCGAAGGCCGCTACCGCAACGTGTTCTCGGGCATCAAGTCGGCCTACAAGCCGGAAGACCTGGTCGGCAAGCTGACCGTGATGGTCGCCAACCTGGCCCCGCGCAAGATGAAGTTCGGCGTGTCGGAAGGCATGGTGCTGTGCGCCTCGGCCGCCGACGAGAAGGCGAACCCGGGCCTGTACCTGCTCGACCCGATGCCGGGTGCGACGCCGGGGATGCGGATCCGCTAATGGATTCAGTTAGTTAGTCTCAAAACCGTCATCCCCGCGCAGGCGGGGACCCAAGTTTGCATGAGCCAACGCGACGCCACACTTGGCCCCGCCTTTGCGGGGGAGACGGTTTTTGGGCTAACTAAGCCTTGCGAACTGGGCCAGAATGACTACAAGCAAAGGCCAGGAAAGCGATTCCCGGCCTGGTAGCGGGTGTTACAATGGCACGCTTTTTGTGTAGAACAAATGCCCCTACATACTCTTTGATAGGTAGCTAATAATATGACCGAATTCAAACCTCTCCGCCACATCCCGCACGCCAACGTGTTCCGCAAGGGCGACGTATTCGTCCTGTTCGGCGAACTGTTCGGCCGCGGCTATGTGAATGGCCTGATCGACGAGGCACGCGCCGCCGGCATGACGATCGTCGGCATCACCGTGGGCCGCCGCGACGAGTCCGGCGCCCTGCGCGCGCTGACCGCCGAGGAACACGCCGAAGCGGAAGAGAAACTGGGCGGCCGCATCATCAATGTGCCGCTGATGGCCGGTTTCGACATGGACGCGCCGGAAGGCGAGCAGAACCCGACCGAGATGCTGTCCGGGATCACCCTGAAGAACTGGCAGGAAGAAAAGCTGGACTGGGCCAAGATCGAGCGCTGCCGCGAAGCCGGCGTGCGCCGCTTCACCAGCTCGGCCGCCAGCGTCATGGCCGAGATCGACAAGCTGATCCCGCAAGGCGCCAACGTCTTCTTCGCCCATACCATGGCCGGCGGCATCCCGAAGATCAAGGCCTTCCTGGCCATCGCCAACCGCATCTACAAGGGCCGCGGCGAACGCTTCATGTCTTCGCGCGCCCTGCTCGACAGCGACCTGGGCAAGCTGATCCTGATGAACTTCGACGAAGTCACCGCCAACACGCTCAAGTACCTGATCGACGCCTCCGCCCCGATCCGCGAGCGCGTGACCAAGGCCGGTGGCGAAGTCCGCTACACCGCCTACGGCTACCACGGCACCGAAGTCCTGATCGGCGGCGAGTACGTCTGGCAGACCTACACCAACTACACCCAGGGCTACGCCAAGAAGCGCCTGGAATCGGTCGCCGAAGCGGCCTGGAACCAGGGCGTGTGGGCCACCGTGTTCAACTGCCCGGAAATCCGCACCAACTCGTCCGACATCTTCGTCGGCGTCGAGCTGCCGCTGATTCCGCTGCTGAACGCGCTCAAGCGCGAAGGCGGCGGCGCCTGGGCCGACGAGCAGTGGCGCATCTGCGAGAGCCTGCTGAACGACGGCGTCACGCTGCAGAGCGTGCTGGACAAGCTGGAAGGCTATAACCAGGACGTCACCAGCGTCCACTTCCGCAACTTCGAAGCCTGGCCGATGGACAACACCCCGGAACTCGCGGACGTGATGATCGGCACCTCGGACGAGATCACCTCGCTGCACAAGGACCGCAAGGCCCTGATCACCGACCATCTGTCGGCCCTGGTGCTGGAAGGCGCCGGCCCGCTGATGTTCCATGGCGCGGCCGAGAAAATCGCCCCGGTGCTGTGGCTCAGCCACGACATCATCGCCCGTCAGCTGAACGAGCTGCACAAATAAGCTTGACGTAGAACCGCCGGGGCAGAAGAATCTGCCGGGCAACGCTTGCCCCGTCCTGACTAATACTCTCTTAAGAATCATGATCTTCAAGAAACAACACTCGATGTACGAATCGGAGCACACCAAGTTCATCAAGGAGCTGAAGAACCAGCTGCCGGGCATGGAAGAGCGCCAGGTGCTTGGGCGCTCCCTGCTGTGGGACAAGGCTCCGCTGTCGCTGGACGAACAGGCCCGCATCAAGGAATCGCGCCTGCGCCAGAACGCCTACCCTTACCAGACCAAGGTCTGAGTCCAGAAGACGCCGATGCAGCCCGAGCAGGCCGCGCAGGAGCCGGCCGAACCCACGCCGGTCACCGCAGAGGCGCCGCCACTTCCTCCCGATAGGTCCGGCCACGACGCCGGCGCCATCGCGCGCCTCTACGGCGAGCCGATCACGCGCCTGCCGAACGACCTGTACATCCCGCCGGACGCGCTCGAGGTCTTCCTCGACGCCTTCGAAGGTCCGCTCGACCTGCTGCTCTACCTGATCCGCAAGCAAAACTTCAATATCCTCGACATCCCGATGGCGCAGGTGACCCTGCAATACCTGGAATACGTCGAGCAGATCCGCCAGCACAACCTGGAGCTGGCGGCCGAGTACCTCCTGATGGCGGCGATGCTGATCGAGATCAAGTCGCGCATGCTGCTGCCGCGGCGCCAGGACGACCTGGTCGAGGACGTGGGCGATCCCCGCGCCGAGCTGGTGCGCCGCCTGCTGGACTACGAGCAGATCAAGACCGCCGCCGTCCAGCTGGGCCAGCTGCCCCAGGAAGGCCGCGATTTCCAGCGCCCCTCCCTGTTCGTGGAACAGGGCCTGGCGCCCGTCTGGCCCGATGTCGACCCGTGGGACCTGCAGCGCGCCTGGCTCGACGTCCTGCGCCGGGCCAAGCTGACCCAGCATCACCGGATCAGCCGCCAGGAACTCTCGGTGCGCGAGCACATGTCGGCCATCCTGCGCACCCTGCAGTCGCAGCGCTTCGTCGAGTTCGGCGAATTATTTGCGGGCCAGCACGGGGTTCCCATTGTGGTTGTACACTTTGTGGCCATGCTGGAACTCGCGAAAGAAACGCTCATTGAAATCACCCAGGCCGAACCGTTTGCGCCGATCTACGTGCGCCTGGCCTATTCGCCGGCCTGAAGCGCCGGCCCCTCACTCTCTGTCAGCCCATGAAAATCATTTCCTCCATCGACGAATTGCGCGACCAGTTGCGCGGCCAGCTGCGCACCGCCTTCGTGCCGACGATGGGCAACCTGCATGAAGGCCACCTGTCCCTGATGCGCCTGGCGCGCCGCCACGGCGACCCGGTGGTCGCCTCGATCTTCGTCAACCGCCTGCAGTTCGGCCCCAACGAAGACTTCGACAAGTACCCGCGCACCTTCCAGGACGACGTCGCCAAGCTGGAGAAGGAAGGCGTCTACGTGCTGTTCGCGCCGACCGAGAAGGACATGTACCCGGAACCCCAGGAATACCGTGTCACCCCGCCTAACGGCCTCGGCAACACCCTGGAAGGCGAGTTCCGCCCCGGCTTCTTCGAAGGCGTGTGCACGGTCGTGACCAAGCTGTTTTCCTGCGTGCAGCCGCGCGTGGCCGTGTTCGGCAAGAAGGATTACCAGCAGTTGATGATCGTGCGTAACATGGCGCGCCAGTTCGCCCTGCCGACCGAGATCATCGGCGCCGAGACCTTCCGCGCCGAGGACGGCCTGGCCCTGTCCTCGCGCAACGGCTACCTGTCGGAAGCCGAGCGCCTCGAGGCGCCGGTCCTGTACCGCGAGCTGAACGCCGTGGCCGCGGCCGTGCGCAGCGGCGACCATGACATGGTGGCCGTCGAACAGCGTGCGATGGCCGAGCTGGCCGGGCGCGGCTGGAAGCCGGACTATGTCTCGATCCGCAAGCGGATCGACCTGCAGGCGCCGAATGCCGCCGACATGGAACGCGGCGAGCCGCTGGTGGTGCTGGCCGCCGCCAAGCTGGGCTCGACCCGCCTGATCGACAATCTCGAGATTTGAGCCCGGCGCAGGCCTCGGTGATAGCAAAACAACACTGAAGCTTGCGCAATTGCAACACGATGCGAACGGGCGTATATTAGGCGTTTGCTTTACTGATCTCACGCCCCAGGAC